>JACYMC010000150.1 GCA_015272195.1 Candidatus Sericytochromatia bacterium
CCCCTCAAGTCTACTCAGGGAGTGCGAAGAACGGTTCATTCTGAATCACTGATCAGGCGTCTTCAGCCGGATGCTGGCCAGCAAATACTGACATTGTTCCGGGTTTTCGATAATCTCTGCTTCCAGACGCAGCGTGCCCTGTTGTCCGCTCACCCGGAGCATGGCTTCACGGCCTTCGGGCAGACCCCATTGCCAGGCGCTCTCAGATTGCAGTCCGAGTTGACGCAGCTGCTTCAGCCAGGCTTCAGCCCCGCCGGTATCCGGGCGCTGAAGACCCTGACCGGCCGCACTGAGGGCGTAGGCTGCAGGGGCATCGTTCTGCTGTACGGCTTCGCGCAGCTTTTGCAGTAAAACGCTGATTTCACGGTCGCTGCGGCAAAGGTTCATGACCTGCCAGCGGTTTTCAAGTGAAAGGCTGGGGGCGTTCATAAAAGATGCTGTCAGCAGGCCCGGCTGGCCCTGGCGCTCAAAGTGTGCCCGCAGCAGGCCGCGCTGCTTGCGGGTCTGCTGAAAAACAAGTTCTGTTTGCGACAGCTGATCCAGCGTCAGCTGCTGCAGCCAGCCGTTCAGACTGTCTGGGCTGTAGCGCGTCTGAAGGTCCTGGCTCAGCTGTTCGTGCAGGGCGCTGGCGCTTTCAGGTTGCTCCAGGGCTTGCAACAAGGCGCTGGCCCGCTGCTCAAAGGCCTGCTGGCTGCGCTGCCCCAGGATGGGCGTAAAAAAGACCACCAAGCCCACCAGTCCCACAAAAGCCAGCAGGGTCAGGATGCGGTCTAGCCCCAGCAGCGGGGCGGGCGGGGTTTCCTGATCTGGCACCGGTATGTCAGCTGTTTGCAGGGGCGCTTTGCGCCGCTGGCGGCGGGATTTTTTGCCCATGTTCAGCTTTGGGTGCGGGTGAGCCGGGCCTGCCAGGAAGAAATCTTCTGATCACCCTGCCAGAGTACGCCCCAGCTCTGGTAGTGATCGGCATCAATCTGACGCAGGGTTTCTGTACCGCTGTAATGGCCGCCCTTGGCGGTATAAGACAGAATCAGAGCGTCTTCAATCTGGACCAGAGTGCCAATCAGCAGGCCGAGAGTTTCGTGTTCGGTTTCCCAGATGGTGGATTCCAGCCCCTGTTCCATGGGCTCAATTTCGTAACGGTTACGAAAGCTGATGGGGGGATTGGCCTGCAGGGTCATTTCACTGTGATTCAGCCAGTGGGATTCGTCATGGGTGACGGTGGCAGAGCCTGTGATGGGCAGGGCCTGCCCTCTGGGATCATAAAAGGTGCCTTCAGCCTGCCAGTAGCCGGGCTGGGTTAAAAAGGTGTGTGCTTGCACCATGGTGTTTATTCCTTTTGTGTATGCATCGCCTGGCGGGCCAGCGCTTGACTGCGTTTTCCGACCCGTTTCCAGGCGTTTATTTTTCTGTGATTTCCAGATTCAGTCCCCGCCGGGCAAGCTCTTCCAGAAAAATATCTCCCGGTACGGCTTTTTCGAGGGCGACTGCTCCCCGTGCATTCTGTCCGCGGGCGGACATAATGGCCACAATGGATGCCGGAAAGCCCGTCATGCGGGACATGGCGTTAAAGCCAGTGCTTTCGTCATAATAATCCAGAATGGTGTACTCCAGGGTTTTGGGTTGCCCGTCTTTGGTTCCGCTGCAGCTGACCCGCAGAATCAGCAGATCTTTTTCGCCGGGAAAGTCGAGGGCCTTGCTGGCCACGGCGTGAAAGAGCTCGCGGGGCACAATCTGCTGACCGTTGACTTCTACAGGGTCGAGTGAGAGCAAGCCCAGATCCAGCAGCACTTTGAACTTTTCGTAGTGCCCTTTGTAGCGGATGGTTTTATAGTCATAATTTTGCACCTGGCCAGCAAAGGTCCAGGGGCAGGTAGACGTACCGCCGGAGGTCACAAAGGCCTCACATTCACCCAAAGGCTCAGGCAGGGTCAGATGCTCCAGCTCAGAAAAGGTGGGGACATCCAGACGCTCACCGTTGCGCAGCACGGTAGAAATACCAAAGTACTCATTGGTGAGCCCGCCGATATTAAAGACCAGCATATAGTCCAGAGGAGGTTGGGGGTTCTGGGGCAGCCCGCCGCAGCGGATCTGCACGCTGTGACAGGTGTCCAGCTGGCTGATGCCGTAAGCGGCCAGGGTATTGCCCAGGCCTGGCGCCACGCCACAGTCAGGAATTATGGAGACATTGGCGGCCAGAGCCTCTTCGTGCAGGGCCAGGGCTTCAAAGACCAGATCGGTTTTGCCGCCGAGATCATTAAAGCTCACGCCGGCGGCAATCGCGCAGCGCGCCAGCATCGGGTTAAAACGGTAGGGTACAGCGCTCAGACAGCTGTCGGCGCCTTTGAGGGCAGCCGTGACGGCTTCAGCATCAGACACATCCAGCTGGCCGGCCTGGACGCAGTCAGTTTGCAGCAGCTGATTGATATGCTCTGCAGCCTGCCGGGCCTGGTTGAGCTCCATATCGAGCAGGCGCACACGCTCGGCCTCGCCAAAGCGCGCCATATCGTAGGCAATGGTGGTGCCCTGAATGCCAGCACCGAGTACAATGTATTGGTATCCCATAGTAAATTCCTTAGTGGTTTTGTGGGTATTGTAGCAGGCCTGAGGCGAGGGTAAAAACAATATGCGCCAGGCTTGCGAATATGTTATAAAACTAAAGTATCCCTTCAGGTGGGTGATTTAGCGCAGCCCTTCAGAAACCAGCGAAGG
>JACYMC010000174.1 GCA_015272195.1 Candidatus Sericytochromatia bacterium
TTGTAGTAACCTCTTTGACACTGGAGCAGACAACACCCAGAGATCTTTACGAGCAGGTCTACTGTGCCCGCGGGGACATGGAAAACCGGATCAAAGAGCAGAAACACGACCTCGCTGCGGGACGAACGTCAGCGCATCTGTTTCGGGCCAACCAGCTTCGGCTCTGGTTTTCAGGGCTGGCGTATGTTCTGATGCAAGCGATTCGCCGGCTCGGATTGACGGGCACAGAGCTTGCCAAAGCCCAGGCCGGAACAATTCGGCTCAAGCTGTTGAAGGTAGCGGCGCGCGTCCTGCATGTCGGTGGGCACCTGATCTGTCAATTGGCGAGCGCGTGCCCCTTTCGTTCTCTGTGGGGACAGGTTCTGAAGCGATTGCGAATACCGTGAGCCTGAGCCCCTTCACCAAGATCTCAATCGCCTGAAACCAGGTTATCTTTGGCCTGTCGTCTTTCACCCAGCGAACGAACAAAGACAATGAATCAAGCGTGAAACGGCCTGTTCAGAGGCTACCGAGTTCAGTAAAAACTCCCGAAATATACCCTACGCCCTATGTGAGCGCACCCTTGTGAGAAATGCGGGTTAGTGAGGTTTATTTTATGCCCTTTCACGACTTTTGGAGAGCCCTGGATAAAAGGCAAGCCGCTGAAGACAAAGCAGACGGGCGTGATCAGGAACAGTGCCAGCAAAAATGCGACTTTGACCTGCCAGGACGTGCCGGCACTTTCTTCGTACACGATGTACGTGCTGCCGGCGCTGGGATCCAGCATCGGGATCCAGGCCTCGGGTGCTTGCAGGCAGTAGAGCATCAGTCCCAGGCCCAATACAGACAAACCAGCACTGGTGATCCAGTGCCAGCGCTGAACAGAAACTGTGTGCGGCATGTTCAGTGGCTCAGGTGGGCAGCGTCAAAAGGCTGCCCACCTGAGATTAATCCTGTGTGCCGGTTTTTTGCTCCGGGTCCAGACCCATACCGGCCAGAATCTGATCCAGCTGGGTCAAATCGGCGGGCAGCAGAATCTGGGTCTGGGGTTTGGCCAGCTGGCCCAGCTTACCGATGTATTTTTCGGACAGGCGCAGGCGCACGGCCTGATCGCCACCCGGAGCGGCAATGGCGTCGGCCAGAGTGGCAATCGAGCTGGCCGTGGCCTGGGCCACCGCCAGAATCTCATGGGATTTGCCCTCAGCCTCGTTGATCAGGCGCTGAGCTTCCCCTTCTGAGTGTGAGATCATCTCGGCTTTGCGGCCTTCAGAGCGAGTGATCATGCTCTGCATGCGGCCTTCAGAGGTTGAGATCATGGCCCGGCGCTGGCGGTCGGCAGTGACCTGGGCTTCCATGGCCTCTCTGACCGTGGCGGGCGGGTCAATATTCTGCACTTCGTAGCGGTGGATCTGAATGCCCCAGCCCTCGCCGGCTTCGGCAATGGCTTCGACCACCTTCTGGCTGATCAGATCGCGTTCTTCAAAGGTTTTGTCGAGCTCCAGCTTGCCGATCACGGCCCGCGAGGTCGTCATGGCCAGTGAGCGCACGGCTTGGGCATAGTCGGTGACGCCATAGCTGGCTTTGCGCGGGTCCAGAATGCTGACGTAAATCACGCCATCCACGGTCACGCGCACGTTATCGAGGGTAAAGCATTCCT
Source organism: Candidatus Sericytochromatia bacterium (assembly GCA_015272195.1). Taxonomy (GTDB): domain Bacteria; phylum Cyanobacteriota; class Sericytochromatia; order UBA7694; family UBA7694; genus JACYMC01. The sequence continues at coordinate 1,637 of JACYMC010000174.1, forward strand.
GCGAGGGCACATCAATGGTGGTTTCGCGCAGGTTGTGTTTAAAGGCCACATTATCAATAAAGGGCAGCAAAATATGCCAGCCGGCATCAAGGGTGCTATGGTATTTGCCAAAGCGCTCGACCACATAGGCTTCGCGCTGGGGCACCACGCGCAGGGAGCGAAAGAGCTGAATCACGGTAATAAAGGCCAGCAGGGCCAGCAGGCCAAATGTCATGGGCATGATTGTTTACCTCGTTACCTTAATGGTGGTGGGCTGGCGCACGGGCTCAGCCACGCGGGCGGCCCCTTCAAAGAAGGTTTTGAGCTGGGCCACATCGGCTGGCAGCACGCTGATATTGGCTTGATTCAGAATCTGGCCAAACTCATCAATAAATTGCTCTACCAGCTGCATTTTGACCGCACGGTCACCGCCCGGCTTTTGAATGGCGGCGGCCACCTGGGCAATGCCTGTGGCGCTGGCCTGGGCCAGAATTTCAATGGCCCGCGCCCGGCCTTCGGCCACGTTTTTGGTGCGCTGGCGCTCGCCTTCTGAGAGGTTGATCTGCTCCTGGCGCTCGCCCCGCGCCACGTTTTCAACCGAGATGCGCTCGGCCTCAGCCAGGGTGACCTCAGCCCGGCGTTTGCGCTCGGCTTCCATCTGCTGCTCCAGGGTCGAGATCACGTTGCGTGAAGGGCGAATTTCTTCGATTTCATAGCGCAGGACTTTGACACCCCAGGGCTCAGAGGCCTTGTCAATTTCGGCAATAATATTTTCATTGACCGATTCGCGCTCAGAAAAGGCCGTATCCAGATCCAGTTTGCCGATCTGGGAGCGCATGGTGGTCTGGGCCAGATGAATGCTGTCGCTCATGTAATTGTTGATGCCATAGCTGGCTTTGTAGGCATCCACCACCTTAATATACAGGTCCCCGCTGACTTCTACCTGAATATTGTCGCGGGTAATACAGGTCTGGGTGGGGATCTCAATCACCTGCTCGCGCATTTCGTGGCGGTAGGCCACTTTATCGACAAAAGGAATCAGAATGTGCAGACCTGGCTCCAGGGTACCGGCGTACTTGCCAAAATGCTCTTTGATGGCCACTTCACGGGCGGGCACAATAATGGCGGTTTTGAACAGGAGCACAATGGCCCCGATTAAGACACAAAAGACTAAAATATCCATCGTACAACTCCTTTTAAAGCAGATCCTTCTCACCCAGCTGGGCCAGGCCAGCATAGGCCTCAATCACCCAGGCCAGGTTATCGCGGTAGACGATCCGGGCCCGCTGACCGGGCGGAATATCTTCGGCAACAGCCGTGGCCGGCCAGGTGGAACCCCGAAAGCGCACCCGCCCGCTGTGATCGTCACAGCGCACCAGGCTGAGGGTTTCGACAATGCTGCCCACGGCATCGCGATCTTCATCCGACAGCTCATAGCTGCCGGTGTTGCGATCCCGCTGACCGGGCAAAAATGCTTTTAACCACGCAAACACAGCCCTAGCCTCCTCAGAAGAATGTGGAACGGCTTCTGAGGTATTTTAGGGCTTCGGGTTGCTAAAAGCAAGCTGCCCCCTTGCACTGAAGCTGTAATATGGTATAAAAGGCCCAGAACCTTTACTCCAAACAGAAAGAGAAACCAACCATGGCCGGTGCCAGTTTATTGACCCTGATTGACGATATTGCCACCCTTTTGCAAAAAGTCTCCCTGATGACCCAGATGGCCGCCAAAAAGACCGCCGGGGTCCTCGGTGACGATCTGGCCCTGAATGCCCAGCAGGTCACCGGGGTCAGTGCCGATCGTGAGTTGCCCGTGGTCTGGGCTGTGGCCAAAGGCTCAGCCAAAAACAAATTGATTCTGGTTCCGGCAGCCCTTGCCATCAGCAGCTTTTTGCCCTGGGCGGTCACGCCTTTGCTGATGCTGGGCGGGGCTTTTTTATGTTACGAAGGCTGCGAAAAACTCCTGCACAGCTGGCTGCACCGCCACGATAAGTCAGAAGAAATAGATCTTGAAGCGCTGGCCAACCTGGATATGGCCAGTTTTGAAAAAGAAAAAATCCAGGGGGCGATCCGCACGGATTTTATTCTGTCGGCTGAGATCATTGTGATCAGCCTGGGCACAGTGGCCGCCGAGTCTTTTGGCATGCAGCTGGCCGTGCTGACGGGCATTTCTGTGTTGATGACCATTGGGGTCTATGGCCTGGTGGCGGGCATTGTTAAACTGGACGATCTGGGCCTCTATCTCAGCCAGCGAGAAGGCCTGCAGCGCCAGCTGGGCTTTGGCATTCTGAAGCTGGCACCCTATCTGATGAAAGCCCTCTCTTCACTGGGCATGCTGGCCATGTTTCTGGTGGGCGGCGGCATTCTGGTGCACGGGATTGCACCCCTGCACCACTGGGTGGAGCATCTGGCCCACGATTTGCCGGCCCTGCTGGCCTGGTTTGTGCCGTCGCTGACCAATCTGGTGACGGGTTTGCTGATCGGCAGCGTGCTGGTGGCATTGCATCTGGCCGTTGACAAACTGCGCGGCAAAAGCCCGGCCCACTGAAGCCTTACACTGGCAGTCTCCTTGTAAGGTCTGAACGCTCTGTGTTATAAATCTAAACGCAATTAAGTTGCATCTATAAACACAAAATGCCAGGAGCCTGTTATGTCTTTTTATCGTTACCTGATGATTACCCTGTTTTGTCTGAGCCTGACAGCCTGCGGCCAGGATAATCCGACCCTGACCACAGACAGTACACAAAATGCGGCGGAACAGACCCAGCAGAATCAGACAGAAGATTCAGCAAACGCGGCGCATGACGATCATGATGATCATGCTCATGCCGATCACGAAGATCATGACCACGACCACTAAGCTGCTGCTCAGCGGGCTGCTGACACTTGGCTGTACACTGCCCGCGCTGGCCCAGCCAGAGGTGACATCTGAGGCTGCCCCGGAGATCGCGGCTGATCCAGCGCCTGAAGCGACGCCAGCTGAAACCTTTGCAGACGATGCCCTGATGGAGGCACTACCGTCGTTGCCGCTGTTTAACCCCTTTAACTCACCTTTTCAGCAGCAGAACTTTGTACCGGATATTTCTCTGATCCTGGACGCCTCAGCCGGTGGGCGCAGCCTTGATAATGCGGCCTATGGCACCTTGCCCGTTCCGCTCAGCCTGCACGGTCAGCCTGATCTGCACCACGCCATGAATACCCGCAATGGCTTTAACTTTAATTACGCTGAGCTGACCATGTCCGCGCCAGTGGATCCCTATATCGATCTGTTTACCACCTTTCATCTGTCGCCCTATGAATTTGAGATCGAAGAAGCCTACTTTAACACCCGTGCCCTGCCCTGGAACCTGCAGCTCAAGAGTGGCAAGTTTCTCAGTCATTTTGGGCGCATCAATCCCCAGCATGCCCACTTCTGGTCTTTTAATGACCAGCCCCTGATCAACCAGGCCTTTTTTGGCAATCATGGTCTCAACGAGCTGAGCCTGCGCCTGAACTGGCTGGCGCCGCTGGACTTTTATCTGGACCTGGGTCTGGAGTTGCTGCAGGGCGAAAATCGGGCCAGCTTTGGCACCCAGGGCTTTACATCCGGTGATTACAGTCTGGCAGAAGTCAATGGCCCCACCCTCTGGGTGGCCACCGCCAAAACCAGCCTGGATCTTGATGACAACCTGGTTTTGCTGGGCGGGGTATCTTATGCCCAGGGCGGTTTGCGTTTTGTGGCGGATGCTGAGGCCGGCGGCGATTTGCATGTGCATCAGGTTACTGCTGCAGAAGCCTTTGAAAACCTGGCTGGCAGCAGCCGTATTCTGGGCCTGGATCTGAGCCTGCGCTGGTTTATCGATTCGTACCGTGAACTGAGCTGGCAGAGTGAGTGGCTCTGGCGTCAGCTGGACGGCAGCCATTACCATCACGGCGCACGGGATCCCTTCAGCCTGAACCAGTCCGGGCTTTATTCCCAGCTGATCTGGCGCTTTGATCAGCAGTGGCGCACGGGCCTGCGGGCTGATCTAATTACTCAGGACTCGCTGAATACGCTGCCTGGCGCTCCTTTACCGGGTCGTGGCAGCGCCATGCTGGAGTATAATCCCACCGAGTTTACCCGCTTCCGGCTGCAGTATAATCTTGATTACAGCCGCCAGCTGGGCCCGGATCGCCCCCTGCTGCATGAAGTCTTTCTGCAGTTTAATCTGGCCATGGGGGCACATGGGGCCCATGAGTTTTGAACTACAGGAGTTTGTGTATGTTTAAATTGCGTCTGATGATGCTCGCTGGCCTGCTCTTGCTGGCCCTGCCCGCGCCGGCCCAGGCCAAATTAAAGGTGGTGGGCACCTACCCCTATATTCAGGATCTGGTACAACAGATTGCCCAGGACAAAGTCAGCGTCAGCAGCCTGGCCACAGGTGACTGGGATCCGCACTTTGTAGTGGCCAAGCCCTCCCTGCTGAGTCGCTTAAACCGCGCCGATCTGCTCATTATCAACGGTGCCCAGCTTGAAATTGGCTGGCTGCCGCCCCTGCTGCGCCAGGCCAATAATGGCCGGGTGCAGCCTGGCAGCGCGGGTTTTCTGGATCTTTCCAACGTGGCCGATAAAATTCAGGTGCCCGACAATGTCTCACGCGCCATGGGCGATGTGCATCCCCAGGGCAATCCGCACTTTGTGCTTTCGCCGGCCAATGTGCCCAAACTGGCAGATGCCATTGCCCAGCAGCTCTGTCAGCTCGATAAGCCCCAGTGCAAGAGTTATCAGCAAAACCTCAAAAGTTTTCGCAGCCGCTGGCAGCAGGCCCAGGCCCGCTGGCAGCAGCGCATGGCCCCGCTGAAAGGCGCGAAAGTCATTGAGTATCACCGGCTGCACGATTATTTTCTGGCTCATTATGGTCTGGAGCTGGTGGGCACGCTGGAGCCTTTGCCGGGTATTCCCCCCACCCCTGGCCAGATTCAGACCATGGTGCAGCAGGCCAAAGCCGCAAACGTCCGCTGGAATATCCGGGGGGTGTTTCAGCCCATGGGGCCGTCTGAGCATCTGTCGCGTCACAGTCCGGCCCGTTTATTGACCCTGCCTCATGACGTGGGGGCCGTGCCGGAGGCCAAAGATATTTTTGCACTGTACGAAACCCTGCTCAAGCGGCTGGGGGTCTGATGCTGTCGCTCTTGCTTCCAGCCCTGCTGGTGACCCTGGTTCTGGTCGGCATTCACGCCTATTTTGGTCTGGAGATCATCCGGCGGGGCATTATTTTTACGGACCTGGCCATTGGCCAGATGGCAGCACTCGGCACGGCCATTGCCTTGCTGGCTTTTGACGGCCAGTATGTGTATCTCAGCTCGCTGGCGCTGGCGCTGCTGAGCGGACTGCTGATTGGGCTGGCGGCCCGCCGTGAAGTGAATATAGAGCCTTTGATTGGCTTGCTCTACGCTTTTGGCATCTCAGCGGTTTTTTTATTGCTCTCGCGCTCGCCCCACGGCATGGAAGAAATCCAGAAGCTGATGGCCTATGACATTCTTTTTACGCCCCTGAGCGATATTGGGCGCACGGCCTTGCTTTACCTGGGGCTGGGTGCGCTGCTATGGTTCAGCCGCCGCATGCAGGGCCTGGCGCGTGAACTGGCCTTTTTTCTTTGTTTTGCGGCCACGGTAACCTCTTCGGTCAAACTGGCCGGGGTCCTGGTGGTTTTTGCCCTGTTGGTGGCGCCGGCCCTGATGGCCACCTACCTCTTTCAGCGTCATCGCCTGCTCTGGGCCTGGCTGCTGGGCAGTGGCGTCAACGTGCTGGCGATTGGCTGCTCGTTTTATCTGGACTTGCCCACGGGCTATACGGTGGTCTGTGTTCAGACCCTGGCCGGTCTGCTGGTGGGCGCGCTGGTGCTGTGCTGGCCACGGGCCCGGTTGGTTGACACCGCATCTTTATCTGTCAGCACCGCTGACAACAGCGCAGCTGATCACGCGGCCCCTGTGTCTCGGAGCGATGCGCCGTTTTCACAGATGCTGCGCTGAGTGGATGCAGACAAAAGGCCTGGCAAACGCCGGGCCTTTGTCGTGTCTGGCGCGGGGTGTTAAGCCAGGTAAGCGCTGTACATCCAGACCAGTTTTTCCTGCTGTTTGATGTACTCACCCAGAATCGCAACTGTACCTTCGTCGCCGGCTTCAGAAGCCTGTTTCAGCATGCTGCGCTGATCAATCAGCAGGGTCTGAAAGGCTTTGAGTACGCTTTCAACGGTGGTTTTGGCGTCAATGGCACCCTTGACCGGCTGAATGCTGCTGCATTCGAGATAGTCGGCATAGCTGTGCAGGGGCGTGCTGCCCAGGGTCAGAATGCGTTCGGCCAGCTCGTCGACTTTCAGGATCAGGTCGTCGTACAGTTCCTCAAACTTCAGGTGCAGCTCAAAGAACTGATGACCGCGGATATTCCAGTGAAAGCCGCGCACGTTCATATAAAAGACCTGGTAGCTGGCCAGCAGTTTGTTGAGTTCATGGACCAGAGCTTCGGACTGGTTTTTTTCAAGGCCAATGGCGTTTAAATTGTCCATGGTGTTGTTCCTCATTTCTATCTGATCTGTTGTCATTATCCCATAGGATCAGTTATTTGTAAAATCGTTCAAAACAAACAAAGCCATTGATAGTGCTTATCATTTGTTGCCGGAGGGCAGATTTTTGCCGCAGTGCGGGCAATAGGTAAAGGCTTCTGGCGGAGTGTCACTTTGCTTCTGTGACTCCACTTCCTCTACAAAGGCCGAGCCCAGAATACCTGTGGGCAGGGCAAAGAGACCAATGCCCACGACGGCAATACTGGCAGCAAACATTTTGCCCAGTAGGGTGATCGGAAAGACATCGCCATAGCCGACAGTGGTCAGGGTGACAATCGCCCACCACATGCTGGCCGGGATGCTTGAAAAATGATCAGGCTGTGCCTCGTGCTCGGCAAAATACATCATCGAAGCTGAAAACAGGAGCATAAACATCAGTACCAGAAAGGTCACAAACAGTTCTTCGCGCTTTTTAATGAAGACCTTCTGAAACAGCTTTAAGGTTTTGGAATAGCGCAGAATTTTAAAAATTCTGAACAGACGCACTGCACGCAGATGGCGCATGTCCACGCCGACAAAGGGCAGGTAAAAGGGCAAAATGGCAATCAGATCCACCAGGGCCATGGGGCTGTGCAGATATTTTAAACGTCCCCGCACCGCCCCACGGTATTTGGGGTTTTCGGGAGCAAACCAGATCCGGGTCAGGTACTCCAGGCTGAAGAGCGCAACAGAGAGCAGATCAAACAACCTGAACCAGTCCGCAAAAGGGCTGTGAATGCCTTCAACGGTCTCCAGGATCAGCGCCGTAATATTGAGGACAATCAGGGCCATAATGGCGTAGTTTAAGAATTTACTGGCCGGGCTCTCCAGTCCTTCAAAGAGCGCATAGGCCCGGGCGCGCAGGTTCACGGCTTCCTCCTTCAGGCTTCAAATTCAATCAGCAGGCTGGCGTTCTGGACTTTGTCGCCGGCTTTGACGGCCACGCTTTTAACCACCCCTTCACGGGTGCTGGTGATGTCATTCTCCATTTTCATGGACTCAATAATGCAGACCAGATCGCCGCCTTTGAGCTGTTGGCCAGCTTCTACTTTAACAGCCACTACCGTACCGGCCATGGGAGAGTTGATCGCATTGGCGCTGCCCTGGCGCTGCTTTTTACTGGCACCGGGTCGATTGCCCGGGCCCCCGCTGCGCCGGTTGCCACTTGCTGACACAGGCTGCTCGGGCAGATAGAGCCCCAGCTCAAAACGCTTGCCGTTGACTTCTACAGCCACCTGCTGGCGACTGACCGGTGTTTCTGTTTCAGTGGGCTGCACCGTGCTGTCTGGCAGCTGGGCCGGATCAAAGTGTTGTGCCAGAAAACCGGTGTTATAATGGCCTTCTGCAAAGTCAGGCACGGCCAGAAGCCACTGATAAAAGGGAATCAGGGTCTGAATGCCTTCGATTTTAAATTCCCGCAGGGCCTGCTGCAGGCGGCCAATGGCCAGATCGCGGGTTTCGCCCCAGCAGATCAGTTTGGCCACCATGGAGTCATAGCTGCCCGGCAGGGTATAATCGGGCTGCAGCATGCCGTCTACCCGCACCCAGGGACCCTGGGGCTCTTGCAGCACGCCAATACGACCCGGTACGGGCCGGAAGTTCTGGCGGGCATCCTCAATGTTGATGCGGCACTCGACGGCATGGCCATTAAAGTGAACTTCTTCTTGGCTGAACGACAGGGGCAGGCCAGCGGCAATGCGAATCTGTTCGATTACCAGATCCCGGCCGGTGATCATTTCGGTGACGGGGTGCTCGACCTGCAGGCGGGTATTGACCTCCATAAAATAGACGTCACGGTTGTTCTGGACCACAAACTCAAAGGTGCCGGCACCGCAGTAACCGAGGGCTTTGGCGCCCTGCACGGCGGCCGCCCAGACGCCCTGGCGTACGGCATCAGGCAGGTTGGGGGCAGGGGCTTCTTCAACCAGTTTCTGGTTGCGGCGCTGCACGGAGCAGTCCCGCTCGCCCAGGTGCACCACATTGCCGTGGCTATCGCCCAGAATCTGCACCTCAATATGGCGCGGAGAGACGACAAATTTTTCGAGGTAGACGGTGGCATCGCCAAAGTAGCTCTGGCTTTCGCGGCAGGCGGCTTCAAAGGCCGGGGCCAGTTCAGCCGCCTGGCTGACTTTTTTCATGCCCCGGCCGCCGCCGCCGGCACTGGCTTTGAGCAGTACCGGATAGCCGATTTGTTCAGCCCATTGCTGGGCCTCTTCCAGGTTCTGCAGGGGAGGGCTGCCGGGGGTGATGGGCACACCGGCCTGGGTCATTTGTTTGCGGGCTTCCACTTTGCTGCCCATCTGGCGAATCACGTCTCCGCTGGGGCCAATAAAAACAACGCCAGCGGAGGCGCAGGCGTCGGCAAAAGCGGCGTTTTCTGACAGAAAGCCGTAGCCCGGATGAATCGCCTGGGCTTCTGTACGCCGCGCAATCTCCAGAATGGCCTGGCTGTTGAGGTAGGTTTCAGCCAGGCTGCTGCCCGGCAATAAATGGGCTTCATCGGCCAGACGCACATGCTTGCTCTGGTGATCGTCTTCGGCATAAATGGCCACGGTCTGAATGCCCAGGGTCCGGCAGGCCCGGATCACCCGCACAGCAATTTCACCCCGGTTGGCAATCAGTATTTTGTTAAACATCATTTTTTCCTGTGGTTTCTGTCAGAATTTCTTGCATGCATTGTAACAAATCTTGTTTGCGGAACGCGGACTGTCGCATCGGATGATAGCTTTGCCTGGCCTGGGGTGTTTTTTGCCAGGCCAATCAGCGCTTGTTTTTGTCAGCGCGGCTTGTGGGTGAAGACGCTGGCGCCGGACTGCGAGGCACCGAAAAATAAAAACAGGAGCCCGTGCCGGGCTCACTTTCTGCCCAACACTGGCCCTGATGCAAATGCACCAGTTTTTTGACCAGCGAGAGACCGATGCCTGCCCCTTCCAGATGGCTGACTTCTTCAGCCCGGCTGAAACGTTCAAAGGCCTGGGTCTGAAAAGCTGGCTGCATGCCAATGCCTGTATCACTGATGCTCACGATCACTTGCTCTGCTGCCGCCTCGGCCTGAACCGTGATCTTGCCGCCACGCGGGGTGTACTTGATGGCATTGGAGAGGTAATTCCAGAGAATCTGGGTCATGCGCAGGTTGTCAGCATGAACCCAGAGGGTCTGGTGGGGGGGCTGCCAGTGAATCTGGATGTTTTTCTGACGGGCTTTGTCCTGAACCGTTTCCAGGGCGTTGGCAATCAGTTCCTGCAGGTTTTCGCGCTGTAGATTGAGCCGCAGATAACCGGCCTCAATTTTGGAGATATCGATCAGATCTTCGAGCAGGCGATTTAAATACACGCCGTCTTTGCGAATCGCTTCAGCGGCTTCACGGGCCAGACTGGGCATGCCCTGGGCGTCCAGCAGAATTTCAGGCCAGCCCAGAATGGCTGTCAGCGGGGTGCGCATTTCATGGGATACATTGGCAATCAGTTCAGACTTGCGCCGGTTCTGGTTGATCCGGGCTTCGGGGGTATCAGCGCCCGGTACAGGTTCAAAGCTGATGCTGAGGCAGTCTTCAGCGAGCCACTGGGCATGGCATGTCCGGGTGCGCCAGTCAGGCCCCTGACGAACGCGTGCTGTGAAGGGGGTGACGGTTCCAGCCGCAGGCCCCGGTGGCGGCCATTCACCTTGCAGCCATTGATCCAGGTCTGCGGGGAGCTGGCCTTCAAAAAAAGCAAAGTCACGCCAGGCCAGATTTAAATCCAGCACCTGGCGTGTTTGGGGGGCCACCAGCAAGGTGGGCCATCGGCTGTGGAAAAATGCCAGCCGATAGCTTGCTTCAGGTGAAGTGTTCATCCGTGGCCTAACGGCGACGGGGTCCTCCGCCGTTGCCGCCGCCACGGGGGCCACCACCGCCACGGCGGTCGCGGTCACGTCCGCCACGGTCGCGATCGCTGCCACGGTTGCGGTCGCCACCGCTGCGTTCCCGGTAGGCTTCTGCCCGGGGAGCAGACTCAGGAATTTCAACTTCCTGATCCAGCACGAGGTTCACACGGCCCTGGGCGTCGATTTCGTCGACCTTGACCTTGACCATTTCACCCATGGTGAAGACGTCTTCAATATGGCGCGGGCGACCGGGCACTTTGGAGATGTGCAGCAGACCGTCGGTCTTGGGCAGAATCTCAATAAAGGCACCAAAGGTGGTCAGACGCACCACGCGGCCGTCGTAGGTGCGGCCCACTTCGGCTTCTTCGGTCAGGGCTTTGATCCAGTTCTGGGCCGCGTCTGCGGACTCCTGATCCGGTGTGACAATAAAGACCATGCCGCTGTCGTCGATATCGATCTTGACGCCGGTTTCTTCGACAATCTTTTTGATCATCTTGCCGCCGGGGCCAATCACGTCGCCGATTTTTTCGGGGTTGATCTGCATGGTGATAATGCGCGGTGCGTAGGGTGAGAGTTCCTTGCGGGGCTCACTCAGGGCTTTGCGCATTTCGCCCAGGATGTGCAGACGGCCCACGCGGGCCTGTTCCAGCGCCTGGCGCAGAATGTTCATATCCAAACCATCGATCTTGATATCCATCTGCAGGGCGGTTACACCCGTTTCGGTACCGGTGACTTTGAAGTCCATATCGCCGAGATGGTCTTCCAGGCCGAGAATGTCAGTCAGGACGGCATAGCGATCGCCTTCTTTGATCAGGCCCATGGCCACACCGGCCACCATGTCTTTGATTGGCACGCCGGCATCCATCAGGGTCAGGGTGCTGGCACAGGTACTGGCCATGGAGGTGGAACCGTTGGAGCTCAGAATCTCAGAAACCACGCGCAGGGCGTAGGGGAACTCATGATCTGAGGGCAGCACGGGCAGCAGGGCGCGTTCGGCCAGGTTGCCGTGCCCGATTTCACGCCGGCCAGGGCTGCGCAGACCACGGGCTTCACCGACGGAGTAAGGCGGGAAGTTGTAGTGGTGCAGATAGCGCTTGCTGGTTTCGGGATCCGTGTTGTCGAGCATCTGGGAGTCACTCATGGAGCCCAGGGTGGCCAGCGAGAGGGCCTGGGTGCTGCCGCGCATAAACAGGGCAGAACCGTGGGTGCGGGGCACAAAGCCCACTTTGCAGTGAATCGGGCGCACTTCGTCAGTTTTGCGGCCGTCGGCGCGCACGCCTTCGTCCAGGATGCGGGCACGCATCAGGTGCTTTTCGAGCTTGTAGAAGCAGTTGCCCAGATCTTTGGGGCACTCGGCAAAAAGCGCGGCCAGCTCGCTGTCAGCAGGCAGTTCAGCAATCTGGGCTTCCACGGCTTTGCGGATGGCTTTGAGCTGCTCGCTGCGCTCAGCGTGATCTGTGAGGGTCATGGCGGCTTTCATGGGACCTTCAGCCAGTTCTTTGACATAAGCCAGAATCTGTTCGTTGGGGGCATAGGGCTGTACGTCCATTTTGGGCAGGCCAATTTTTTCGCGCCAGGCGCTGAACTGCTGGGCGATCTTGGCGATTTCACTGTGGGCCAGTTGCAGGGCTTCCAGCAGCAGCTCTTCGCTGACCATCTGGGCTCCGGCTTCCACCATGTTGATAGAATCTGCCGTGCCGGCCACAATCAGGTCCAGCTCACCGGCTTCGATTTCCTGATAGGTGGGGTTGATAATCCACTCACCGTCCAGACGACCAATGCGCACGGCAGCGGTCGGGCCATCAAAGGGGATGTCTGACAGGGTTAAGGACGCGGATGCACCCAGCATGCCCAGAATGTCAGACTGGAATTCCTGATCGCTGGAGAGCAGGTGGGCAATCACGTGGACTTCGTTGCGGAAGCCATCGGGAAACAGCGGCCGGATCTGGCGGTCAATCACGCGCGCAGACAGGATTGCGTTTTCAGAAGGCCGGCCTTCGCGGCGGATAAAACCACCGGGGAAGCGCCCTACAGCGTACATTTTGCTTTCAAAGTCCACCGTCAGGGGAAAGAAGTCGATGTCTTTGGGTTCTTTGGAAGCGGTGGCACCGCAAAAAATCATGCACTCGCCGGAACTGACCAGCACGGACGCATTGGTTTGCACGGCCAGGACACCGGTTTCAAAGCGGATGGTGTCGCGACCTACCTGAATTTCTAGAATTTCGGGTTCTGTTTTCATTCCGTTTACCTGCCGCTAATCTTGACGTCTTCGCGCTTCAGGCCCAGACGGCTGATCACAGCAGCGTAACGCTCAGGGGCAGATTTATACAGGTAGCGCAGGAGTTTGCGGCGGCGGCCCACCATTTTGATCAGACCCCGGCGGGTGGAGTAGTCGTGTTTGTGTTCTTTGAGATGCTCGGTCAGCTCGGTGATGCGGGCAGTCAGCAGGGCAATCTGCACGTCGGGAGAGCCCGTGTCGGTGTCATGGGTGTGGTAGCTGCCGATGAGTTCGTTTTTATGCTCTTTTGTTAAAGCCATAATCCTTGTTTAAAAAACCTCTTGCTTTTGAGTATTGCCTGTCCATGTCTTGCCCACAAGGCCGGATCCAAACCGATCGCAAAGGGGGCGGCGAAAAATTTACACCGTTTAGCATAAGCCGCAGACATCCAGGTAACGCAGTATCTGTGTGGATTCAGGGTCCGGCGGTGCGGCTCAGCTGATGCGATTGACATTAAACACGCTTTAAGTCTAGGGTATTGTAGCAGTCTCTGAAGCCGCCAACAAGTAAACCTGACCTGTGTCTTCCAGATAATTTTGCCGGATGTCGCGGCGGCGGGACTGTACTGCTTCAGGAGTGTGTTAAAATACGGAAAAACAAGCACAACAAACACATTATTAAAACAGCAGGCATGGTTATGGGCATCAAACAATCACGTCTTTTCTTTTCGGTATTTCTGGCTGCATCGGCACTCCTCAGTGGCTGTGCCAGCCGTCAGCCGGCCAGCACCTTCTGGAAAGAACACCTGGTCTTTGTTTCCGCCCGCGGCGGCGAAAACGACATCTATCTCTCTGATCTGGCGGGCAAAAAAGTTCGCCAGCTCACCAATGACCCTACGGATGATGCCCATCCCCGCGTGACCATTGATGGCAAAATTGTTTTCGCCTCCCGCCGCACGGGCAGCTGGGATATTTATATGATGGACTGGGATGGCAGCAATGTGCGCGCCCTGACCAATATGCCCGGTGTTAACAATTACCGCCCTTTCCCGGCACCGGATGGCCGGGTGGTGTTTGTCTCTGACCGTCACCTCAAACCCCAGATTTTTTCGATCAATCCCGACGGCAGCGACCTGCGCCAGCTCAGCCAGGGTGATTTTCACTATGACTACCCGGTGGTGGCTGAAAACGGTATGATCTATTTCACCAGCTCGCGCGGTTCCAAATGGGATATCTGGCGCATGGGCCCTGACGGCGCGCTGCCCACCCAGCTGACCAAATTGTCGGTTAACGTCCAGGAACTGGCGGTGGTGCCGCCAGGCTACCCGGATTTTGACGAGCGCTTCACCAATCGTTCGCCCATGATTCCTTTTTACGATATTCTCTCGCCCACCCGTCTGATCTTTTCTGCCGCCACGGCCGAAGGCAATCTGGCCCTCTACCGCATCAATGAAGACGGTTCTGAATTCCGTCAGCTCAGCGTACGCAGCCTGGCGACCAACCGCAGCCCGGTGCTGCAGCCTACGGGTCAGGTGCTTTTTACCAGTGACCGTAACGGCAGCACCAGCATCTGGACCATGTACCCTGACGGCCACCAGCCCCGCCTGCTGATTTCCAGTCCGGTCTACGAAAGCACCAGCTAAGATGTGGCACGATCCCGACGACCGGCTGGAGCTGCCGCCTCGCGAAGCCCTGGCCCGTCTTGAAGCAGACCCCGGTATTCGCCTGATCGACGTGCGCGAGGACTTTGAGCGGGAGATCTGTCAATTGCCCGGCAGTCTGCAGCTGACCGAGGCTCTGGCCGAAGAGATGCTCAGCAGCTGGAACCGCAGCCAGCCGATTATTTTTCAGTGCCATCACGGCGGCCGCAGCCGGGCGGCGGCGGAATACTTTTTGCAGCAGGGTTTTACCGAGGTCTACAACCTCAGCGGGGGCATTGAGGCCTGGTCGCTTGAAGTTGACCCCAGCGTGCCCCGTTACTGATGGCCGCGTTGCGCGTCCGTCTTTTTAAAGGCGGCCACTGTACCCACAAAGAGCAGATGGTGATTCGCACTGGACGCCGGGCCACGGTGGCTTTTCCCTCCATGTTTGCCCTGATTGAGCACCCCACTCAGGGCCCCATGCTGTTTGATACGGGCTACGGCCAGCCCTTTTTTGAGGCCACGCGATACTTTCCGGGGCGTTTTTACCGTATGCTGACCCCTGTGCAGCTGGCGCCCCACGAAACGGCGGTCGCGCAATTGCAGCAGATTGGCTATGCGCCTGAAGACATCCGCCATATTCTGATCTCCCATTTTCATGGCGATCATGTGGCGGCCCTGCGCGATTTTGGCCAGGCCCGCCTGGTTTTTCTGGAGAGCGGTTATCGCCACGTCAAACCCCTTAAAGGCATCCGGGCCGTGCGTCTGGGCTACCTGCCTTCAGTGCTGCCCGACGACTTTGACAGCCGGGCCCTGCCGGTGTCTGACAGCAGTGGCCATCTGCAGCGTGAGCTGCCGCCTTTTGGCCGGGTCTATGATCTCTTTGGCGACGGGCTGATTCAGCTGGTGCCGCTGGAAGGTCACTTTTGCGGCCAGATGGGGGCCTGGCTGCAGACCGAAGCCGGGCCGCTGTTTCTGATTGCCGACGCCTGCTGGTACCGCGCCTCCTTTGAAAAACTGATCCTGCCGCACCCGCTGGCCATGCTGCTGATGCATAACCCCGATCGGTACCGCCAGGATCTGGCCCGCATTCATCTCTTTGCTCACCAGCACCCGGAGGCGCTGATTGTGCCCTCTCACTGCCCGCCCAGCATTCATGCCTATATGTCTCAGGCCGCTGTCAGCGCCTGAACTGCGGTATAGTGAGGGCATGAATACTGAACCCCTTTTGTACACGGCTGAAGCCTTTTTTGACGATCCTGATTTTCTGATTTCGGGCTGGGAAAGTCTCTTCCCCGGCCACAGCGGCCTGAACTTTGAAATTGGCATGGGCTACGGCCATTTTCTGGCCTGGCTGGCGCCGCGCTTTCCTGCGCAGGCCTTTGTGGGTGTGGATATTGTCTCCAAAGTTTTGCGTGGGGCCGAGCAGCGCCTGCGCCGGGCCCTGGCCTCACAGGCGCGGCCCAATGTCTGCATCAGCAAGCAGGATGCTCTGATGATGCTGCGGGAGCTGTTTCCGCCCGCCAGTCTGGACCATTTATACATTCTCTTTCCTGATCCCTGGTTCAAAGAACGCCACGAGCACCGCCGCATACTGCGCGAAGACACTTTGCCGCTCTTTGCCAGCCGCCTCAAAACCGGCGGCAAGCTGATTTTTGTGACCGACGATCCGCCTTATGGCGAATCGGCCCTGGCCTTACTCAACGCCAGTCCCCTGTTTGACGCCACGGCCTTTCCGGAGATTGACGTGCGCACCAAGTACGAAAAAAAATGGCTCCAGCAGGCCAAGCCGATTCAGCGTCTGGCTTACGTTCGTTTGCCCCAGGCCGAGCTGCCCGACACCGGTCACTGGCGGCCCTGCCCCTGCGATCTCTGCCTCCCCCTCAGCGACTGGCAGCCCGCTTTTTTTGAGGCCCTGCAGCAGGCCAGCTATCCGCTGCAGTTTGCCCATCAGGGCTGGTATTTTAAGCTGCACCAGCCCGAAGTCACGCCAGCGGGGCTCAGCTTTCCGCTGGTGATTGCCGAACCCCGCAGCCTGGCCCAGCACAGTCGCCTGCTGCTGCAGCCTGACGGCCAGATGCGCATTGCTGAAGGCCACTGGCTGCCCTATCTGCAGCGCCGGGAGCAGGTCATGCAGGCCCTGGCCGCCGGGCTGAATCACAATCTGAAAGAAGGTGCCTATGCGCGCTAAATGGAAAAGCCTGCTGCTGGGCAGTCTGCTGAGTTTTAGTCTCTTATTGCCAGCGGCAGCTCAATCCCGCGTCTCGCTGGTGATATTGCCTTTTAAAAATATCAGCCAGAATCCGGCCGATGACTGGCTGCAGGAGAGTTTTTCGGAGAACCTGGGCATGGGCCTGGGCCATTTGCCGAACCTGCATCTGGTGG
Source organism: Candidatus Sericytochromatia bacterium (assembly GCA_015272195.1). Lineage (GTDB taxonomy): Bacteria > Cyanobacteriota > Sericytochromatia > UBA7694 > UBA7694 > JACYMC01. The sequence continues at coordinate 18,276 of JACYMC010000174.1, forward strand.
AGCGCGCTGCCCTGCGCCGTCTGCTGGCCGAGCAGCAGTTCAGCCAGACGATGCTGGTGGATCCTGAGACCGCGCCAAAACTGGGCCGCATGGTGGGGGCCCGCTATGTGGTGCTGGGCAATTACCAGCGCCTGGGCCGGCAATTGCTGATCAACGTCAAAGTGGTCGACACCGAAACCGGCACGGTCGAAAGCGGTCAGATGGCCCAGGTCAGCGGGGATTTCAGCCAGCTGTTTCAGCTGCAGGAAGAGCTGGCGGGCAAGCTGATGCATCGGCTGCAGCTGAATCTGCCGCAACAAAACACAGCGCCTGCTGCCCCTGCTGAAGCCCTGACCGGCAGGGCGCTGTCGGGCACACGCTCGACAGAGGCCCATGAGTATTACATCAAGGCCCGCCTGTTTCGCGATCAGCTGGGCGAAAAAAACATTCAGAAGGCCATCGGCCTGCTGAACCTTGCTTTGAGCGAAGATCCGGGCTATGCACGGGCTGTCGCTGAGCTGGCCGGGGTGTATCTGGACCGGGCCAGTGGCCGCGAAGTCTATCGCTCGGCCAGTGCGGACGACCTGACCCAGGCCGAAAAATTTGCCCGCCAGGCCGTGGCCCTGGCGCCAGAATCGGCCAGCGGTTACAGTGTGCTGGCCCGCGTGCTGCAGGCCCGCAGCCAGTCTTCTGAAGCCCTGCAGGCCGCGGAGCAGGCCCTGACCCGCGAAAAAACCAGCGAGAGCATTCTGACCTATCTTCAGCTCAAATACCCGTCCCAGAGCCAGGTGCCTGCGGCAGAGATTGAAGCGGAACTGCGCAAAATTGGCGCCGATCTGCAGGACCCGCAGGTGCTGTTTCGTCTCGGTGGACTGTATTTTAACGCCCTGCACAGCAACCCCCAGGCCGATCTGCGTCAGGCCCTCAGTTTTTATACCCAGGCCCACCAGAAAAACCCGCGCAACCCTTACTATGCCTTTACCCTCAGTGCGGTGCACATGCTGCAGGGCCGCAGCGATCAGGCCCGCCAGATTCTCAGACCGCTGCTGGAGGCCCAGCCTGAACACGTGTTTTTGCTGGTGTCGGGTGCCGATGCCGCCAGCCGGCTGTTGCCCGATCTGGGCCAGCTGGACCCGGATCAGCGTCTGATGCAGCGCTACCCCGAATACAGTCTGGCTTATGCCCAGCTGGCCACCCTGTATCAGCAGCAGCAAAAAGAAAACCCCGATAACCTGACCCTGCTGCTGACGGGCGTGCCGGCCCTTTATAAGCTGCTGCCCGAAGAGAGCCTGGCCTGGCTGACCCAGGCCACGCGCCTGAACCCTGATGCCCCCGAAGCCTATCTGCAGCTGGCGCGCCTGTATCTGCAGCAGGGCAAAGATCCCCGCGCTGCCGATCGCTGGTTCCAGCAGGGTCTGGCGCGTCTCGACGCCTCACCAGAAACGGCTTACAGCGCGGCCCTCTATCTGATGGCCCGCCAGAAGCCGGCAGAGGCCGAAAGCTATCTGCAGCGGGCGCTGCAGCACTGGCAAACAGATGCTGATCCCAATGCCCAGCTGCTCTACTGGCTGGGGCTCAACCGCCTGGCTCAGCTTAAGCGCCAGCAGAACCAGCCCGAAGCCGCCCTGAAACTCTATACACAACTGACCCAGAGCCCGCTGCCGCCGATGCAAAAGGGGATTGCCTGGCAGCGCATGGCGGAGATTTACGCGACCCAGAACCGCTTTGAAGCTGCTTTTGCTGCTTATGAAAACCATTTGCGGCACGTGCCGGCCCAGCTGCAGAGCCAGCAGGCCCGCAATATTTACGGCGGCTATTTTGCCCGCAAGGCCCTGCAAAAAGATCCGCAAAACCCCCAGCTGCTCAACGATGCCGGTCTGGCCTATCTGCTCCAGGGCGAGCTGGCGACCGCCGAGCAATACCTGCAGCAGGCCGTCCGGCTGGCCCCGGCCAATGCCGTAATCCACTACAATCTGGGTCTGGTCTGGCTGGGGCGCCAGAATCCCGCACAAGCCCGTGCCAGCTTTGAGCAGGCCGTCCGGCTGGACCCCCGCTACGCCAAGGCCTGGTATAATCTCGGCGTGGCCTGTGATGCAGCAGGCCAGCGGGTCCTGGCCCGCCAGCACTGGCAGCAGGCCCTGAATCTGAACCCCGGCCTGCAGGCCGCACGGGAGGCTTTGCAATGAGTGCCGTACCTGAATCAGAACCCGGCTCAGAACCCGAAATTGTACGCCGCAAAGGCCATCACATTGAACTGGCCCTTGATCCGGGCTCGCAGATTGCGGCACCCGGTCAGGCCTTTGCCGATTACCGGCTGGAGCACCGCGCCCTGCCCGAGTGCAGCCTGGAGGCCGTGGACACCCGCTGCACCCTGCTGGGCAAAAAGCTCTCGGCCCCGGTGCTGATCGGCTCCATGACCGGCGGCCTGGCCCAGGGCGCGCGCATCAACCGCCACCTGGCTGAAGCGGCCCAGCAGCTGGGTCTGGGCATGGGCCTCGGCTCTCAACGTGTGATCTTTGAAGTACCCGAAGCCCAGCAAACCTTTGAGGTGCGGTCATTTGCACCCGATATTCTGCTGCTGGCCAATCTGGGGGCCGTGCAGCTCAATCTGGGCTTCAGTGAGTGGCACTGCCGCGAAGTGGTGGCGCGGGTCGGTGCTGACGGTCTGTATCTGCATCTGAATGCTTTGCAGGAGGCCATTCAGCCCGGCGGTGACACCGATTTCAGCGCCCTGAGCGAGCAGATTGCCCGCTGTTGTGCGGCTCTGTCCTTTCCGGTACTGGTCAAAGAATGTGGCAATGGCATTGGGCCCCATACGGCCCGCCTGCTGCAACAGGCCGGGGTGGCCGGCATTGAGCTGAGCGGCCATGGGGGCACCTCATGGGCCTGGATCGAGGCCCAGCGCAACCCGGACCCCCGCATGCAGCGCCTGGGGCAAACCTTTGCCCACTGGGGCTGGCCCACGCCGATCTCACTGCAGACTTGCCGGGCGGCCCTGCCCCAGATGCCCCTGATTGCCTCCGGCGGCATCCGCAACGGCCTCGATGCAGCCAAAGCCCTGGCCATGGGCGCTGATGCGGTCAGCCTGGCCCAGCCCCTGCTCAAAGCGGCGCTGGACTCTGCCGCGGCCGTGGTGGCCGAGCTGGAGATCTTTTTGCTGGAGCTGCGCATTGCCATGTTTGCGGCCGGTGCGCCGGATCTGGCCAGTCTGCGCCAGCGGGCGGTCAGCCGGATTTAAATTTTTTGGCCGGGCTTTGAACACTCTGAGAGGGTGTGGTGTCTAACCCGCATTTCTCACAAACAGATCAGTAGATAAAAACTGGCTCCTTTCTGTAGATTAAAGTTATCATATCCAGAAATCGCAGAAAAGGAGCCAGCTGTATGAAGTGTAACCCTGAGACCTGGGAAGTTCAAGGCAAAAATGGAGAGCCGCTGACAGTCAATTTTGAAGGCGGTGCGCTGACTTCGGACGCAGGT
>JACYMC010000047.1 GCA_015272195.1 Candidatus Sericytochromatia bacterium
CCGAGCCGGAACCCGAGCCGGAACCCGAGCCGGAACCCGAGCCGGAACCTGAGCCAGAACCCGAGCCGGAACCCGAGCCGGAACCCGAGCCGGAACCCGAGCCGGAACCTGAGCCGGAACCTGAGCCAGAACCTGAGCCAGAACCTGAGCCAGAACCTGTTGCTGAAACCGACACACCGGCTGACAGCGAAGCTGAAGCTGCCGCAGAAGCGGAAGCCGGGTCCAAAATGGTCAAGCGCAAGCGCAGTCTGTGGGAGTTTCTCAACACGCCAGTGCAGGACCTCTTTAAAGAGGGCGAGCTGGTGGCCGAGGACGAGCTGGAGCGCGAGCGCCAGGTCGCTTTTCTGGGCCTGGGCCGCGACAAGCCCGAAATGGAAGGCAAAGAAAAAGCCTCCTGGATCAGTCATTTCCGCAGCCGCCTGGCCCGCACCCGCGACCAGTTCTCTGAGAGCATCACCCGCCTGACCCGTGGCCGTACCAAAGTGGACGAAGATATGCTCGAAGAGCTGGAAGAAATTTTGCTGCAGAGTGACGTGGGTATTGGCACCACCGATGCCGTACTCGAACACCTGCGCGCTGAGGCCAAAAAGCGCCGCTTTTTGCCCGAAGAAGTGCTGCCCACCCTGACCCAGTACCTTGAAGACAGTCTGCAGAGCGAGCCCTTTCGCCTCGTACCCGACAAGCTGAATATCTTTCTGATTGTGGGCGTCAACGGCACGGGCAAAACCACCTCCGTGGGCAAAATCGGGGCCAAGCTCAAAATCTCCGGCTACAAAGTCATGTTTGCTGCAGCTGACACCTTCCGTGCGGCGGCGATTGAACAGCTGGCGGTCTGGGGCAAGCGCGTCAACTGCCCGGTGATTCAGCACCACGAAGGGGCGGATGCCGCTGCGGTGGTCTATGATGCGATCCAGTCGGCCCGTGCCAAAAAGGTTGATGCCCTGCTGATCGATACAGCTGGCCGCCTGCACAACAAAGATCACCTGATGGAAGAACTCAAAAAGGTCTATCGGATTGTGGAGCGCGAAAAGCAGGACGCCCACGTGCAGTGCCTGCTGGTGCTGGATGCCACCACCGGTCAGAACGGCCTGCGCCAAGCTGAGGTCTTTGCCAAAGCCGTGAACCTGAACGGCCTGGTGCTGACCAAGCTCGACGGCACGGCCAAAGGCGGGGTGATTTTCTCGATTAAGCGCGAGCTGAACCTGCCCATTCGCCTGCTGGGCGTGGGCGAGCACCTGGGTGACCTGCAGGAGTTTGAACCCAAAGCTTTTGTTCAGGCTCTGTTTGCCCAGGATGACAGCGCCATCAGCACTGATGACGACGCCTGATCGCGGGCGTCCATGAGTCTCTGGTTGCAGATGCTTGTGCCGCCCGTGGTGGGCGCGGGCGTGGGCTATTTCACCAATGATCTGGCCGTGCGCATGCTCTTTCATCCGCTGGAGCCCAAATATCTTATGGGCAAACAGCTGCCCCTGACGCCGGGTCTGATTCCTGCCGAGCAGGACCGTCTGGCTGACCGTATTGCCACCCTGATTGTTGAGACCCTGCTGACCCAGGAAGACTTTCAGGGCCTGGCCCAGCGCCTGCTGACCCCCGAACGTGTGGACAAAGCCGTCGATTTTTCGATTGACGTGATTCAGGCCGAGTTCAGCCAGACCGCCAAGCTGCACGCCCTGGCGGACGACCTGGCCGAGGCCCTGACCCAGGTGATCCAGCGCTCCGTGCCGGCTCTGACGGCCCATCTGGCCGAAAAAAGCCTGACCCCGGAGCGTATCCGTTTTGTGCTGGATCAGGTGATCGACAGCGTGCTGCAGAATTTTCAACTGACCCCGGCCATGGCCGATTTTATTACCCACCATATTATGAGCCTGGTGCTGACCCCTGACCATATTCGCCGCAGCCTGGTCAGCCTGCTGACCCCGGCCAATATTGCGGCCATGGACGAAATGGTCAAACAACGGGTTACGGGCAAATACAGCGTGCTGCTCTTCTTTTTTAACCTGCCCGACGTGCTGACCAAGGCCCGTATCTTTTTAGACAGCGAAAATGAGCAGGCTAATGCCCTGATTGCCGAAGGCCTGGAACTGGTGGATCTGGCCGGGGCGCTGGAGCGCGCTATTTTGCGCTTTAACCCCCGCGATATGTCCTGGGAGCATATTGCCGGCTTTAAAGAAAGCCTGGTGCACTGGCTGCACAACTACCTCAGCACCCATTACGACGTGATTGTGCCCCCGCTGGTTGAGCGCGTGGATCTGCCCACCCTGGTGCGCGACATGATCCGCCGCTTTAATCCCGAAGATATTCCCCCCGGCGTGATTGCCCGCATGAAGGCTGAAACCAGTCGCTTTATTCACCGTTACCTCGAAAAAAACCTCTTTGATCTGGTCGAGCGTGGCCTCGAAATGGCTGATCTGCAGACCCTGATTGCCAACAAGATCCGGGCCTTCTCACCCGCCCGTATGGAAGCCATTATTCTCGAAGTCTCGCGCCGCGAGCTGCGCATGATCGTCTGGTTTGGCGGGGTGCTGGGCTTTCTGATCGGCTGCCTGCAGGCGGCTTTGCTGATCTTTTTGTAAGCCCTTTGAACCTGGTTCATCCTGGCTGCAGCAGATCTCTCCTGCACCGCCGATTTTGAGACCTGATGCCGTCATCGCCCTGTTGCACCAGATAATTCAGATTTGACAGCCCCCCCACTTGCTGCTAGATTTGGGATCCACTCAAACAGCAAGCGAGGTCAGGGCTATGGGCAAGACAACAGCGGAAATTCTGGCGGAAATTGAGCAAGATCCCAATAATCGGGTCAAAGTGGCCGTCTCAGATATTGACGGCATTCTGCGCGGCAAATACATGCACAAGCAGAAGTTTCTGTCGGCGGCCCAGGACAGCTTTGGTTTTTGTAATGTGGTGATGGGCTGGGACTCTTCTGACGCCTGTTATGACAATGTCAGCTACACGGGCCTGCACACGGGCTATCCCGATGCCCTGGCCAAAATTGATCTCAGCACCCTGCGCCACGTGCCCTGGGACGACAAAGTGCCCTTTTTTCTGGGGGATTTCTGGCAGGACGCCGACCAGCCCCTGGCCATCTGCCCGCGCCAGACCCTCAAGCGGGTGCTGAAGCAGGCGGCAGATCAGGGCTTTCTGATCAAGGCCGGCATGGAGTTTGAATGGTTTAACTACCGCGAAACCCCCCAGAGCCTGGCCGACAAAGACTATGCCGACCCGCAGCCCCTGACCCCCGGCATGTTTGGCTACTCCCTGATTCGGCCCGGCCAGAACCGGCCCTTTTTTAAGGCCATGCTCGAAGAGCTGGAGGCCTTTGGTATTCCGCTGGAGGGCCTGCACACCGAAACCGGCCCCGGCGTGCTTGAAGCAGCCATGATGGTGACCGACGCCCTGGAGGCCGCCGACCGGGCCATTCTGTTTAAAACCAGCATCAAAGAAATTGCGGCCCGCTTTGGCATTATGCCCAGCTTTATGGCCAAGCCCAGCGTGAACCTGCCTGGCTGCAGCGGCCATATTCACCAGAGCCTCTGGTCGGCTGATGAGCAGACCAATCTGTTTTACCAGGCCGACCACAGCCTCAGAATGAGCCCGCTGTTTGAGCATTATCTGGCCGGGCAGCTCTACTGTCTGCCCGAGATTTTGCCCATGTATGCCCCGACGGTCAACAGCTACAAGCGCCTGGTCGAAGGCTACTGGGCCCCGACCCGCCCCAGCTGGGGGGTCGATAACCGCACCACGGCCCTGCGCGTGATTCCCGGCAGCCCCAAATCGACCCGCATTGAGGTGCGCATTTCAGGCTCAGATGTGAACCCCTACCTGGCCATGGCGGCGGCGGTGGCCAGCGGCCTGTATGGCGTTCAGAAGCGCCTGAAGCTCGACGCCCCGGCGGTGCAGGGCAATGCCTATGCGGCAGCGGAGATTGAGCGTCTGCCCAATAATCTCTGGCACGCCACCGAGCGCATGCGCCAGTCTGAACTGGCCCGTGAGATACTGGGTGAAGCCTTTGTGACGCATTTTTGCAACACACGTCTGTGGGAGTGGCAGCAGTTTCAGCAGTCGGTTACCGACTGGGAAGTGCGCCGCTACTTTGAAATTATCTAGGAGCGCTTATGTCTTTGTCTCGCTTTGCCTTTCCGACGGCAATTGTCTTTGGTGAGGGGGCCCGCCATGAACTGGCCCCCAGTCTGCAGGCCCAGAAACTCGCTCACCCGCTGGTGGTGAGCGACAGAGGCCTGGCTCAGCAGGCCTTTTTTAAAGACTGGCTGGCCGAGCTGCAGGCCGCCGGCCTGCAGGTCAGCACCTTTACCGAGCTGGGCGGCAACCCGGTTAAATCACAGGTTTTAGCAGGCGCAGCGGCTTATAAAGCCGCCGGGGCCGACTGCATTGTGGGCATCGGCGGCGGGGCCGCCCTGGATGTGGCCAAGGCCATTGCCGTGGCTGCCACCCACCCCCATGATCTCTTTGACTACGAAGACCGGCCCGGTGCGCGGCCGATTGACCAGTCCCTGCCGCCCTGGTTTGCCCTGCCCACCACTGCCGGCACCGGCTCTGAAGTGGGCCGCAGCGCGGTGATCTCAGACGATCAGAGCCATGCCAAAAAAATTATCTTTGCCCCGGAGCTGATGGCCCGGCAGGTTTTTGCCGACCCGGAGCTGACGCTCGGTTTGCCGCCGGCTTTGACTGCCGCCACGGGCATGGATGCGCTCACCCATCTGGTGGAGGCCTTTCTGGCCAAAGGCTACCATCCGCTCTGCGACGGCATTGCCCTCGAAGGCCTGCAGATGGTGCAGCGCAGCCTGGTGCAGGCCGTGCATACGCCCGGTGACAAGCCCGCCCGTGCCGAGATGCTGCTGGCCTCTTTGATGGGCGCGGTGGCCTTTCAGAAGGGCCTGGGCCTGACCCACTCCTGTGCCCACGCCCTCTCGACCGTGACCGATATGCACCACGGCCTGGCCAATGGCATCATGATCGACCATGCTTTGCGCTTTAATCTGGTGGCCGTGCCTGAGCGCTTTGACCGTCTGGCCCAGACCCTGGGCCTGGAGAGCGGCCCGGTCTTTTTTGACTGGCTGCGGGCGCTCAAACAGGAAATCGGCATCCCCGCCCGGCTTTCGGAGCTGGGCATTCAGGCCAGCCAGATCGCTGATCTGGTCACCGTGGCCCAGGCTGACGGCTGCCATGCCAACAACCCCCGGCCCTGCAGCCCCGACGATTTTCGCCAGATTTTTCAGGAGGCCCTTTAAATGACCCAGCTCACAATAGTCAATCCCGCTACAGGGCAGACCCTGACCACCCTCGACTGCGACAACGCCGACAGCCTGGCCTTTAAGGCCGCTGCCGCCCGGCGGGCCCAGGCCGGCTGGGCCGCCACGCCCTTAAGCGAGCGCCAGGCCGTTCTGCAGCGCTTTCGGGCGCTCTTGCTTGAGCGGAAGCCGGAGCTGGCCCGCCTGCTGAGTCAGGAAGTGGGCAAGCCGATTGCCCAGGCCCATCAGGAGCTGAAGGGCTTTCTGGGCCGCTTTGACTTTTTGATGCAGCGCGCTGAGCCGGTGCTGGCTGACCAGCTGGTTTATGAAGAAGCGGGCCTGCAGGAGATCATCCGCCAGGAGCCCCTGGGGGTGATTGCCAATATCTCGGCCTGGAACTACCCCTGGCTCGTGGGCTGCAATGTCTTTGTACCGGCCCTGCTGGCGGGCAATGCCGTGCTTTACAAGCCCTCTGAACTGGCGAGCCTGACCGGGCTGGCCATGGTGGAGCTTTTTCAGCTGGCGGGTCTGCCGGCTGACCTCTTTGTGTCCGTCATTGGGGCTGGCGACGTTGGGCAGGCGCTGCTGGAACAAGACATTGACGGCGTCTTTTTTACGGGCTCCTGGGCCACGGGCCAGCGCATTGCCGCAGCGATGGCTGAGCGGCTGATTCCTGTGCAGCTGGAGCTGGGCGGCAAAGACCCGGTCTATGTCTGCGAGGATGTGGATATTGCGGCCACGGCGGCGGCTCTGGCCGACGGGGCCTTTTACAATAACGGCCAGAGCTGCTGTGCGGTAGAGCGCATTTATGTGCACCACAGCATCTATGACGCCTTTGTGCAGGCCCTGGTGGGCGTGGTGCAGGGCTTTAAACAGGGTGATCCGCTGGACCCTGAAACCTACCTTGGGGCCCTGACGCGCGGCGAAGCGCAAAGCGCTCTGCTGCAGGCGCAGATCAAAGACGCCCTGGCCCAGGGGGCCCGGCTGGAGTGTGGCGGGCACCAAGCAGACGGCCCGGGCCACTTTTTTGCGCCGACGGTGTTGAGTCAGGTCAAGCACAGCATGCGCCTGATGCGTGAGGAGTCCTTTGGGCCGATCATTGGGGTGCAGGCCGTGGCCGACGATGCTGAGGCCGTGCAGCTGATGAACGATACGGAGTACGGCCTGACCGCTGCGGTTTACACGCCTGATCAGCAGCGGGCTGAAGTCCTGCTGCGCCAGCTGAACACGGGCAGCGCCTACTGGAACTGCTGTGACCGGATCAGCCCGCGCCTGCCCTGGTCGGGCCGCCAGCACTCCGGTCTGGGGCTGACGCTGTCTGATGTGGGTCTGCTTGCTTTTGCCCAGCCCCGTGCCTGGCATCTGAAGTCTGCTGGCTGAGGCTTCTTTAAAGCGCTGCTTTGAAGCAGAGCAGATTTTTTGTCGGCTTTTTTTTGTCTGATATGTTTACACTGTTAATTTTTTATGCTTTAATTAAAAATGTTCCGACCCAAGCATTTTGTATCGTTTAAAACCAAAGGAGATTGTGTGATGTCTATTCAATCCAACCGCCCCCTGATCCCGTCCACCGGAGTTGACAGCACCCCGCCCGTTTCTTCCCCTTCGGGGCCGCCTTCGCAGGTGCAAAAAACGCCAGTCCAGACCTCAGCACCTCCACCTTCTCTGTCCAAAGACGCGCCACCGCTGGATCCTCAACAGCATCAAGCACAGATTCAGCAGCAGATTGAAACGATGCAGACACCACAGCTGCAGCAGACGGCTAAAAGTGTCCCGCTACCTGGTCGTTTGAAGCCCACTGCAGCTCTGCCCCTGAACCCGGATCAGGCCAAAGCCCAGTTTGGTGTGCTGCTCAGTCAGACCAGCGATGTCGAAAAAAGCCTGCGCTCGACCTTTTTTAAAACCCGTGGCCAACGGCAAAAACTGCTGAACCAGGCCATGGATTCGGTCAAACAAAAGATGAGTCAGCTCGACGATCTTGAAGGACTCAAATTCTATCTCAAAAGCGCCAGACCTCAGGACGTTAAAAGCATACTGGCCCAGCAGGTCGGGGCCATGCGCAGCGAAATATATGGTAGCAACGCCAGTTATACGAGCCTGTCAGCCAATAAAAAAGCATTGGTTGACAGCTTGTACAAAGCGATGATGAGCCAGACGGTTGACAGCCACGGAGCTCTTCAGGTTCCTGAGCAAACTGATAAAACCGTACGGCAGCCCGGACGTGAAGGGGTGCTGACTCAGGATCTCACTCTGGGGGATAAAACCTACAAAAAGGGCCAGACCGTGATTTATCACAAAAAAGACGGCAAGCACTTTGTGCAACTGCATCTTGCCAAGCCTGGTGCCAAACCTGACGCACTGGACGCAATGGAAATTAAACATACCCGCTACGAAGTTGGCCGCGATCAGGTAAAACTGTCGCATAAACCCGATATTCCCGTACATGCTCCGCTCTTTGAAGGGCCTGTTTCTGTGAGTGATATCCGCCAGGGTTCGATTGGCGACTGTTATCTGATTGCAGGTATTTACAGCATTGCCCAGAAAAACCCACAAGCCATTCACGAGATGATGAAAGACAATGGCGACGGTACGGTGACCGTGCGTTTGTATGACAAGAACAAAGACACCCAGCAGCTGGAACCCATTTATATTACCGTGGATAAATCGGTTCCCAACGACGATGCCCATGCCAAAGACACGCTCTGGGTGCAGATGCTTGAAAAAGCCTATGCAGTGCATAATGGTTCTTATACTGCGATTGGCAAAGGCGGGCGGTCTCATGAGGTTTTTACGGCTTTTCTGGGTGTGCAGTCCAAGTCTGAAAACATGCCCCCAGGCGGAAAGTCTTTGAAATCTGTGCTTAACGGTATTCCCGATTTTGCCATGACCGGTTTTGCCATGGAGAAAATCAAAGCCAATCAGGAAGCTTTGGGTTTGACGGATGAGCAGCTTCAATCTCTTGAAAATCTGAATGCCTCCGGATTAGAGTTTTTGTTCACGGGCAGTGTCAAAGTACTGGAGGAGCAGACAGGCCTGGCCTGGCCGCAACTTTCGGAGCCTCTGGAGGAATACAAAAACAGTTTGAAGTCTGAAGATCCTCAGGTGAAGCAGGCCGCCAGGGAGAAATTGATGGTATTTAAAAGCGATTGTCGACAGAAGCAGGAACTTTTAAACAGCTTGCTGAAAAATGAAAACCGCAAGGCCCTGATTTCACAGATGCTTGAAACCAGTCCGACCTACCAGCAGCTGAAACAGCGCAATGTTGTATTTGAAGAAGACATTCAGCAGATTGTCACCGAAGTTTCTGACTATGTGCAACAGAATTCCCGGCTTAGCCATGGGGGTCAGACCTTTGCCAGTCAGGAGCTGTTGCAGGACTTTCAGAAAGTGTGTCAGGACTCAGCTTTTCCTAAACGGGATCAAATGACTGCCACAGGTTTTGTCGTGGATTATACCCAGCAGCAAAATGACTTTTTTCAGAAAGTACAGCAGGACCTGAAAGCAGGTAAGTATATTGCCGTGGGTTCCAAAGAAGTGATTGGGATTTCTCAGGGCAAAGGTCACAGTGGTGGCGAAAGTCAGGTGGATGGTCTTGCGGGACAGCATGCCTATGCGCTGTTGGATACGGTTGAGATGAACGGCCACAAATTTGTGCGTATTGCCAACCCCTGGGGCGATGACTTCAGCCGCGACTATACCCTCAAAGAAGGTCAGTTGGTGCCCAAAACCTTTGATAAAGATGACTACAGTTATCAGCCTAAAGGCATTACGCCCGGCGGTATTGGCGTCAATGAGTCCTGGGTTGAACTGCGTGAACTGAGTACCCTGTTTAATTCTTATTATGTGACCGAGTAAGGCTGAGCGCTGTCGTCAGACGGCAGCGGCCAACCCTGAGTGCCCGGTCTGCCCTTTGCAGGCCGGGCACTTAGTGGTAATCTTTTTGAAGGAATAGGCTCCGAAGAGGTTGACCATGTCTGAATTGCTCCCTATCAATATCGAACAGCTGGACCGGGATCAGGCGCTGCAGTACGTTAAGCGCTTTCAGGTACTGCTTGAAATCAACGCCAATATTAACTCCACCATGGATCTGGAAATGCTGCTGCGTACCATCATTGACGTTGCGACGACCGTGGCCGATGCTGAGGCCAGCTCACTGGCCCTGCGCGATGCCGGTACCGGGGAGCTGGTGTTTCATCTGGCCTCCGGGGAGTCAGGCAAAACCGTGGAGTCTTTGCGCCTGCCCAAAGGTCAGGGTATTGCCGGCTGGGTGGCCGAAAACGGCGAGTCGGTGATTGTGCCCGATGTCAGCCAGGACAAGCGCTTTTTTAAAGGCGTGGACGAAAAAAGTGCTTTTGTAACCCGCTCGATTCTGTGTGTGCCCATGCGCCGCTCCGGCGATAAAATCATCGGGGTACTGCAGGTGCTTAATAAGCGCAAGGGTACGTTTGATGACCAGGATATGGTGCTCTTTACCTCCCTGGCCAATATTGCTGCGATTGCCATCGAAAACTCCCAGCTTTACCATATTCTGCAGCAGACCATGAACAAACTTAAAGAGGACAACACCCGTCTCAATAACATTCTGGGTCAGCTCAAGCAGTCTGAAGAAGAAGTCAAGCGCATGAAAACCCAGATGCTCGAAAAAGACGGCGCGGTGGTTGGCAGCCTGAGCGTATTTATTCCGCCCAATATTCTGCAGATGCTGGCCAATGATATGAAAACCGGCACCATTCACCTCAAAACCCCCACGGCCCAGGGCAAAATTTATCTGCGCAAGGGCGAGGTCTACCATGCCGAGCTGCTGCAGGACCCCAAACTGACTGGCAACGATGCCACCTATGAAATGATCAACTGGAATGAAGGCAGTTTTTCGTTTAAAGACACTGAGCACAGCGATCAGAACACGATTCAGGGCTCCTGCATGCACCTGATTATTGAGGGTCTGCGCCGGGGGGATGAGCTCAAGGTCCTGCAGGAAAAGTTCTCACCGGCCAAAATACCCAGCGCCACCGGCGCGGCTTATGCCGAAGAGGTGCCGCCCCAGAGCCAGCAGGTGCTGGATCTGATCCAGACTGAGCCCATGGCTCTCGAAGCCCACTGGCGTCACAGCAAACTGGATCAGCACAGTTTTTATTCTGCCGTGCAGTTTTTGGCTGACGCCCATCTGATCAGCTTCTGAGGACTGGGCCTGAATCCTCAGGCTTTGTTATGCTCAGATAAGCATGTCTATTGTTGTTGGTCTGGTTCAGTACAATTCGGCCTTTCATCATTTTCTGCCCTATTCGGTAGGCCTGTTGCAGGCCTGTGTGATGGCTTTTGCCCCTGAACCTGAACGCTACCGTTTTTTGCTGCCGCGTGTGTTTGCCGGGCCGCTGGCCGCCGAAGCCTGTGCCCTGGCTGAAGCCGATGTGGTGGCCTTCAGTGTCTATGTCTGGAATATTGAGCGTTCCCTGGCCCTGGCCCGTTTGCTCAAAGCGCAGAACCCGCAGTGCCTGATTGTTTTTGGCGGCCCCCAGGTGCCTGATCGGGCCGAAGGCTTTTTGCGGGCGCATCCCCAGGTGGACCTTTGTGCTCACGGTGAGGGGGAAGCCACCTTTGTGACTCTGCTGGAAGCCTTGCCGGATTGGCAGACGAAGGACATTGCGGGCCTGAGCTGGCTGGATGCTGAAGGACACTTTCAGACCACGCCCCGCGCTCCCCGGCGCAAAGAACTTGCCGAACTGCCCTCGCCCTACCTGACGGGCGTATTTGAGCCCCTGATGGCGGCTTACCCCGAAACGTCCTGGGCGGCCCTGTGGGAAACCAACCGCGGCTGCCCGTTTACCTGTACGTTTTGTGACTGGGGCTCAGCCACCCAGGCCAAAGTGCACCGTTTTGACACCGAGCGCCTCAAAGCGGAGCTGGACTGGTTTGCCGACAAACGCATCGGCTATATCTTTTGCTGTGACGCCAATTTTGGCATTCTCAGGCGTGATCTGGAACTGGCCCAGCATGCGGCTGATCTCAAACAGCGCACGGGCTTTCCGGGGGCATTGGCGGTGCAGAATGCCAAAAATGTCTCGAAGCGGACCTTTGAAATTCAGTGCCTGCTGGCCCGCGCCGGACTGGATGCCTACGTGACGATCTCACTCCAGTCGCTGCATGAACCCACCCTCAAAGCCTCAGGTCGTTCCAATATTTCGCTGAGCGACTTTGCCACATTGCAGGCCCGCCTGCGCCGTGAGGGCGTGCATACTTACACCGATCTGATTCTGGGCCTGCCTGAAGAAACCTATGACAGCTTTGTCGATGGACTGTGCACGGTGGTTGAACAGGGGCAGTACCACGCCGTCAATGTCTTTATTGCCGATATTCTGCCCAATGCACCCATGGCGGACCCGGCTTACTGTGAGCGCTACGGTTTGCAAACCGTGCGTGTGCCCGCCGTCAGTTACCAGACCCCGGTACAGCGTGATTCTGACGGAATTACTGAGTTTCAGCAATTGGTGATTGCCACCGCAGCCATGCCGGCAGCCGACTGGCGCCGGGCCCATGTCTTGCTCTGGCTGACCCAGCTGCTGCTGTTTAAACCTGGCCTGCTGCGCATTCCCATGCTCCTGCTGCAGCACCTCGGCGGCGTGAGCCTGCGGCAGCAGCTGGAGAATTTTGTAAATGCTGCCGACAGCCCGCTGCTCCAGGCCATGGTGCAGGCCCTGCATCAGCAGGCCCGGGCCATTCAGCAAGGGCAGCCTGTGTTTGTGCCCTGGCGTCGGGCTGCTGATGATCAGCTGACCTGGCACACAGCCAACGAAGCGGTGCTGGCGCAGCTGGTGCAACAGGGCCAGCTGGCGGTGTTTTACCCCGAAGCCGAGCGTTTGCTGCGTCAGCTCTGGCAGCAAAGTGAGCTGCCGCTGACGGTGCTGGACGATGCCCTGTTTCACAGTGCGGCCATTTTGCATCTGCACCATCAGCTGGACTTGCCAGGCCTCAGCTATCAGACCCGCTGGAATGTCTGGGATTGTTACCAGAACCTCCTGCAGGCTGAGCCGGTTCAGCTTCAGCCCCAGCAGCGCCATTACAGCAAGTCGTGGTCTGGCGCGCCGTTTCAGCTCAGGTGGCGTGAGTTGAATTTGCCGGCAGCACCGACTGTCTGAGGGTCTGTTCCGTCTGTTTCAGCTGAGCGTGTGCAGTCTGTAGGCGTGTCTGATCCAGTGGCTGCTGCCCATAGCGGATTTCATAATACAAATCCGTCAGCGCGTGCCAGTGCGCCTGGGTCTGGTCCGGCCAGGTGCTGCTGAGCTGGCTGATCTGTTCAAGTGGTGTCAGCTCTGCGTTCAGCGGCTGGCCGCTGTGCTCTCTGGCCAGGGCCAGAACCGCCAGGTAGTGCTGTACATAGGCCTGGCGTTCAGGCTCCGTGGCATAATGCGGCACAAAACCCTGCACGGCTGCGACTTCAGCGGACCGTCTTGCACGCCAGAAAACCACAGCCAGGGTCAGGGCAATCAGACCGATGACCACAAGCAGCAGTGTTGAAAGCGGCAAAAAGGTCAGAGCTGCAATCCCAAAACCAAAGACAGCGGCCAGACCCTGTCCGAGGACTTGCCAGAACTGACTGAGCAGCTGACGCAGACCGGCCGGTAAGAAAGCCCCGATATAGCGGCTGATTTGTGTCAGGCCGCTGTTTTCATTGACCGAAGGCGGGGTCAGGGCCATGTTTGAGCCCGGCGTGGGATCAAAGGGCACCCAGCCGTGGTGTGGAAAATACACTTCGACCCAGCCGTGGGCATCATTGCCTCGGACTTCAAAATAACCCGTCAGGGGGTTATAATCGCCGCTGGTATAGCCGGTCACAAAGCGGGTGGCCAGCCCCAGCTGGCGGGCCATAATGGCCAGGGCTGAGGCAAAGTGCTCACAGTAGCCCGCTTGCTGCTCAAACAAAAAGTAGTCTACCGTATCCCGATCCTCAGGAAATTCGGGAATTTTGAGATCATAAGGGAAGCGCTGGTTTAAATACTGATCCAGGGCTTTGACCGCATCATAGGGGGTACTGGCCCCGGCGGTGATCTGACGACCCAGCTCGGCCACGCGGGGTGGCAGATTGGGTGGGACGGTATAATAAGCGGCTTCGACCCGCTGGTTTTGCACCTGTTCCCAGCTGATTTCGCGCAGGCGCTGCTCTGAAAATAGTGGGACTTCAGAAATCACGGTATAGGTGGTGTTTTTAAACAGCTCAATCGGGCTGCGCAGGCTGCCGTAGCTGTCGAGCATGACATAGCTGGCCGGAAAATAAATAAACTCGGCATAGGGTGCTTTAAAAATCAGGTTGCTTTGATCGTATTCAATGTAAAAGGTCTGGGTGACGCGCTCGCGGGGCACAATGTTTTTTTCGAGCGTCTGGCTTTCGCGAATCCAGAGCGGTACCCTGGTGGAGGCTTTGCGGGTCAGCTCATAAGGCCGGCTCATCTGCCAGCTCAGGCCGTCATAACTGTCAAAGGCCATGCCGCGCCAGTAAGCAGGCTGGTGGGTGCGCACCCGCATGACCACGTGATCAGCCAGCTCTCCCCGGTAGTTCAGATCCAGTTCCGTGCTGAAACCATAATAGGCGTAAGGATCAAACGGCTGGTTTTTGCGGTTGTTGGGTCTATTGCCTTCAGTACTACTGTTGCTTTTGTAGGCCGGATTTTTAATTTCACCCTTGAACATGGACGGTAGGCTTTCGATCTGGGGCGAGACCGGAAAGGTCTGGATTCTGAGACCGTCATAGCGTGGCATCAGCAGGTAGACCAGGCTGGCGGCGCCCAGAATCAGCAGAATGCCGCTGCTGCTGAAGCTCAGCCAGCGCCGGGAAGGCATGCGCTGGCTGAGTTCATGGCTGGAGAGATGGCTGGCGATCAGGCTTGCGGTGCTGAACACGGCGTAAACCAGTAAAAATCCGCCAAAGGTGTTGTCGCGGCTGGTGGTGGCGGCCACAGAGATCAGGATTAAGCCGACCCAGAGTGAGTAAAAAATATCTTTGCGTCGGGGCAGGTCAAAACTGTGCAACACCTGCAGCCAGATCAGCAGGTTGGCCAGCGGGATGCGGGGGTCGTAGAATTGCTCGCCGATTTCGGATAAAAAATTGGCCAGGGCCAGCAGCATCAGCAAGGCCAGGATCAGCTTGATCCACCAGTTGCGGGCCTCACGTCGCTGCCAGCTGACCCAGGAGCCGATGGCGCTGAGACCGATGGCACTCAGGGCCAGCATGCCCCGGCCTTCGGTGACCAGAATGGTTGCCAGAATCGCTACGCTGATGGTCAGCAGGGTCAGCAGACGTGTCAGGACGCTGTGTTCAATCTCTGCCGGTCGGTAACCATCGTGTTGCAAAAGCTGCTTCCAGGCAAACATAAAATGAGGGACCGTCCTTCCGCATTGACGTCTTTTAAGAGACAGGGTTATAATAACGCAACAGCGTGATTTATATCACACGGTAAAAAAAGGATTAATCATAGTATAAGACAGCTGCAACATTCTTTCTAAATTCTAACGCAAAGATCAGATCGCGCGCTACATATCACTTTCTGGCATCCTCTTTATGCCCCTTTTTACTCTCACCACAGCCGCGATTGCCAATTCACACACATGCAGACAGGAAGGTTTACCGACATGTCACCCCAAGACGCCCAGGTTTTGCCCCCTTCATCACAGGCCCCTGCCGATAGCCTGCTCAGCGCACTGGACGCCGATTTTAAAAGCCTCTGGCAGCAAGAAATTCAGGATTATGTTCAGGCCGTCACCCCGATGTGCACCCGACCGGCCTCTCTGGCCCCTGTTGCTGAACGCCGCGCACGCCGACGTCCGACCCGCAAAGCCAGCACCATCGTTTCCCAGTCACCACGCCCTGCGCTGCCTGTGGCTTCCCTCAACCTTTCGGCACTGCCGCTGCGCTTGCCCCGGTTGCGTTCTTCAGCCAGTACGCGGGTTAAAGCCGCTGCGCTGCTGACCACTGCCGGTCTGGCCCTGACAGGTGCATATAACGCCCTGCAGCCTGCTGAAAACACAGAGCCTGCCCCCATTCAGCAGATGATGTATCAAAACGCTGAATCCAAAGTGGCGGCCTTTCGCAAAGAAATCGAAGCGGGTGAGTATTTTGTCAGTGATAACCAGAATCAGGCGATTCTGTATGAATCCAAACCCGGCGATACCATCGAAAAGATCTCTAAAAAGTACCACGTTTCGCCCAATACCATTTTGCAAAACAACGATCGCAGTAAAATTGATGACGTGCTGGAGCCCGGTACCCGGCTTACCATTTTGCCCGTCGACGGCATTGCCCATCCGGTAGAGCGCCACGAAACCCTGGCTGAGCTTTCTAAACGCTATGATGTGGGCATTCAGGAGATCATCGAAACCAATCAGCTCGATAACCCCCACATGATCACCGAAAAACAGAAGATTATCATTCCCAATGCCACTGAGCTGAAGCCCCGGCCCACTCCTGAACCCAAGCCTCTGCTGCAGGCTATTCAGGCCTCACGTACCGGTCGTCAGGCCCCCGCGATGAAGTCCAAAACCGGTCGCCGTCTGTCCTGGCCTAGCCAGGGTGTGGTGACCTCCAATTATGGCTGGCGCTGGCTGCGTATGCACAATGGCATGGATATCGCCGGTCCGATTGGCACACCGATCAAAGCCGCCAAAGAGGGCCGTGTGGTCTATAGCGGCTGGATGGGCGGCTATGGCTATGCCGTCGACATCGATCACGGCGGCGGGGTGCGCACCCGTTACGCCCATTGCTCTTCGCTGAACGTGCGGGTGGGCGAGTATGTGCACCGTGGCCAGACCATTGGTGCCATGGGATCGACCGGCAACTCCACCGGCTCACACCTGCACTTTGAAGTGCATGTGGGCGGCCAGGCCATTGACCCGCGCGCTTATTTCTAAGGTGCTGCCGGTCTGAAGCCTTTACCCGCTGCTGGCAACTGCTATAATGAGCCTGACTATGGCGGAAAAGAGAGCAGTATGGCAGACCCCGACACCCTCAATGACCTGAGCATCCTTCAGAGCTACCTCAAAGCACTGCTGGCCGATCAGCATCCTGATTTGCCCAGCTTTTCAGGGCCTGAGTGGGAGCCGATTCTGCGGCATCTGCGCTCGGTGCAGACCTATCTGACCGTTACCCGCCAGAGCATGAGCGATCGCCAGGCACTGTATGATGAGGTCAAACAACGCCTGACCGAAAATCAGAAACGCCTTTACCATACCGAGGATCAGCTGCGCCAAAACAAGGAAAAGCTGGCCCAGAATGAGTATAAGGTGCTGGAATATATGCTGGCCTTGCAACACATCAACCTGATCCAGCGCCGCGTACAGGGCCTGCTCAATATCGACAGCCTGCTCTCTGAAGTCACTGCTCTGCTGACCTCGCATCTCTGTGTACATCGTGGCTTTTTCTTAAAGCAGGATTTACAGAATCAGAGTATGAAAGTACTTAGCGCGATTCAGTGCCAGTTTAAAGAAGGGGAGCGTGTAGACAGCGCCCCTTTGTGGCAACTGCTGCAAACCCATGATATGGCCAAAGCCCCTGAAATGACCCAGGAAGAAATCGAGGTGCCGATTTTAAGGCTGGCAGAAGCCGATGGACCCATTTACGGCCACGCCTTTCAGTCGGCTCTGGTCGTACCTGTCTGGATTGAACGGGAGCTCTGGGGGGCGCTCTTTTTGTTTGATAAAGAAGAACGTCTGCGCCAGGGGGCTCGCGAAGCTTTTTCTCAGTTCAGTGAAATTGACGAGCTGGTGCTGCAGAACGTGGTGGCCTTTTTGCAAAAAGATCTCTGGAATGCCCACCTGTTTGAAATGGCGACCGTGGACGGACTCTCACAGCTTTATGTGCGCCGTTATTTTGAAAGCCGTCTGGAAGACGAAATCCGCCGTGTGCGCCGCCATGATGGACAGTTTGCCCTGCTGATGATTGATATTGATCACTTTAAACCTTTTAACGATACCTATGGCCACCTGCTCGGTGACGAGGTGATCCAGCAGGTGGCTGCCACCATCAAGCAGCAGCTGCGCGCAGGCACCGATTTACCTGGCCGCTACGGTGGCGAAGAAATGGTGGTGCTGCTGGCTGAAACCCCCCCTGAAGGTGCACGGGTTGTGGCTGAGCGCATCCGCAAGGCGGTGGCGGAGCTGCAAATCAGCGCCCTGGCCAGTAAGCCTTTGCCCCACGTTACCGTCAGCATTGGTGTGTCAGGCTTTCCCGTGCATGGTGAAGATCTGCGCAGCTTGCAGGAAGCTGCCGATCAGGCCCTGTACTGGGCCAAAGGCAACGGTCGCAACCGGGTTGAACTCTATGAGGTGCAGCGTGATTCCCCCTGACAGATTGCCGCCGAAGCCGCCTGCCGGCGCCAGGGCTCCCGCGCCAAAGAAACCCCCCGCGCTCTGGAAGCAAAAGCTCCGGGGCCTGCTGCTGAAAGGTCTGATTGTCAGCCTGCTGCTGGGTGGCGCCCTGAGTGTGGGGGCAGGCTTTGCCCTGCTGATGGTTTACCGCCAGCTGCCCGATGTGACCCAGCTCGAAAACTACACCTTGCCCCAGGCCACCGAAATCTACACCGAATCCGGCAAGCTGCTGACCCGTATTTCTTCGCAGGGCCGTTACGATCCGGTGCCGATCAATGAATTGCCCAAGCATGTGCAGGATGCGGTGATCTCGGCTGAAGATCGTCGTTTCTGGCAGCACGAGGGCGTCGACTTTCTGGGTCTGATGCGCGCCATTTATATCAATCTGCGCCACCGTGAGGCGCGCATGGGCGCCAGTACGATTACCCAGCAGCTGATCAAAAACCTCTTTCTGAGTGCTGAGCGTACGGCAGAGCGTAAAATTGCTGAGGCCCTGCTGGCTTTTCAGCTTGAAAACAAATATACCAAGCACCAGATTCTGGAAATGTATCTGAATCTGGTCTTTCTGGGCCATAACGTCTACGGCGTGGAAGCGGCCTCCCAGGTCTACTTTGGCAAGTCGGCCCGCCAGATCACACCCGCTGAAGCGGCGCTGCTGGCCGGTATCATCCGCAGCCCGGAGTATTTTTCGCCCTATCACCGCCCCGACAAAGCCAACGCTCTCAAAGAAATTGTGCTGAACCAGATGGCTGAAGACGAGCGCATTACCCCTGAGCAGCATACCGAGGCGCTGGGGCAGCAGATCAAACTGGTGGGCCTGCGCACCAGTTATCCGCATCCGTATTTTCTGGATTATGTGATGGTTGACCTGCGGGAAAAACTCGGCGACAGCGCCGCCCGCCAGGGTGGCTGGAAGGTCTATACCACCATGGATCCCACGCTTCAGCGTGAAGGTGAGCGCCTGCTGGCCGCCGATCTGGCCCGCCTGAAGCGCAGTGGGGCCAGCCAGGCGGCATTGGTGGCGATTGATCCGCGCAATGGTCATATCCGTACCCTTGTTGGGGGCGTAGACTATGCCCAGAGCCAGTTTAACCGGGCCTTTCAGGCCCAGCGCCAGGTGGGCTCGACCTTTAAGCCCTTTGTGTATCTGGCCGGTTTTGAAAAGGGCATGCAGCTTAATGACACCCTCAAAGACGAGGCCACCAGCTTTGGCGGTTACCGTCCCCGCAACTGGGACCGCCGCTTCAGAGGCGAAGTGACCCTGATGCAGGCCCTGACCTGGTCGATCAATATTCCTACGGTGCGCCTGGCCCACCAGCTGGGGATTTATAACGTGATTGATACGGCCAATCGAGCCGGTGTCAGCAGCCCCATTGCTGCCGATCTGACGTCGGCTCTGGGCTCTTCTGAAATGAACCTGCTGGAGTTGACCGGGGCTTACGCCAGCTTTGCTTCAGGTGGACTGCGTGTGCAGCCCACGGCGATTGTTAAAATTGCCGACAGTGCCGGTAATGTGGTCTGGGAGCACACGCCGCCCCGTGAGCGGGCCTTTGATAAAAATGCTGTGGGTCTGTTGAATGCCGCCCTCAAAAACGTGATCAACGCAGGCACGGGGACCGGCGCCCAGATTGGCCGACCTGCGGCGGGCAAAACGGGCACCACCGACCAGGCTTATGATACCTGGTTTGTGGGCTATGTGCCTCAGCTGGTGACCGGGGTCTGGGCCGGCAATGACAACCCCAGCCCCACCAAAGGCGGTGGCGGCAGCACCTGTGCGCCCCTCTGGCGCCAGTTTATGCTTAGTGCGGTGCGCCGGCTGCCGGTGCAGGATTTTGATGTACCCAGCATCAGTGTTGAAGAGCCCAGTGCCTCGCCTGAAGTCAGCCCCACACCGGAACCTGAGAGCAGTGATAACAGTCTGATTGAACTGGACCCTGATACCCTGCAAACGGTGGACCCTGTGCCCGAAGCCACGCCGGCTCAGCCCGTGCCAAGCCCGCAGCCTACGGAGGCGCCGACGCCGGAACCCACGGCCATCCGGGTGCCTGCTGAACAGCCCGATGCCCTGATGGAGCTGCCCCTGCCCGAATCTGTCGGCGAAACGGAGTAAAGACGATGTTGCGTGTTCTGACCCGATACAGTCTTGTGCTGAGCCTCTGGCTGCTGGTGCCAGCCGGTGCCGTGGCCAATGTGCTCGACCAGGCTGAGCAGCAGTGGCAGCAGGCCCAGGCCCAGGCGGATATTTATGATCGCACCCAGGCTTATCGCGACACCCTTAAAACCCTGGAAGCATTGCTTCAGGCCCCGGCTGCGTCTCCTCGGGCCTACCTGCTGCGGGCCAAAGTGTACATGGCCCTGGCCCAGGATCTGAGCGAGCTGGGGGCGGGGGCCGTGGATTTCTGGCAGTACATGGCTGATCAGGTGGATCCGCTCTATAACCTGGCCCAGCAAGATCTGCAACGGGCTTTAAAGGATGCTGATACTGCTGTGCAAGCAGAAGCTTTTTATGGCCTCGCGCAGCTTTGTGAGCTGACCGAAAGCTGTAAAAGCGAAGTGATTCAGGCCTATCTGAAGCAGGCCTGCGAACGCCATTTTAAACCAGCCTGTAAGGAGTGAACCCATGAACTCATGTCGTTATTTGCCTGTTTTGCTTACTGCCAGCCTGTCTGTGCTGGGTTTTGCCGCGCCCCGCTCTGCCGAGGCCCTGACCCTGACCTACTCAGAGCGCACCCAGCGTGTGGCGCCGTATTTTGAGTTCCGGGGAGGCTATGATCTGCCCTTTAACCTGAATATCAGCGGCTATGGAGCCTTTGCACCCGACCTCTCTTCTTTTGTGAATCCCCTGCCCGGCAGTGCCAGCACGGGCAACCTGCTGACTGACGAAATCAACCGCCTGGTGCGCTGGGATACCCTGGCTGATGTGAACCTCAATCTGGGCTACCGCTTCCAGCTCTTTGATCTGGATGCTTTTATCGGGCGCATTAACGCTTCTCTGGTACCCTATGCCGGTTACCGCCAGTTCTGGACCTTTACAGGCACCCTTGACAGTCAGACCAATACGGCTGCCGGTGGTTTGCACTATGGGGCCCGCTTTAATCTGGGGCTGCCCCTGGGCTTTTCGGGCTTTGCCTATGCCGAGGCCAGTACCCTGCTCAACGGCAACTACAGCCAGGGGGGCGAAAGCCAGAACCTGGCCACGAACAACACCACCCTGCCGGGTTATGGCGTGGGGCTCAACTGGAGTCTGCCCGTGCTCAATATGGCCAGCGTATATGCTGGTTACCGGGGCTTTTTTCTGCCGGCGGATCTGCGCCAGGGGCCCGCTTTAAGTGGCAATCTGGAGCTGATTCATGGCCTCAATATCGGGGCCAGCCTGCTCTGGTTTGGGATTTAAAAACGAAAGCCGATGCTGAGGGTCTGGGCGCGGGAGTTGCTTGACCACTCCTGCCCCAGCTCCAGGGTCAGATTTTTATACTGCGCGCCCACGGCCGCTTTCAGGCCCACCCCGGCGCTGGCCTCGCCGTGCAGATAGCCTGCATTACCCGTGGCGGCCCCGCTGAGATAAATGCCTCGGTTATAATCACCGATCACCGCATGTTTATAGCCCAG
Organism: Candidatus Sericytochromatia bacterium; assembly: GCA_015272195.1. Classification (GTDB taxonomy): domain Bacteria; phylum Cyanobacteriota; class Sericytochromatia; order UBA7694; family UBA7694; genus JACYMC01. The sequence goes on from JACYMC010000047.1 coordinate 21,207, forward strand.
ACCGGCCTGCAGGCCCAGATCCATATGCGTACCGGTACCGGCTGAGATGCCTACGGTGCCAAACACCGCGCCTTTATCGCTCATCAGGCGTTCGGCCGTGCCGCTGACGGTGGCCGCCATGCCGCTGCCGCGATCGGTGGTCACATGGCGCAGACCGGCCCCGTAGCCCAGGTTGGCCGAGGGATAAAAATTATTCCAGCCCAGCTGGCTGTGGTTAACCCGCATTTCTCACAAACAGATCAGTAGATAAAAACTGGCTCCTTTCTGTAGATTAAAGTTATCATA
>JACYMC010000062.1 GCA_015272195.1 Candidatus Sericytochromatia bacterium
ACCGAAACCCGCATGGCAAGCGGGCCAAAAAGCCAAAAATCGCGGACCCCCCTTAACTTTGGCCAGGGGGGTACCCCCCAAAGGTTAAGAAAAATCTGAGATGCTGTGTAGGTGCGGGTTTGCAAGATCGCGGACCTCCTTTGATGGTTATCCATGGGGGTATATTTTGCGGCTAAAAACCGTCTCTGTATACCCCATTAGGGTATATTTTAATACCCCCATAGGGTATATTTATATACCCCATCAGGGTATATAGGTTAAGAGATCGGGGCGCTCATAGGGTTTTCTTAACTTTTAAAGGTTAAGAAAAGGCCTCTTGAGACCATTAAAAATGAATTCAGTTGTCAAGGTTCACACAGAGGCAGCCATCTGTTTCAGGCTGCCCCTATCGTAGCTCAGCTGGTCGTTCAAATCAAGTCAGACAGCTTCACCGGGTCGGCGCAGAAGCCGCCAGGGGCTGAAGCCCTTGAAATCGCTGCCCGTGTGGTTTTCGTTATACCAGTCGTTCAGGGCGGCTTGTTCTGTATGGTGAGCCTGCCAGAGCGGGTGCACAATGGCACGAATTCGGGTGGTTTTGCCGCGGCCTTTGATATACACAGGTACATCTCCGGGGCCTTCGCTGCGCGTATAGCCGAGGCTGTGAAGCAGCCGGTCGATAGGGCCATCGCCTTGCACCAGTGGATACCAGAGGCTGCTGGGATCGTGGCAGGCCAGGATCGGGTCTGCTGAGCGCATCAGCTGGAGCATTTCAAGCGCCAGTCGCCAGTCGAGCAGGGGATGATAGGGCAGGTTGCTGTAATCGCGCAGACAGCGGTTGCAGGCGCTCTGGCACTGTTCAGCGTGTGCCTGCCATTGTGCGCCCAGCGTCTGGCTGGCTTCGTTTAAGAGGCGCTCACGCTGGGCGGGCTGGGCCAGCCAGGTGCAGTAACCGGCGCCGTTGTCGAGGCTGTCGGCCAGAAAAACCGCTGCACTGCTGAGCGGGACGCCTGGCAGACTGTGCATGCCGGCGTTCAGTTCCTGGGGTTCTACGTCCAGCATCAGGGCTGCCGCCAGGCGCAGACCAAAGGCGAGTGAGTACCAGGCACCCCGACCACTGATCTCTTCAGGGCTGGCGCCGCAGCCTGCTGGCCATTGATCAATGCCCAGCAACAAGACGTCGGTTTGGCGGCGCGACACCAGGGCAAAGCGTTCGCTCAACCCATCCGGCATAAAAAGCTTCTGCGCCGTGGGTTCTTGCTCTTTTGGACGCACCTCCTCGAGTGCAGCGCAGTAAACAGTCCATTTTTTCGGGCTCCTGTTGCCCTGAGGTATGTAGCGGGATTTTTGCCAGACAAAGCCCTGCCGTTGCTGGTTGTCGTTGAGGGAAATCAGATCGCCGCCGGACTGCAGGGCCAGGGTGCTGTTGGCAAAGTTTTCGTGCCGGTAGCTGCCAAAGGCCAGAACCGGTCGTGTGGCAAAGGGGGACCACTCAAAATAGCCCGTGTAGTTTTCGGGCGTCAGGGTCGAAATAAAATCGCGGGGTTCGCGGGCCGGAATCACATGCAGACTTTTCTTCTCGCACACCGGGCAGGTCAGCGGCCGGGCGGGAGCGGCGTTCAGCGCCTGCAGGCGTTCGTCTTCAGGTTGTAACAGGCTGCGGCAGCGCTTACACAGTCCAAAGAACCAGGGCTTTTCAGACATCTCCGGGGCAAAGGGTCGCTGTTCGGGTGAGGTGTCAATCACACCCAGGGCCGTGTGGATTTGTTTGTCGCGCACCAGTTGGGAGCCGGGAGCAAAGGTACTGATGGCCAGATCCAGTGGCCGATCGATGCCGCTGTCGACGCTGTTGCGGGGCCAGCGCGTAAAAAACTGGCGCACCCGTGTGGGGAAGCCAAACATGGGCAGCAGGCCGGCATGGGCCAGGCGCTCGCTGAGGTAACGCTGGGTATACAGGCTGCTGTTGGCAATGGCGCTGATGCGATCGGGCAAATCCTCCAGGGCCTTGAGCAGTTGTGCCTCAATGGCACTGGTATCCTGTGCCTGTTTGAGCAGCGGGCTGTTGTGCAGCAAAAATCTTAGCAAATGAGCATAAACGTCTTTTTGTGCCGGGTTCAGCAGCCACTGGCTGATCGTCTCGGCGTGGTCTGGCCAGTCGCTGCTGTTGCCAAACTCACCGTGCACGGCCCGGGTGTCGGCCACTTCGAGCTTACAGGCTGCAAAAGCCTGTTGCAGCACGGCTTTAAAAAAGACCCGCTCCAGAATTTTATGGCTTTTTTCGTCGAGATAGGGCGGTGGTGAGGGATCACCGGTGATTTGTTCAGGATGCAGGTAATAGTGTTCATCGTGGCTGCGATCCCGGCACAGGGTCAGGGCCACAGACAGACCGCTGCCCCGGCGGCCCGCCCGGCCGACGCGCTGCTGGTAATTGAAACGTCGCGGCGGCATATTGGCCATCATGACCGCGTTCAGGCTGCCAATATCTACCCCGGCCTCCATGGTGGTGGTCACGGAGAGCACGTCAATACCGCTGGGCTGGGGGGCTTCGCCGCTGACAAAAACATCCTGAAACCAGCGCTGTCGCTTCTGGCGTTCTTCATTGGGGGTCTGGCCCGTCAGTTCTTCGGTACGCAGGCGCAGCATCTCACCACCCTCATGGGCCAGAAAGCTGTAATAGTCGCCGTGTGGAGGCGGCGTGCCGGGCTTCAGCTGGGTGCGGGGGTCTGCGGCCTTGCCCTGGCAGGCGCATTCGGGGCAGATGCCGCCTGCCGGGTGCAGGTATACGTCTTCGCAGCGCCCACAGAGCCAGCGCGGGGCGTCAGCCTCTACCCGCTGTAGTCGCAACGCCTGGTTATTGAGGACCAGGCCGTTTTTGCTGGTGTGCAGCAAACCGATGCTTTGCAGCGTGTTAAACAGGGCGTCAGCATCCAGGTCGCAGGCCGTAATGTAGGCGTTCAGGTATTTTGGGCGGATGTTTTCTGTCCCTTCAAAGATAAACTCCGCCCCGCGGTAGCGCCAGCGGGTGCCCAGCAGGCGAATCAGCCCCTGGGTGACCTCGTGTTCTTTGGGGCTGAGCAAAGGATGCCGATCCAGGGTGACATAGCCAAAGCCCAGGGCTTCAAAACAATGGCGGCTGTTGCTAAACAAAACCCGCATGACCTCTTGCTGCAGGCGCTCATTGATCTGGTCCTCCAGCCGATCGGCAGGCTCACCGAGATCGGGTTTGCGCTGGATTTTGGCGGCCTGCCAGTCATACAGGCTGTGCCAGGGCTGCTGATCGCCGTTGATATCTTTGTAGCTCTGGGTTTCTTTGTAAATGCCGCCGGGATTCTGGCCCAGCTGCAGCAGGCTGTCTTTGACGCTGTCAAGCAAGGATTGCAATGAAAGGTTGCCAGGCCAGCTGCCCAGAAGGGTTTCGAGGCTTTTTCGCTCCACTTCGCTGAGTTCTTCAGGTGCTTCGAGCCAGGTATCCAGCACATCAAAGCTGTCTTTATACTCCCGCTTCAGGCGGATTCTGGCTTTTTTATCGTCCGCGGTGGCGGGTGTCGTTGCAGCAGCAGCCAGTACCGGATTCAGGTCTTGCAGCCAGGACCATTCGGGGTGCTCGGGCTCAGGGCCCAGTTCACAACGCAACATGCCCACAACCAGGTTTGAAAAAGCTTCCAGATGACGGGCCAGGGCCTGGCGGATCAGGTCGCGGTAATGATCCTGCTCCATGCCCGCGGCCAGTTTGGCGGCATCCTGGCGGCTGTCGGTAAACAGTACCAGCTTGCGCTGCGCGGGTGGCATTTCGCGGCTGAGCATGCTGGCCAGTAGCTGAGACACGGTCTGAAAACCGGTAAAGTGCTTGCGCAGCGGGCTGCGCCGGCCTCTCTGGCGACGGCGGTAATCGCTTTGACAGGCCGGGCAGATGGGCGGCATGGCGGGCGCTGGCTGGCCATTGTGTTCGCCGCTGATGCTATAGGCCAGTACTTTGATCGCATCTTCGGTCATGGCCTGATCAGCCAGCAGACCCTGTCTGAGGTGAAGGTGTTTATAGCGCCATTCGCCCTGATAGGTTTTTTGCTTGAAGCTGAGATCACTCAGTTGTGGCGCCTGATGGACCCCACCGGGCCAGAGTATCTGGTATTCGCCGCTTTGGGGATCGGTTTTAAAGGATTCAGGCAGGCCTTCAAGATCGGGCTGATCGGGGCTCAGGGTGATCAGAGGCTGGGTTTTATCCGGGCGATACCCCCCCAGAAAGACCTCGCCGCAGTCGCGGCAGATCAGCAGATCCAGCAGGCGGGCCTGACAGTCGCAGAGCAGCCCCTGGCCATGATGCAGTTTGCCAATCGGGGTATCGGTCTGGCGGGCAGGGCGTGCCGGGCAGTTGGGGTCCGGGCAGGCCAGCAGGCCCGTGTGGTTATGAAAAAACAGATGTCCACGCACGGGCTGGCGCTCAGTGCCTTCAGGGGCCAGGCTTAACGCACAGAGCAGGCCGTGCAGGGCGCGCTGGGGTTTGGGGGTATCGCCAAAGAGCTGCTGCGCCAGCGCGCTGCTCTTGCGCGGGCGGGGCGTGGCGGCGCGCAGGGCTTCGGCCAGGGGGTGCTGGCTCAAATAAGCGCTTAGAGACTGGCCCATGCGTGCCTGCAGGCAGGCTTCGAGCTGTTGCCGGGCCTCTTCAGGTGCTGCTGGCTGCAGGGCAAAGGGAATTTCATCGGGGTCACTGTCTGCCTGCGGGGGGACGAGGGCTTCAGAAAGGGCGGCCAGGGTGTCGGCTTCGGCCCTGACCTGCTCACAGGCGCCAGCTTGAAGGGGGCGCGGGCTGTCGCCAATCATGGCAAAACGGTCCCGGCCAAAGAAGCTGCGCAAAAAATCGCGGCTCTGGGGGGTGTTGTCCATGCTGGCAGAGGTGGCCAGAATGCACAGCTGATCAGATTCTGGATGCAGATTCAGCCGTTCAAGCACCAGCCGCAGCAGGTACGATACTTCTGTGCCGGGTGTGCCACGATAGCTGTGCAGCTCGTCGACTACCAGGTAAAAGCGGGCCCTGGGATCACTGGCCAGCCACTCGCGTGTTTGGGTAAACATGGGGGCTTCAATGCTGCGCATCAGCATGATATTGAGCATGCTGTAGTTGGTGATCAGAATATCCGGTACGCGCTGCTGCATTTCCCAGCGCGACCACATTTCGGGCTGATTAAGCACCTGAAAGTAGCCGTTCAGCTGTTCGCGCTGCTGCGGTGGCAGCTGATCAAAGCGCCCGCTCTGACGGCTGAGTTCCTGCATCCATTGCTGAAGCCGTTTCTGGGCCTGACTATCTGAGGGCTGACCCGAAACCGGGGTCTGGCCGGTGTAGCGGCCAAAGCTGATGCGGTTGCCCGCGGCGGCTGTGTCGAGCCAGCTCAGCACTTCCGCTGCGCCCAGGGTGCGGCGCAGGCGGCGCAGCTGGTCTTCAACCAGGGCATTCAGGGGGTAGAGCACCAGCGCCCGGATGCCTGGCGGGCGCTGCATGTGGCTGAATTGTGCGTTTTCTGGCTGCCATTTTGCTTGGGGTATGTGCCACCAGGGCTCGGGCCGTGTGTGAGCTGGCGCTGCCCAGCGCTGGCACTCGGCACTCAGGCTGGCCAGAATCGGCAGTAAAAAGCTCTCGGTTTTGCCCGAACCGGTGCCGGTGGTGATCAGCAGATCTTTGCCTTCGCCCAGAACGGCCTGCAGGGCCGTCCACTGGTGTTCGTGCAATCGGGCGCTGGCCGGTAACAGAGGCCCTGCCAGCTGGCCCAGTGCCGGGTAGCCCAGGGCTTCACCCGCACTGGTCAGGGTATGCGCTGAAGGGGTATAAACAGGGGTGCTTTCGATCAGCGGCGGCTGACAGAGGGCTTCGGGCTGACTTAACACCTCCCGGCGGGCGTTGTTGAGGCTGCGGTAGCGCAGGGGCAGGGCGCTGTCGATATATTTGAGATAGACCTGCTGCAGGCGGTGCTGCAGCCCAAGAACGTCATACATGCTGGGTCTCCCGGGTGTGGATCATTTTTGCACTGAGTAACTGGCCCAGCTGATGGGCGATGTGTTGGGGAACCCAGGGGTAATAAAGCCATAGCCGGCCAATATCTTCATACACAGGGCCCCGGATAATTTCGGGCAGGAGTCCCTGCATTAGCACCAGGCAGCGCTCGTAAATATATGGCCAGCCCTGCGACAGGGGAATCCAGAGTTCCTGGCTACGGCGGTTGTAGCGAAACCCCAGCGGGCGCAACTGCTCATGATAATGGTTGATAAAGCGCAGGCCGGTAAATTCAGCCACCAGCCAGGGCGTTGAACGTCCGGTTACAGGATGGTAATACAGAGTAAAGCGGTTTTCGTAGCGGCCTGCATCGATAGAAAACTGGTAGATGCCGCGATTGAACTGCAGGGACTGCCAGGGTTCAAAGGCCTGGGCTTTGAGGTTCCAGCGCTGAATACGGTAGGCGCTGGCTGAGCGCAGCAGGGATACACCATTAAGATTATCCGCCCAGACATTGACAGGCACCAGTCCCTGCAGCAGCTGTTCAGACGTACAGCCCGCGTCGCTGATGGTCACGCTGTCGCCAAAATCAGGCAGAAGCTGGTCGCTCTCCCAGCGGTCAGGGCCTTTGGTCTGGGCGGTGATACGCAGAGCGGCCTGCTTTTGCCAGCGGGCGCTGCGCTGGCCGCACAGAAACCAGCGCTCCTCGCCGGGCATGCGTACCCAGCAGGCCGGTGCAATGCTCCAGGCGCCGGCACCTGTCTTAACTTCGATGTGCCCGAGCAGTTGCAGATTGCGGCGGGCCCGGTGGGGCCGGTCAGGCACCTGTAATTGCTCACAGACCCGGTAAAATTGTTCCATGCTGCCTTTGCCTTTGGCCGAAAGCCAGTAAAGTAAAGCGTTATAGGGGTTTTCATGCATCCTGCAGCAGGCCTCCGCGCATCATCATTTTGTTTTCCATTTCATAGGCAAAGCCATTTTCGACCAGAGGCAGGCTCAGCTCAGGCCAGTCGAGCAGACGAATCTGTTTGTCGCTCTCGGTGCCATTGGCCAGTTGGACGTTGACCCGGTACTGCCCCGGCCCATTCCAGAACAGCGTGTGTGGCCCGGCGCTGTCAACTTGCCCTTCCCAGTACAGTGTTTCTTCGCCACTGTCGTGGATTTGCCAGACCTGCAGCTGGGTATCGGTGAGATCTCTGATGTTGCTCTGCACCTGAACCTGGGGGGCGTAATCGGCCAGCCAGCCCCTTTGCCCTTCCTGGCTGCGGGCGCGCAAGCCGCCGCTGGTGCTGAGATACAGATTGCCTCTGGGGTAGAGCAGCTCCCAGATATCCGGGGCCTGCTCCTGCAGACGGCGCCAGGCTTCAGGTTCATTGCGCAGAATCTGACAGTCATAGTATTCCAGCCAGTGTTGTGGCAGCCCAAAGGCTTCACCATATTTGCGCTCCTCATAGCTTAGCAGGCCCTGTCGGACCATCTGTTTGATCTCGTTTTGCAGATCTTCGTGGCAGAATAAAATAAAGTTTTCGCCGGGATCCGGCCGGTGCCAGGTGGCGTAGCTATCGGGCTGGTCGGGATCCTGCACCAGGGCCCAGATGGGGGCGCCCCGAAAAATCAGGCGCTGATAAGCCTCAGGGGCCACAATCTCCAGATTCAGATTTTGGCGCGGATCCTGCAGGGCACCCTCCAGTGGCGCAAACCAGCCCGGACGCTGCAGTTGCAGCTCTTGTACCTGCCCCTGGGGATCGCGCACGGAGAGCGACTGGGTGCGCATGCTGGCCCGCTGGCGAGGGTAGAGCTGATAAGAAATGGTATCGTTGAGGCTGTTTTCGAAGCGATACAGCCCGGCTTCAACACTGGGTCGGATCCGTGCGGCGGTGGGTTCAGCTGATTGCCAGGCCCCATCGAGGTAAAGGTGATACAGCAGGTCAAACAGTTCCGGCGGCTGGCCTGAGTATAATTGTTGATGCAGGCGTTTATTGATTTGATACAGGGTTTTGCCGTTAAACCACTGGCGCAGCTGGCTGCGGTTGAGATCGGCCGAAATCTTTTTTTGGTACCAGAGCCGCTGAACCTGGTCACCTTCGCCGTCGCGCAGCAGACATTGCAGAATCGGGTAGTCAATGTACTGTTTTTCTTTGCGGGCTGTGGGTTCCCAGCCCCGGGCGCTGACCCAGCGGTTCCAGCGACGCCACAGACCTTCCCAGATGGGGTAATCAATGCCTTTGGGCTTGCTTTGGCCAGGCAGCTGCAGCAGCTCGCGCAATTGCCCGTAATAATTGCCCATCGTTTTTTGGTCATCACGCCGCATTTTGGAGGCCGCCAGCACCTGAAAGGCCAGCCAGGGCAGCTCTTTGGGGGGTTTGAGAGGATTCAGCTGTTTGTTCTGTTCGTAGATCCAATGTTCGTCTACTTTTTTGTCGCTGGTCAGCATGTAGTTGCGCACGGCAAACACAAAGTCCTCGCACCAGCTCTCACCGTTCACAGGCCGCTTAAAATGCCAGTCGGCCAGACGCCCCACTTCTTCGAGTGTCTGGGCGTCTGTGCGCAAGTAGAGGGGCTCTCCCTGGGCCAGGCTTTTGCTGAAGTAGTCAACAATCGCCTGCCCCCATTCATCGTAGCTGGGCATGGTGATCTCCTTATCTCTGAGGGCTATAGCGACGTGTCAGATCTGCGATCACCGCATCACGTTCGCGGGCTGTGACCGCAGTGGTTTTGATCTGAAAGCGTGCGCCGAAGCCGTCTTTGTCAAGGTATTCGCCCACCAGGGTTTCAGCATCGTTCAGCCGGGTATAAAAGCGCGCATGCCGGATGCTGGCCTGACCAGAATAGTCGAGCGAGACGCATTGCGTGATATATGGGCATTCTGAAGCGATTTTTTCGACAAAATCCGCAAAGCCTTTGGGGTAATGATCATCCCGCAGCCGGGTGGATTTACGCTCTGATGCTGTGGCAGCACGGGGCAGGGTTTTATCTGGCGGGTGCCGCTGTAAAAAGCTGGTCAGGCAAATCTGGCCCAGGGGCGAGAGGCTACAGAGGCTTTGTCCGTCTTCGCTGACCACATCCAGTAGGTTAAGCAAGGCTTCATCATCAGGCACGTAGTCCAGACTGCTGCCGGGTTCTTCGAGCTGTAGCAGGTAATTCAGATGCTGTGACAGCAGTTGCTCATCAAAGGCGATAGGCATGGGCGGAAAGGCAATCACAGAATCAAACAGCTCGTGTTTGTAGTACACCGGAATCTGCAGAGCAGCACCAATCAGGGCGGCAATAGCAATCTGTGCTTTGTACCCCCCTGTGGCATTGAGGGCTACCTGTTCAGGGCCACCGGCTTCCTGAATGACCTTGCCACAGATTCTTACCAGATTGCGCAGGCCTTCATTACCAAAGCGCCGGGGATCTTTATCCTGCAGGCTTTCGATGGTGTGTAACTGTACGCAATAGCCTTCCTGTTGGCAGTATTGTCTGAGTATAGCTCCCATCAATTGTCCGTCTTCGGTATCTGAAACACAGAAATGCAGGGTGCAATCGGCCTGGACTTGTTTTTGTGCGATGAGTTGAAAGGTGCTGTTGAGTTCTGCGCCACAGACCCGCTCCAGTGGTGAGGCCTGGGCACTTAAAAACTTTTGGACTTCTGCCAGGTTTTCGCTGGTTGGCTTTGCGCCAAAAGCCCCGTGTTTGAGGTTGTTCAGCAGGCTTGTGCCGACGGTAATCAGCAGGTGATAAGGTAAAGACATTATTTTGCCTCCAGTGAGATTTGGTTGAGGGCCTGGGTTTGCTGTTGAATATCTTTGATCATACTTTCTGGTGGCTGGCTCTGGGCATCCCGACCCATGCCGCAGTGAGCGATCTGATTGCGCAGATCTCTGAGTTTTTCCCAGATACTTTTGAGTGTGGGCAATGCCGGGATCTGTTGCAGAATCAGGTATTCCTGCAGGTTTAAACTTTTGAGCAGTTCGCTTTCTGCCTGAAGTACAGTCAGATTGTTCAGGGCTTCGCTGCTGCCATGTTTTTCTTTGTATTTGCTGCGGTAAGACAGTTCTTTATGAATATAGCCATTCCAGGCCTGCTCAACCTGTTCCCGCAGGGTGCGCTCAGGAAAAGGATTTTGCAGGATCTGCTGACAGATAAAGGAGACTACCCATTCACGCGCCAGGGTCACAGCCTGTACCCAGTGCCCTTTCTGGGTGTACCAGTTGACCAGCTCGCGCTGGGTGGCCAGATCCTGGGTTTCAAAGTGGCTGTAGTGATCTGCAATTTTTTCGGCAATGGCGCTGAAGGGTTTGACCCAGTGGGCTTCCTGTCCGGCATTGGCCAAACGCTCTTTGAGCTGATGGCTGCTCTGGGCCAGGTGATGGGGCTGGGCCAGTTGCAGGGCATTAGAAATGTTTTGCAGCTGGCTTCCGGCACGTTCCAAAAATTGGGGTTTGCCTGTTTTACTGATGTAAAGCTGTTTATGGGTGTCTGAAAGCAATTTGCCAATACGGTGTGAAAGGCCCAGTTCAATCAACTCCTCGGCCCCTGAAACCCAGTCGAGCAGATTCAGGAATTCAGTCATATCCACAATAGGAGCAATATTGGGTTTGACACTTTGATCCCGCGCTTCAAATGCGCCATAAAGCATATGCGTCACAGTGATATTTTTCACCAGGCGCAAATACAGTGCTCCCAGCAACGCCAGCATCGGCAGTGACCGATAGCCGTGGGTGATATCGAAGATAACGCAATCATCTGGCTGTAGAGCCTGTGTCATGGCGTCAAAGATTTGCCACTGCTCGGCTTCATTGCCCCCTTCGGGGATGGCGATCGGTGTCAGGGTGATCTGCTGGCTTTCAGCCCATTTTTGCATCCAGCTCCAGTTTTCATGATTTTGCGCTTGCTGCGTCAGCATGACCAAAATTTCTTTTGGCTTTAACCACTGCGCCAGTGCCACGGCAAAGTGTGCCGTCTGAATATCGGGATGGTCTTTCCAGCGGTAAACAGTTTCATGACGGGGGCCAATGCCCATGAAGGTAATCAGCTTCATCTCTAGGACTCCTTTTGGGGTGATTTTAAACGGTATTTCTGGAGGCGGTGGCGCGGAACATCCGGGTAAAGCATTTCGATATACCCTTGAGCCAATGCAGGCTTGAGATATTTTTTCAGAAAGAAAGTCCGATGCTTTAAATTCAAGCCTTGCATGAGTTCAGTTGTGCTTTTGGGGCCTGATGCCAGTTGTTTGATAATGTGCTGAATGGCATCACTTTGATAGTCACTTTGATAGTCACTTTGATAGTCACTTTGATAGTCACTGATTGGGTCACTATCATAGTCGGTTACTTGGTCGGTTTGATATTCACTGGCATGTTCACCCGGTCGCCAGAAGGTGACGCTGAACCAGTTCTGACTGACTTCAATCAGAGGTTCAGGCACTTCAGCTTCTTTGCAGAGCTGTTTGATGCGACGCAGGCCTGAGCCAATCTGCTCAATCAGCCCCATGCGAAAGAGCATGCCAAAGAGCAGAATGTTGCGCGGTTTGCTGCGCTGGCCCAGTTCTTCGGGCGGCAGGCCAGGGGGCAGGCCACCGGGGCTGACGATTTCGAGGCGGTCTTTAAAGAGGTAGACCTGAATATTGCCGGTGCTGCGGTAATCGCGGTGGGCAATGGCATTGAGCAGGGTTTCGCGCAGGGCCGCTTCGGGCAGCTCCAGTTTTTCGATGCGCGCACCCCGGGTGATAATAAACTCGGTGTTGAGGTGGCCCAGCAGCCAGGTCATGGTGTCTTCAAAGCTGGTGTAGAGGTCAGCGCCAAAGTTTTTGCGATCCAAAATACGCACCTTTTCTGTGCCCATAAACAGCGCGCAGGAGATATGCCCTGCGCGGTGCACGCGCCACATATCGTGGGTCAGCAGCCAGGCGCCGGCATGGGTCAGGGGATGGCGTGGCTGTTGGGTGTCAAGCAGGCGTAGATTGGTGAGGGCTTGCTCCGGGGGCATGTCTGCAGGAATACCGGCCCGGCGGGCAAAGCGCTGGTAGGCCTCTGACTGCAGGTCGGCTGGCCAGGCAAAGTCACGGCAGTACATTTCGTCAAAACGGATCAGCCCTTCGCTGAAAAAGAACTCCCGCACCTCGTCGCGTCGCATCTGCTGGGCGCTGGCTCCCTCGCGCAGATAAAACTTGCCCGCAAAAGAGTAGGGTTTACCGGTCTGGGGCGGAATATTTACCACCAGCACGCCCTGTGTCAGTTGCAGTGCAATGCCCAGCGGCGGATCCATGCTGCGGGCCAGGGTCTGCACTTCAGATTTGAGCTTATTGGCCTCTTTGACCGGATGAATCTGGCCCTGGTCGTCCACACCAATCAGAATCTGCCCGCCCTGGGCATTGGCCAGGGCGCAGAGTTCACGGCCTAGGCCCGATGTGCCCGCTTTTTTAAACTCCAGGGTCTGACCTTCGCCCAGAGCGATCAGTTGGCTGAGTTGCTTTTTGGTGAGGGTTTTGGTGGGCACTGTGCTGGCTCCTGTTGTTTAATCAATACCAAATACGTGTTGTAAAGCCTCTTGAACTCTGACAAATTGTTGGTTTGTGATGATGCCCATTTTTCTGTGCAGACGTTGTATAGATACAGAGCGGACTTGAAACAAATCCACCATCGATTTTTTGCGCAGACCGTTTTGGGCATTGGGCTGAAGCACCAGCATCCAGGGAACGTCTTTGTAATGCGACTTATAATCTGTGATGGGAGCAATCAGTCGTAGGGGCAAAACGCCGACATTATCTGAGTTTAGTATCACTGCCGGACGTGTTTTGGAAATTTCAGCACCCACAGTGGGATCCAGATTAATCAGCCAGATTTCTTTTTGTTGCATCTTAAACAAATGTTTCGCTGTCCAGCACGTTAAAGGCTGTTAATTCTGGGTCACTTGCATAATACGGTGCCATTTTTTTTGCTGCAGCCTGCCATTGCTGTTTGCGCTGCTGTTTGATTAAGAGTTCACAGGCTTGTTTGATCAGTTCTGATTGCGAAATATCCAGCTCTTGTCTGAGCTGGTTGATTTCATGGTGTAATTCCTGCGGCACCGATACGGTTAAACGCGCAAAACCGGGTGTTTTTTTCATAATATCTCCTGCCAGTTTATATGCTGATTTTAGCATAAAATTATGCATAAATTCGGCTGGTTTTACCAGGCTGGATATGGATATAAGTCAATTTTTATCAGTTTTTGGGCCAGCGAAAGTTAATTGAAGAAGGTGTCACAGAATTGACGATCAGCTCTACCTCGTCGCCTGGATTGCCTTTGACATCGTTTGAATTGGTGATAGCACCTGTCTGTCTACTATCCATATGCTGAGCTTTCCAGCCGCCTTTTTTGGTTTTTTCAGACAATAAAACGGCTTTGACCCGTTCATTGGGCTTGGGAAGCCTGGCAGATGAGGCGTTTGAATGGCTTGTGCTGTTTGTCGCAGTTGTATTTTTGATACCCGGCTGATATCTCGTATTGATTCTGGGCTTGACATTTCTCTGTTCTTGAGGCAATAAAGTCTGTAGTTTTTTATTCAAAAAGTCCCGGTATTCTTTTAAAAAAGATTCGCTGGTTTGCGCATCGGGCAGTCGGGGCGAGACAAAGAAGATCGCCCGCAGGGTTAATTTGCCATCGCTCTGGCGGGCCAGGTGAAACTGAGTCGGTGAAGCATGACGATATGTAGCATTTTTATCGAATTTACCGTTTTTATGTTTTTCAATGGCGTGATTAAAGTGTTTAGAGTAGAATTTCCCTCTTGTGGCATCACTTTCGTCTTTGTGTTTACCTACACGGTGAGGTAGGCCTAAAGCTTTTTTTTCAGGATTGTATTTATATTTTTGGGCAAAAGCTTGTGCAGCCATGCCGATTTGATGCAAGGCCCAGAAGGTATTGGTCCAGCTTGTTTGTATTTCAAGGGGTTCAATAATTTGCTCCAGCGAGGGTGACTCGGCCAACCTGGGATCAAATTGATTGCTGTAACCAGTTTTTAACCGAAACGTGCTTGCGGCAGACTTCAGAGCCTGCAGATCAAAGCCAGGTAGGTCCGCAAAAGAGCCCCAGCCCTTTTTTTGCTTGGCCCCGACCGCGCCATGATAACACAGCAGCTGCAGGGCGGATTTGGCTTGGTCCAGCACATCTTCGGCAGCAATGGAGCCCGTCTGGCGGGCCAAAAGGCTAACTGTCCACTTTGCACGGGGGGCGACAAAATAACGCCGTCCTGCTTTTTCATCCATGCCAAAGGAATGGTACCAGAGTCCGTGAGTGGTTTTAGGACCTGGATTTTCCAACCCATTTACCAAAGAGAATTTATCGTAAGCATAGATTTCAGGCGTATTTAAACGCTCGACCCGAATCTGTAAGGCACCCCCTTCTGCAGCAGAGCCAAAAATCTTACTTTCTAATTTGTATAATTCTTTTGAGGAAAGATAGCCGCTGTGTAAGGTGCGCCACCACCAGCGCAGCATGCCACGCAAAGTAGCCGGGCGCAGATCGCAGTCAGAACCATCTTGCATGGCGCCAGCCAAAAATGCGGGACTGGTCAGTTCCAGCGTGGCAGAAAAGCAGGCCCGGTGAGCGGGTTCAGGAATGTCAGTTGCCTGGGTACTTTTAAACAGACCATAGCCCGCATTGGTTTTGGCCCCGGCACCGCTCCAGGTCAGGGCGGCCTGCAACCAGCTGCTGACTTCTTCAAGCAGCGCATTGCTGATATCTGAACGTGCTTTGCTCAGGCCAAAGGCAAAACGACTGCCGGGTTTGAGGGTTAAAAAGTAAACAGGTACAGGGCTCTCCCAATCACCAGGGGCTTCTGTGCCTTCGCTGCTATAGTATTTGCTGTGGTGACTGTTGACAATATCCACGCTGAGTTCAGGCCAGGCAGCTGGAATGGCATCGTAAAAAACGATACAGCCAGCCTGCTCCTGCGTGTTTGCTCGGACATCATCCGCTGTGCTTCCAAAGACCTTGCGCAGCTTATCCTCTGCCATGCCTGCCTGGGTCGCCCAGGCGCGAGTCAGGCCCTTTAAGCCTGAGCCGGGAATCAGCGGGAAGCCATAGAGGTTGTGCAGACAAATGCCGGCATTTTCAAGGGCTGAAGCTCTGGCCAGATGCAGTGAAAGGCCGCTGATGGTTTCCATTTCAAAGCTTTTGCAAGCCAGGGTCTGCCATACTTTTTGCTGCCGCTTTAAAAAATCCTGCCAGGCATTTTGAGGCTCAGCCTGCCCGCTGATTTTTATCATGCGTTGCAGAATCTCTTTTTGCCGCTTTTGGCCTTCTTTACTGGCTTTGGTTTCTTCCCCCACTCTGTCCAGGGTTTCAGCGTATTTATCCAAGGACAGGCCAGGATGCGTCAGTAGATGGACTTTCTCGCGAATGGAGGGAGGTAAGGGGATCAGGGCTTCAGACTGTACTTGTGGCTGAGCCTGTTTACCGTCTCTTTCACCGTAAGGTCTTCTGTTTCCGCGATCACCGTCTGGCTGATGCGAGCGATTTTTGTCAAAATGGCGCCGGTCATTCACTTTTTAAGCCCTCCGCTTCGGCAAAACGATTGAACCATTCCAGCCAGGCCATCACTTCGTCTGTGGCCCGTCGCAAGGTGTTGGAATCTCCTTTGATCAGGGTGGCGATCAGGCCTTGTTTTTCAGGCTGACCGATCTGTCGTTGGGTCACAACCCAATTTGTCAGGGCTTCATGCAGTAAATTGTCCCGCTCCATTTTTGCGTTTAAAAAGGCAAGTGCTTGACCCAGTCCAGCTGCTTTGATACGCATGGGAAGTTTTTTTGCGTGACCAGCAAGTTCTTTGGCCTTTTTTTCAGATTTAAACTCCTGAATGGCCTGCCAGGCATGCTGTGCCCGCCGTTGCTCCAGAGTCTCTCTGCTCATTGTGCGTTGCCTCCCTGACGCAGGGTCACGGCACAAAGGCCTTTGCCAATGGTGGCATCCCCGCCAATCTGCAAGTGTTGCGGTAAGCCTTCTTTAAAGTCAGCCATGACGGCTGCAGCGTCCATATTCTGGCTTTTATGGGCTGAGCGGGCTTCGTCGGCCAGGACCAGGCTGTAAAAGAGCGTTTCAGCCGGTAAAAACTCCTCGTAAAAAAGCGCCCCGTCTTTGACTGTTTTGGTATTGTAATCTAATCCCACTCTGGCCATTACCTCTGTGGCATGGCGTACAAAATGGGTGAAGTCATCATCTGACAGAATGACCATTCTTTGTCTGATTTGCTCCTGGGTATGAAACAGCTCAGGTGATTCATCGGCATTAAAGACCTGCTCTGCCAGCCATTCAAATAAATCAGGCAAGTCCTTGTGATGTTTTGTATTAAACTCGAACTCTTCGAGCAATACTTTATTGCCAACCAAAAGTGGACTGCCTTCTGCCAGATAAGCCTCATCTGGTTTTACATCAAGATGCTCAGGCACATCCTGAAATCCAGCCACAGCCAGATCCCGCTGAAGCCTTGTCAGTACAGCAGGGCAGGTAATCCAGGCAAAAACACCGCGCAGAGAGCGTACCGGAAAAGCCAGAATACGGGCATCTGTGATGCTCAGGGCTCCTGCGTGTGCTTTGCCTTCATCAGCACCAATGGTGGGGGGACCAAACAAACGGGTAACTCTTGGATTACCGTCTGCCTTGCGGCGGGTATCGATCTCTTCGTTGTCAAAGTCCAGCATCTGTTCACGAAAATGATCCCGTAACACCCCTTTAAGCGATGATCCTGGAATCAGTGGCCATTGCGTATGGCGCTCCCGCTGAACGGGCAAGTCCACAACACCCAGGGCAGTGCCTGAACCCGGATGCATGGGGGTCAGGGCATGAAGATACAAAACAGCTTTAGACATAATCAGAAACTCCTTTAAGATATGTTCCCCAACCCAGATCACTGGCATCTTCAGATGACAGCTCCGGAAGCGAGGCGTGCGATTCAAAATAAAGTACAGACCCAGCGGGTAGCATCCAGCGCAGGGGCTTGGGTCCGCCCAGTGCCAGATCCCAGCCGGAAACCCCTTGAATAGGGTGCATGGCAGCTGACCGGGCCTGCCAGCTTTTGACCTGTTGTGGTGTTTCGAGCAGTGTGGGGGATATCAGAACCTGGGTTTGAAGTTGGTTGCCTTTGGGTTCCGCTTTGGGCCATGTTACAGGTTTGGTGATACTGACGATCACACGTCGGCCCTCACCGCCCAAAGGCATAACCCAGTCAGTTTTTGGCAGGGTGCTTTCAAGTGCTGTAGGCAGGCTGAGTTCAGCATAAAAACCGATGCCTGTTTTTAATCGCAGCAGATTCACAGCGTAAATCAGGCCTTCTTCGTTGCTTTTGCGCTCTGTATCCATGCCAATGCCGGTGCGCGCTTCAAAAGTGTACAAATCTTCAGCTGTACAGATGTCCTCACTGTCGGGTGTCTGTCCCTGCAAAAATGTCTGCATGCCCCGAAGATTCAGATAACCTGACAGTCCTTCCAGTTCGACGCGCTTGGAGAGCCAGAGAGGCCAGTATTCAGAGGCTGACCAACCTGGCAGGGATTTTCGGGGAATCAGGCGTTCAATGGCCTGCTTTTTTTTGACGCGCTTTAAAGCGGCGGGTACAGCCAAAAACAGATTGTTTACTTCATCGTTTTGAAAACTTGCTAACCAGGGACCCTGGACACGAAGCTGTGCAATTGTCTCCAGCTCCTGTTCTGCCAGGGCTTCTGCAAATGGCATTCCGTTTTTCAGATCCTGTCGCAGCAAATCAAAATCACAGTCTGCACGTTTCAGTAGCCAGGAGCGCAGGGCACCCGTCAGTGTCTGGGGGGTGGGCAGCCCGGATTCAGCACGGGAACTGGCCACAAAGGGACGGCCATCTCTGAAAAACAAGGTATCCAGGGCCTCAATGCGTAAGCCAATTCGTTTCATCTTATTCCTCTCTTCCTCTGGCCAGAAAAGCCAGGGTCTGACACATCAGCACAAATTCAGGCAAGGTTTTTGCCAGTAATTGCTCAGCTTTGTGAGCGCTCTGTTTTGGGCTTAAGCGGGTGACACGGGTCTGGTTATAATTGCCAAACCATTCGGCCATGGCCTGGCTTGTTAAGCTTGTCATCGGCAGGCGATGACCGGATTCCTGATGCTTTTGCTCTGCTTCATTGAATGCCGTCTGAAGTGCTTCAGACAAGCTTTGGCGATGGCTGGCAAACCATTCATACAGCCGCTCGGGGTTTTCCATCTGTTTGATTTGACGGCGTATTTCAGCTTGTGCGGGTTCGATTTGTGACAGCATAGACAGCGGCTGCAAGGTTTCACGCAGTTTATATGCCCAGCGGTTGCTGATAGCTTGGCGTTTTTGACCACCTGTTTCGGGGATAAACAAATTGACCCAGTCTTGCATCCAGTTCAACTCGTGCCACTCAGCAAAAATGGTGGCTGTTTCACCACTGCGGCGTGAAGCGGTAAGACTCAGGCCGTTTCTCCCCTGACTTTTGGCGTGTTTTTCTGCTGTACGGGCCAGTTCCAGGGCATGTCTTAAGTCCTCTTTGTAATGTACAACCGCCAGACCAGCTGAAAGCGTAGCCGAAGGTCCCATCATCAGGTAGTCTTTGCTGTGAGTCCTGTAATAACCTTGCATTTCTGGGTTATCGGCGCTGAGTCCACGAAAAGCCTGATTTAAATCCTGGGCACAGGCCAGCGCATTTTGAGTGGGCAGCAGCGCAAAAACATCGTCTCCACCGGCATAGATCAGGGTGCCATGGTATTTCTGAACGATCTCGGGCACCACATGCAGCGCAAAATTGGCCAGTGCTTCAGAAATAGCACCATGATAAGCGGGCGTAACCGGACGGCGGGTTTTTAAGAGATCATCTGCCTTGATGCTGCGATAATAGTTGACGATTTTGGGGTGATAGGCTTGCTGTACCTGGGGGCTGTGTTTGCCCTGAAGCCATTCTCCAAGATTATCACCATCCATCATCAAAACGCTGTAGTAAGTGGGCGGTTTGTCTTTGTCGCGTGCTTTTCTGATTTTATCCCAGACTTCAGCCGGCATGCTTTCTTCTGAAGTTTCGGGCTGTTGGGCATGCAGCCATTGTCCGCTCCAGTTATCGTGTTGTTGTCGAATCTGCTGAGTATCCAGGCCATGTTTTTGTAACCAGATACTGGCTGCGATACTGGCTGTATCAGGAATACTCAGGTCTGTCTTTTGTAGTTTTAAAGCCTTGAGTAAAAAGCTTTCGGGTGCAAAGCGTTTGATCAGAGCGATGGCTGAGAAACGTTCGTTTTTGCGCAAACGAGTCCAACCCTGAAGATTTTGAGCTGCAGCACTCCAGAATTGGGTTGAATCACTCAGTTGAGCCGGTCCCATTTGCTCGTAAGTGCCCAATAAACTGCACTTGGGCGGTGTGGGTGCCTGCGGAAAGTAGTTTGGCGTCTGTTTGAACTGCTTCTGGGTTTCGAGTAGGCGCCCAAGCAAATCAATCCGGGCCTGCCAGCGTCCGACAGATTCCTGGCTATAATGGGTGCGATCGGCTTTGGGGATGCGTTGACTGAGTTCGCGCAGTTTGCCTGCTTCCGTAAAAACCGTTTCGAAGTCTTTTTCTCCATACAATTTAGAAATCACGTCATCGTCATAGTCCATCCAGTTTAAAACCTGGCTGCTGACATTAAAATAGCCTTCTATTTGTTGCTGCCAGTGTCGATCCCAGTCTTTGCCCAGAGCGTTCAGTTCTCGCGATATCTGTTGGTGGACCGCGTGTGCCACTTCACACCAGGCTTTGTTTACTGCGTTTTTACAGATATTCGCCAAATCCTCGGCCTGACTGGCTGGCACCATGGCAACAAATCGGTTAGGCAAACAGGGCGATTTGCGTGCGGATACATTCGGCAAGGGAATATTTGCCTGGAGATCTGGAAAGTGATCTCGCAGCCAAAGATCCATCATGGGATTGCCCCGCAGCTGTGGAAACACGAAAGCTGTAGGTCCCACTTGTTCCAATATGGGAATCATGCCCTGAAAAGCGAGCCAGGAGAGTAACATGCTGCCACTCCATAAATCGCGCACCGAGCGCGAAGCGGCAATAAAAGACTGCACAGGGCCAATGGTCAGAGAAATAAAGGACAGCTTTTCATTGTCACGATAGGCCGCATAGAGACCGGCTGTTGTGTCCAGATGCTGCCAGATGGTGTGGTCAGGCGCACGTGTTTCGGCAGGTAGGTGCTGATAAGTGGGGTTCAATTCACTCAGCTTTTCGGGCAGGCAACGCCAGACAGCTAAAAATCTTGCCTGTGGTTGTTTGATATGCTTGGTCAGCTTGCTCAAAATATCTGTGAATTTTTTTTCATCTAACTGAGGCAGGGTGAGCGTACGTCTGCTGGGAGAGGGTGATGCATCGGCTGACCATAGGGGATGTGATACGGTGAGCTGGTTGTTTTCAGGACCAATAGCCAGGTGAAAATTGCGTTCAGGCCCACCATGGTGAGGCAGCGGTAGCCGTTCAATTTCTGAGGCTCTTTGATCTGCCCATGCCCCTGCTCCGCCGTGCTCTTCTGAACTGAAAGCCCGACCAGCAGCTATTTCAGCATAGCGTCTTCCTCGGGATGCATGTCCTTTGATATCCAGGGGTTTATCTGGCGGATCATGCAGGTATTCGCGTAGCAAATCTACCCAAAAATATTCTGGCGTCTGGATCATTGCTTTGACTCCTGGCTGATAATTTATATAAAAATCTAGCAGTCAGCTTGAGTGACGTCAAGTCCGACTGATAATCATTATGTCTTATGCATTTCGGCATGAAGTATCACCTGCAAAAGTGGCAAATTTGCTGCAGGCTTTTTTGTCACTCTCTATTACCTATGTATAATCCTAGTATCCCTTCAGCTCCCTTCCCAAAACGCAAATCTCGGCTTAATCTAAAGGCATGACAGAATCAGAACGCATTGCTTATCTGGAAGAAAGAGTGGCACAGCTTGAGCATGAAAATGCGTTACTCAGAGCTGAGAATGCCGCTTTAAGAGCGGAAAATACCGCACTGAAAGAGCGCTTACGGCAAATCGAAGAGCTGCTGGGCCTCAATAGCAAAAATTCCTCCAAGCCCCCTTCAGGTGACTCAAAAAGCAACTC
>JACYMC010000241.1 GCA_015272195.1 Candidatus Sericytochromatia bacterium
CCCAGGCGGCTATCGGCCTCTTTCAGGAGGAGCAGACCTGCGTCCGAAGTCAGCGCACCGCCTTCAAAATTGACTGTCAGGGGTTCCCCATTTTTCCCTTGAACTTCCCAGGTCTCAGGGTTACACTTCATACAGCTGGCTCCTTTTCTGCGATTTCTGTATGATAACTTTAATCTACAGAAAGGAGCCAGTTTTTATCTACTGATCTGTTTGTGAGAAATGCGGGTTAGCACAGGTTACACTGAAATCTTCTCTGACGCTACAGCTCGAAATCCGTTACAATACCCGCCATGTCAGAACTTCATTTTTTTACAGCCGATAATCTCTCGGCTCTGTCCTGGCCTGAACATGCAGATGGTCAATACGCCCGCTCGGTATTAACACCTCTGATGCGCTATGGCACCCAGGCTTTTATCGACAATGTCTCAGCAGAAGTGCAGGCGATTTGCTGTGACGATCTGGTGCTGCCACTGGTATTGGCCCGCGCTGCAGCCGATAACTCCTACGTCTGCTCCCCACTGGGGCACTATGTGCACTACGCCCGCGAAGAACTTGAGATTGAGCTGGGCGCTTACCCTGGGCTCAAAAAAGGCCTTGAAAAAAGCCTGGATCTCATGAGGGTTGTTTTGGAGGCTTTGCGCCTGGAGGACGTGGTCTATGTCAATAACTGGTTGCTCTCTACCAATCTGTATCCGGCTTTTGAGTTACAGCACCTGGCAGCCATCCGCGATGCGCTGGTCAAACGTTTTCCGGATCGGGCCCTGATTTTTCGTTCGGTCAACCTCAGACTCAATCAGCCGATCTATGATACCCTTTGCAGCCTGGGGTTTTATCCGGTGGCCAGCCGGCAGGTGTATATTCTGGATCCGCGCAGCGGGGCCCACCGCAAAAAGAATCCCTACAAAGAAGACCGGCGCCTCACCAAAAAAATGGCTTACCACTGGGAGGCAGCCGAGCAGATCCGCCCGCGCGATATTCCCCGGCTGCGGCAGCTTTATGACGATCTTTACCTGCGCAAATACTCCTATCTCAATCCCCAGTTCAATGAACTCTTTCTGCGCACCAGCCTTGAACAGAACTGGCTGACCTATTATGTGCTGCGCCAGGGTGAGCGGATTGATGCTATGGTCGGTTATGTGCAGCGCAACGGGGTCTTTACCACGCCCATGGTGGGTTATGACCGCTCTTTGCCCCAGTCGCTGGGTTTATACCGTCTGCTGTCGTTTCAGCTCTTTCAGGAGGCCGAAAAGCACGGCTGGATTCTGAATCACAGCTCTGGCGTGGCGCGTTTTAAAACCCTGCGTGGCTGTGAGCCCAGCATGGAATATAATCTGCTCTATACCGATCACCTGCCCCGCTGGCGCCGGGCACCCTGGCGACTGCTGCAGGGCCTGTCGCGCACCCTGCTGGAACCCATGATGCAGAAACTGCAGCTTTAGGCGATTTTAAATCTTGAGCTGAGCCTGAATTGTTGGCAGCAAATCAGCCTGGGCCAGCGTCTGCTGCTCACCTGTGCGCAGATTTTTGAGGGTTGCCTGTCCGGTGGTGGCTTCATCAGGGCCGATCATAATGACCAGCGGAATGCCTTTTTTATCGGCATACTGAAACTGCTTGCCCAGTTTTTGGGGCTGCAGCACGGCTTCGACCCGCAGCCCTTCGGCGCGCAGCTGGCGCGCCAGGGCCTGGGATGTGATCAGCATATCGGCGTCAAACAGGCCAATCAGCACGTCCACATGGCTTTGCAGTTCGGGCATCAGGCCGTGGACTTCCAGAAAGTCTTTGAGCGTCACATCGCCCATGCCAAAGCCCACACCGGGCACCTGGGTCTGGCCAAACATGCCGACCAGATTATCGTAGCGGCCGCCGCCAAACAGGGCCCGGCGGTTGTCGGGATGTTTGTCGTAGACCTCAAACACAGTACCAGTGTAATAGTCCAGTCCGCGCATAATTGAAGCGTTAAAGCGGCAGACCGGGCCGAGCCCAAGGGCATTGACCCCGTCAAAAAAGCGACACATGGCCAGGTAGCCTTCGCTCTCGCCATAGACCTCGCCAATTTCCAGCAGGGGGGCGTCCAGGAAGTGTTTCAGGGTGCTGATCTGCTCAGCGCTGCAGGCGGCTTCATGCAGCAGCTCTTCAAATTTTTCGGCAGGAATTTTGGCGCGCTTATCAATGGCACGGGCCACGGCAGCGGTCTGTTCAGGCTGCAGCTTTAAAACGCGGCTGAAGAGATCGTTGTTCAGCTCACGGTGGCTGAGCTGCACTTCAAAATCAAAAGAAGAAGCTCCCAGGTTGCGCAGAATATCAATGGCGATCTGTACAATTTCAATTTCGGCGGCTTCGCTGCTGAGGCCCAGCAGATCCACGTTGAGCTGCCAGTGTTCCCGCAGGCGACCGCGCTGGGGCCGCTCATAGCGCCAGAGATTGGGCAGACTGTACCAGCGGATCGGTTTGCTGAGCTGGCTGCTGCGGGCGGCCACCATGCGGGCCAGGGTGGGGGTCATTTCCGGGCGCATGGCCACCTTGCGGCCACCGCGATCTTCAAAACTGTAGAGCTGTTCATTGACCAGCTCCTGACCGCTTTTGGCGGCATACAGCTCAAAAGGCTCCAGCATGGGGCCGTCGTATGCCTCATAACCATAGGCGCTGACGGTCTGGCGCAGGCTCTCAAACAGCCAGTGTCTGAAACGCATTTCTTCGGGGTAAAAGTCGCGGGTGCCCTTATAGGGCTGGACGGATAAAAACGACTGGGACATACTCAGCTTCCTGTTTGCCTTTCGCTTCTGCTATGCTGCCCATTATGCCACAGAAAACAGCGCTTTTGGGCGGGACCTTTGATCCCATCCATATTGGTCATCTGAATCTGGCTGAAGGGGTGTGTCATGCCCTCGGCCTGGATGAAGTACTGTTTATACCGGCAGGTCAGCCCCCCCACAAACCTGGCGTAACCCCGGCGCACCACCGCCTGGAAATGGTGCGCCAGGCAGTAGCTGATAACCCGAGCTTTGCGGTGTCTGACCTGGAGCTGCAGCGCGAGGGCCCCAGTTATACGCTGCTGACTTTGCAGGCGATGCGTCAGCAACACCCGGATGATGCGCTGTGGTGGATCCTGGGTGCGGATGCTTTACTGGGCCTGCATACCTGGCATCAGTATCAGCGTTTTCCTGACTATGTCCGCTTTGCCGTTACGCCCAGACCCGGTGTGACGCTTCACAGCGCCAGGGATTTAACCGTTTATCTTCAGCAGCAGCTGCCACAGTTTGTAGGTTTTTGTGACTGGGTCGACGTGCCGCCGCTGGCGGTGGCCTCCAGTGATTTGCGGCGGACGCTGGCTGCTGGCTGCGGCAGATACCTTCTCCCCGCTGCGGTATGGCGGTATATTGAAGCACAGGCGCTGTATTTGAGTGCGCCAGAAATATGATAGAATAGAACGTATAATGACCCAAGCACATAATGTACCCAACTCTACCCATCCTGAGCCGATGCCCGCCAGCACGCTCTTAACGGATACCGAAATAGACACCTATCTGCAAGGGGTAGTTGCGGCATTGGAAGACAAAAAAGCCCTGGATCTGATGACCCTGGATCTGCGTGACAAGTCAACCATGGCTGATTACTTTGTGATTTGCAGTGGCAACTCCCGGACCCACACCCGTGCGGTGGCTGAAGCCGCCTACGCTTATGTCAAAGAGCAGGGCCTGCATGTGTATGGCCTTGAAGGCAAAGATGACGGCGCCTGGGTCTTGTTGGATGTTGGCTTTCTCGTTGTGCATGTGATGCAGGAGAGCCAGCGCGAATTTTATAATCTGGAGCAGCTCTGGTCCCATGCACGCCCGCAAAATCCGCCCGCCTGAATGGCGACACCAGGACGGTTTGACGGTCTTTGAAATTCTGACCGTCGCCATTGTGATTACGGTCCTGGTGGGTATTGCTGTACCCAATTTTATTACCTCTAAAAGCAGAGGTGCAGAAGGGGTGCTGCAAACCAATACCCGCGTGCTGCGCGTGATGCTGGAGACCTATAAAACCTATTACCAGGCCTACCCGGAGGACCTGCGCACGTTAGGCCGTCACGCCACCGAAGAAAAATACAACAAGTCCGCCAGTAATCCATTCAATGGTCAGAGCGGTATTGTTGAAAGCGGTAAGTGGGCGATTGAGTATGTCGGTACCAGTGGTCCGCCGGGTGTTGTGGCCTACCAGGTTCTGGATAATAACCAAAAGTACTATATCTTTGCCTATACCAAGAACGGCAAACTGATGGAACGCAATGGTCAAGTCTATGTATCAACCAACGGGTAAATTCAATGGCTGAAATGAGTGCGGCAATCCAGGGGGCGCGCCAGCGCCGGCGCTATTTTGTCAAGCCAGATCTGCAGACCAAATATGCTTTTATGTTTGTGCTGGCGATTGGGGTGGGCCTCAATCTCGGCGTGATTCTGGCCCTGCTGGCGCCGTTGATTCGCGGGGCCTCCTGGTGGTATTCTGTGCTTTACGGGGTGTTGGCTTTGCTGATGATCGCGGTTGTCGCCACGATCAGCATTGTGTTTACCCATAAGATCGCGGGCCCGATCTACAAAATTGAACGCTCGTTCCGGCAGATCATGGATGAAAAAGACCTTAGTCTGCGTATTTTTCTGCGCACAGACGACGAGCTTCAGGAGCTGGCTGAAGAAATCAATCGCCTGCTGGAACACCTGAATCACACGGTGATGCTGGAGCAGCAGAAATCAACGGCCATTCTGGCCAAGCTGGACTACCTGATGGCTGCGCTGGCACAGCCTGAAAAGCCTGAAGAAGCAGATGTTTTGCTTCAGCTCAACACGATTCGTCAGCATCTGGAAGACAGTGGGCTGAAATACAAGCTGAAATAAAGCGCTGAATGCATTTTTCGGCGTTGAGATCTGGTAGACACTGCTGTTGGCGGCTGGTATAATTTTTTCTCTGGAATCTCTTAATTCTAGTTTCCTTTACTCTGTTTTAACTCAGACCTAAAAAAACTCCTGGTCTCTTGCCCCGAAGCTTCGCCTGTGCGCGAAAACTCAGGCGACGACCTGGTAGAAGAGCTTAAACTGTGGCTCTGAGGGGGTTTCAGGATCTTCCTGACACGAACCTTTACCCTGATCGGTTCAAAGAACTGGCGGTAGCAGTTATTCTGTTGATATTTATTCGAGGAGGGTATCCCTTGCCTACCATCAACCAACTGATTCGGAAACCGAGAAAAAAGGTGATTCGTAAAACGAAATCACCCGCTCTCAAAGAATGTCCCCAGCGCCGGGGTGTTTGCACCCGTGTATACACCACAACCCCCAAAAAGCCGAACTCGGCTCTGCGGAAAGTGGCCCGTGTGCGTCTGACCAACGGTATTGAAGTGACGTCTTATATTCCCGGTGTTGGCCATAACCTGCAGGAGCACTCTGTGGTTCTGATTCGCGGTGGCCGTGTAAAAGACCTGCCCGGTGTGCGTTACCACATCGTTCGCGGTGCGCTGGATACGGCAGGCGTGCAGAATCGTCTGCAGAGCCGTTCCAAATACGGGGCCAAAACCCCCAAGAAAAAGTAACAAAAAGGTAAATCTATGCCAAGAAGAGCAAAAATTAAAAAGCGCATTCCCACGGCGGATCCTGTATATAATAGCGTCGAGGTTGCCAAGTTTATCAATTGCCTGATGACCCGTGGTAAAAAAACCACGGCTGAACGCATTTTTTATGGTGCCCTGAAAAAAGCAGAAGCCAAGCTGGATAAATCCGGCCTGGAAATCTTCCAGAAAGCCATGGAAAACGTGACCCCGATGATTGAAGTGAAGCCCCGTCGTGTCGGTGGCGCCACTTATCAGGTGCCTGTTGAAGTCACCAAAGAGCGTGGTAACGCGCTGGCGCTGCGCTGGCTGATTCGCTTTGCCCGTGCGCGCAATGGCAAGTCCATGATTGATCAGCTCTCCAGCGAAATCCTGGATGCTTACAACAACACGGGTTCCAGCGTCAAAAAACGCGAAGACACCCATAAAATGGCTGACGCCAACCGCGCGTTTGCTCACTACCGGTACTAATAAAGGATTTGAATCATGCCTAGAAGTCATCCCATTGACAAAGTCCGCAATATCGGCATCGTAGCCCATATTGATGCGGGCAAAACCACAACCACCGAACGCATTCTCTACTACACCGGAATGGTTCACAAAATCGGTGAAGTGCATGACGGTGGTGCCACCACAGACTATATGGAGCAGGAGCGTGAGCGTGGTATCACCATCACCTCTGCCGCCATTTCTTCTGAATGGAAAGGCCACCGCATCAACATTATCGATACGCCTGGTCACGTTGACTTTACTGTTGAAGTTGAACGTTCTCTGCGTGTTCTTGACGGTATGGTTGGCGTGCTTTGCGCTGTTGCGGGTGTTCAGCCCCAGTCTGAAACCGTCTGGCGTCAGGCCAACCGCTACAAAGTTCCCCGCATCTCTTTTGTCAATAAAATGGACCGTCCCGGCGCCAACTTCCGTCGCGCTGTTAAAGGTCTGAATGACCGCCTGGGTGACCGTGCTGTTGCTGCACAGCTGCCGATTGGCGAAGGGGAAGACTTCAAAGGCGTTGTGGATGTTCTGACCCGCAAAGCCTACATCTACTACGACGATCTGGGTCAGGATATCCGCGAAGTGGAAGTGCCTGCTGATCTGGTTGATGAAATGGAAATGTGTCGTGAAGAGCTGGTTGAGCTGGCTTCTGAACATGATGATGAGTTGCTCAATAAGTACATGGAAGGCGAAGAGCTGGACCTGGATGAAATCAAAGCCGCTCTCCGCAAAGCCGTCATCGCTACAGCTATCACCCCTGTCTTCTGCGGTACAGCCTTCAAAAATAAGGGCGTTCAGCTGATGCTAGACGCGGTTCTGGATTATCTGCCGGCCCCCACTGACCTCCCGCCGGTCAAGGATATGACCGAAGAAGCTGAAGCCAAAGCTGAAGGCCGCGAGGTTGATGCCAGCGTTGAAGCCAAACTGCTTTATCCTGATGACAACGGCCCCTTCGCCGCTCTGGCTTTCAAAATTATCTCCGATCCCTTTATCGGTAAGCTGACCTTTATTCGCGTTTACTCCGGTAAGCTTTCCAAGGGCTCATATGTACTGAACTCAACCAAAGGCAAAAAAGAGCGTATTTCACGCCTGGTGCAGATGCGCGCCGATCAGCGTCTCGAAATTGATGACGTTTACGCCGGTGATCTGGCGGCGGCGGTTGGTCTGCGTGATACCACAACCGGAGATACACTCTGTGCAGAGAATAACCCCGTGGTTCTCGAGAGTATGACCTTTCCTGAGCCAGTTATCTCTGTGGCTGTTGAGCCCAAAACCACAGGTGACCGCGATAAGCTGTCAGCTGCCCTGAGCCGTCTGGCTGATGAAGATCCCACCTTTAAGGTTTCTGTGGATCATGAAACGGGCCAGACCATTATTCAGGGGATGGGCGAGCTGCATCTGGAGATCATTGTCGATCGTCTGATGCGTGAATTCAAGGTAGAAGCGAATGTGGGTAAGCCGCAGATTTCTTACCGCGAAAGCATCAAGGGCCGGGTTGAGCAGGATACCAAATTTGCCAAACAGTCTGGCGGACGCGGTCAGTATGCACACGTCAAAATCAAGGTTGAGGCCCTGCCTCTGGATTCAGAAAAAGCCTTTGAATTTGAAAGCACCATTGTGGGTGGCGCCATTCCGAAGGAATACATTCCTGCGGTAGAAGGTGGCATCAAAGATGCCCTGACTTCTGGCATCGTGGCGGGTTTTCCTGTCATCGGCGTCAAAGTCAACCTCTATGATGGCAGCTTCCATGAGGTGGACTCTTCTGACATGGCCTTCCGTATTGCGGGTTCTATGGCGATCAAAGAAGCCATGAAAAAAGCCCAGCCTTATCTGCTGGAGCCTCGCATGAACCTGGAAGTTGAAGTGCCCGAAACCAATATGGGTGATGTTATGGGAGACATGCAGGGTCGCCGTCGCGGTGAGCTGAAAAGTATGGAGGCCGATGAAAACGGCATCCAGAAAATCAGAGCATCCGTGCCGCTGGCTGAGATGTTTGGCTACGCAACCGACCTGCGTTCTATGACCTCGGGTCGGGGAACCTTCAGCATGGAGTTCTCACACTATGCTGAAGTTCCCAAAAATGTGGCTGAAGCTGTGGTCTATCAGGCCACAGGTACCAAGGCCTAAAGTATAGACATTCTCCACTCAGTCCGTTATGATAGACTGAGTGAAAAGTTTAAGCCTAGTTAAAGCTAAAATTATATTGATATTATTAGGAGACGCAAATGGCGAGAGAAAAATTCGAACGCAACAAAACTCACGTCAACATTGGTACAATCGGCCACGTTGACCACGGTAAAACCACGCTGACAGCGGCGATCACCATGACTTTAGCCGCTTCAGGCCAGGCTCAGGCCCGCAGCTACGAAGATATTGACGCTGCACCCGAAGAAAAAGCCCGTGGTATTACCATCAATACCGCTCACGTTGAGTATGAAACCGAAAACCGTCACTATGCTCACGTGGACTGCCCCGGCCACGCTGACTACGTTAAAAACATGATCACCGGTGCCGCCCAGATGGACGGCGCCATTCTGGTGGTTTCTGCCGCTGACGGCCCCATGCCCCAGACCCGTGAGCACATCCTGCTGGCCCGCCAGGTGGGTGTTCCTCACATCGTCTGCTTCCTGAACAAATCTGACCAGGTTGACGATCCTGAGCTGATCGAGCTGGTCGAAATGGAGCTGCGCGAGCTGCTGTCTGAGTATGGTTTTCCTGGCGATGATATTCCCATCGTGGCTGGCTCTGCTCTGAAAGCTGTTGAGCAGCTGACGGCTGATCCCAAAACCGGCCGTGGCTCTAACGAGTGGGTCGATAAAATTCACGCGCTGATGGATGAAGTGGATTCTTACATTCCCGATCCCGAGCGTGAAATTGATAAGCCTATGTTGATGGCTGTGGAAGACGTGTTCACCATTACCGGTCGCGGCACTGTGGCCACCGGTCGTATTGAGCGCGGCAAAATCAAGGTCGGTGAAGAAGTGGAAATCGTTGGTATCACCGATACCAAAAAGACCACCGTTACCGGCGTTGAAATGTTCCGTAAACTGCTCGACGAAGGTATGGCTGGTGATAACGTTGGTCTGCTGCTGCGCGGCGTGACCCGCGACGGCGTTGAGCGTGGTCAGGTTATTGCTAAACCTGGCTCCATCAAGCCCCACAACCACTTCCTGGCTCAGGTTTACGTTCTGAAAAAAGAAGAAGGTGGCCGTCACACGCCTTTCTTCACTGGCTATCGCCCCCAGTTCTATGTGCGTACGACCGACGTAACCGGTGAAGCCAACCTGCCCGAGGGTGTGGAAATGGTGATGCCCGGCGACAACATCGAAATGGTCGTCAAGCTCCAGAAGCCCGTCGCTATTGAAGACGGTATGCGTTTTGCTATCCGTGAAGGTGGCCGTACCGTTGGATCTGGTGTCGTCGTTAAAATTCTGGAAGACATCAAGGACTAAGGTGAACTGGTATGGCAGGTCAAAAAATTCGAATCAGACTGAAGTCTTACGATCATCGCTTGCTGGATGAGTCCGCACGCCGGATCGTGGAGACCGCCAAGCGGACAGGTGCGAATGTTTCCGGTCCCGTCCCCCTGCCGGTGAGAAAGCATATTTTCTGTGTGCTGCGTTCACCGCACGTGGACAAAAAGTCCCGGGAGCATTTTGAAATCCGCACCCACAAACGGCTGCTGGATATTCTGGAGCCGTCAACCAAAACCGTTGACGCGCTGATGCATATTGATCTGCCTGCTGGCGTCGATATTGAGGTGAAGCTGTAATCAGCTTCAAATTATGAAAGAGGAGACAGTACATCCCATGCCTTCAACAGCAGTTGGATTAATAGGTAAAAAAATTGGGATGACGCATGTCTTCGACGAAAGCGGAAACAGTGTGCCGGTCACGGTTATCCAGGCCGGCCCCTGTCCCGTCGTTCAGGTGAAAACCGAAGAGAACGACGGGTATACCGCTATTCAGGTCGGACATGAGTCAATTGCCAAACATAAAGTCAATAAGCCCGAAAACGGGCACTTTAAAAAAGCGGGCGTTCAGCCCACTCGACGCCTGGCAGAGTTTCGCATCAGCAGCACCGACGGCTTTGACGTCGGCAGCGAGCTGACCGTTGCACAATTCCAGGCCGGTGACGCTATCAACGTGCAGGGCCGTCCCATCGGGAAAGGCTTCATGGGTGTGACCAAGCGCCATCATTTTGCGCGGGGTGCCATGAGTCACGGTTCAAAATCTCACCGTCTGCCCGGTTCTATCGGTGCCGGTACGACACCCTCACGGGTTTACAAAGGCCAGAAAATGGCCGGTCGCAAACCCAACCGTGTTTCCACGGTTAAAAACCTTCAGGTTGTCAGCGTCGATACCGAACGCAACCTGATTTTGGTCAAGGGCGCAACACCGGGCTCCAACGGCACGGTGCTGAGAATTACGCCCACCGGAAAGGTAATGAAGTAAGATGTCTATTGAATTGAAGTCTTATACAGATGCCGATAACTTTGGGACTGTTCAGGTAAGTGAAAACGTCTGGGGCATTGAGCCCAACGTTGATCTGATGCATATGGCATCTGTGCGTCAGCAGAACAATGCCCGTCTGGGCACCGCCTGCACCAAAACCCGTACCGAAGTACGTGGTGGTGGTCGCAAGCCCTGGAAGCAAAAAGGCACAGGCCGCGCCCGTGCCGGTAGCCGCACCTCGCCCGTCTGGCGTGGGGGTGGCGTGGTTTTTGGTCCCCGTCCCCGCAGCTTTAAAACCGCTATCAACCGCAAAATGTCTGCCAAAGCGCTGGCCTCTGCTCTGAGTGCCAACCGTGAGCAGTTTGTGGTGGTGGCTGACGCCCAGCTGCAGATGACCAAAACCCGTGATTTTGCTGCTCTGCTGAAAAAACTGAATCTGAATGAAGGCAAAGTGCTTTTTCTAACGGCATACGATGAAAACCTTTATCGGGCCACCCGCAATCTGCCCAACGTGAGCGTGGTTCACCCGCTGAACCTGGGTGTGACCGATGTGCTGAAGCACGCACATGTGCTGGTTTCCGAATCTGCGCTGAAAACCCTGGAAGAGAGGCTCGGTGCATAATGGATCCTTATAAAGTCGTCAAACACCCTCTGGTCACAGAGAAATCCATGACCCTGGGTGCAGAAAATCAGTATGTCTTTGAGGTGGACACCCGCGCCAACAAGGTTGAAATTGCCAAAGCCGTGGGCGAAATCTTTAAAGTAGAAGTCGATAAGGTGCGTACCATTAGCCTCAAGCCTGAGCAACGTGCCTTCGGCAGTCGCGCTAAAAAGCGCAAAGCACGCAAGAAAGCGATCGTGACCCTAAAAGCAGGTCACCAGATCGATCTGGCGAGGTAAGAGGAAAGTGGTGAAAAATTATGGGTATTAAAAAAATGAAGCCGACCTCTCCTGGTGTGAGAGGCATGAGCCGGCTGACCTTCGAAGAAATTACAACCAATCAACCCGAGAAATCATTGCTTGTCCCGATCAAGAAAAAAGGCGGTCGCAACAACACTGGCCGTATTACAGCCCGTCATCGGGGCGGTGGCCACAAGCGCCACTATCGCCTGATTGACTTCAAGCGGAACAAAGACAATATTCCTGCCAAAGTGGCCACGATCGAATACGATCCCAACCGCACTGCAAATATTGCCCTGCTGCACTACGCAGATGGTGAAAAGCGCTATATTCTGGCGCCCGTTGGCTTGAAAGTCGGAGATGAAATCATCTCCGGTGCTGGTTCCGATATCAAGATCGGCAACGCGATGCAACTCAAAGATATGCCTTTGGGTACAACCGTTCACAACATTGAGCTGCAGCCTGGCAAAGGCGGCCAGCTCGCCCGCGCTGCTGGCACCTCTGCCCAGCTCGTGGCTCGTGAGGGCGGTTACGCTCAGGTTCGTCTGCCTTCTGGCGAAGTGCGTATGGTGTCTCATCACTGTCGCGCTACCATTGGCCAGATTGGCAACGTTGAGGCCAAAAACGTGTCGCTCGGTAAAGCCGGTCGCAAGCGCCATATGGGTCGTAAGCCCCATGTTCGCGGCGTGGTCATGAACCCCTGCGATCACCCCCATGGTGGTGGTGAAGGCAAAGCGCCCGTCGGCGGCAAGCCGCAGACACCCTGGGGCAAACCGGCAATGGGTTATCGCACCCGCAAAGCCAAGCAAAGTGATAAATATATCACCATCAAGCGCGTCAGTCGTAACGCACGGTAAAGGAGTAGCAAAGTGGGTCGTTCTCTTAAAAAAGGACCTTACGTCCAGGACAAACTCGAAAAAAAGATTTTTCGCATGAATGAGCGCAACGAGAAAAAGGTGATCAAAACCTGGTCCCGTGCCTCAATGATTACCCCCGACATGGTGGGCCACACCATCGCCGTTTATAACGGCCGCAAGCATGTGCCCGTCTACGTCACCGAAAATATGGTCGATTATCGGTTGGGTGAATTTGTACCGACCCGGTTGTTCCGTGGACACGCCGGCAGCAAAACGACGTCGCGCAGATAAGATAGAGGTATTACCATGAGTCAAGCCATGAAAGTTAAAGCGGTTGCCAAGGGTGTGCGTATGTCCCCCTTTAAACTGCGCCGGGTGATGAACCTGGTTCGCGGCATGAACGGTCTGGAAGCCCTGGACCATCTGCGTTACATGCCCCATAAAGCAGCCCGGATCATTGAAAAAGTCATCCACTCCGCGCTGTCCAACGCAGAAAACAATCATATGTTCGACGTTGAGGATCTGTACATTGTAGAGGCCTTTGTTGACGGTGGCTCCATGCTCCGCCGCATCCGCCCCCGTGCACAGGGCCGGGCCTATGCCATTCGCAAACGGACCAGTCACGTGACCGTGGCCGTCGGATTAAAGAAGGAAAATTGAGGAATCATCATGGGTCAGAAAGTACATCCCTACGGATTTCGTCTGGGCATTACCAAGCCCTGGAAAAGCCGTTGGTTTTCACGCAAAAATTATCCTGATCTGATTCAGGAAGATCGCAAAATCCGCCGCATCATTTACAAGCAGCTGGCTGCCGCCGGTATCGCTGATGTTGAGATTGAGCGCAAATCCAACAACGTCTCTGTCACCATCGCGACTGCCAAGCCTGGCATGGTGGTTGGCCGTGGTGGCAAAAATATCGAAGAGCTGCGCCAGCGTATGTTCAAAGAACTTGGCCGTAAAATTCAGCTGAATGTTGAAGAAGTCAAGTCAATTGAAACCAGCGCCCAGCTGATTGCCGAGTCTGCTGCCATTCAGCTTGAAAAGCGTGTGGCTTTCCGCCGCGTAATGAAGCAGAGCATGTCCCGGGCCATGGCTTCCGGTGCCCAGGGCATCAAGATTATGGTTTCCGGCCGCCTCGGTGGCGCTGAAATCGCCCGTACGGAGTGGCTGCGCGAAGGGCGTATTCCCCTCCACACTCTGAGAGCCGACATTGAGTATGGTTTCTATGAAGCCAAAACCGTCTTTGGCATCATTGGCGTCAAGGTCTGGATCTACAAGGGTGAAATCCTGAAAGAAAAAGAGTCAAAAAAAGAGGGTTCTTCTCATGCTAATGCCTAAACGAACCAAATTCAGAAAGCAGCAGAGAGGACGGATGAAGGGGAAAGAGACCCGCGGCACCACCGTTGATTTTGGTGAATTTGGCCTGCAGGCTCAGGATCCCCACTGGATCACTTCCCGCCAGATTGAGGCCGCACGTCGTGCCATGACCCGTCGTATCCGCCGTGGTGGTAAAGTATTCATTCGGGTCTTTCCCGACAAGCCCGTTACTGCTCATCCTGCTGAAACCCGCATGGGTAAAGGCAAAGGTTCACCTGAATACTGGGTGGCCGTTGTCAAGCCAGGCCGCATTTTGTTTGAATTAAAAGGCGTGTCTGAAGAAATTGCGCGCGACGCCATGCGCCTGGCCGCAGCCAAACTGCCGATCAAAACCAAATTTGTGGTGCGTGAAGAGCAGCAAAAAGAACAAGCAGGAGAAGCAACGGATGAGTAGAAAACAAGATCTCGAACGCATGCGTGAACTCTCTGTGCAGGAACTGCATGACGAAATGAAAGAAGCCAAAGCTGAACTCTTCAACCTGAAGTTTCAGTGGGCGGCCACCCGCCAGCTGTCTAACCCCGCCCGGTTAGGCCTGCTGCGCAAAAAAGTCTCTCGCATCAACACCATTCTGCGGGAGCGCGAAATCAGTTCTGCCCTCGAAGGAGAAACCGCACATGCCTAAGCGCGTATTGCAAGGAAAAGTGGTGAGTGCCAAAATGCAGAAAACCCGCATTGCTGAGGTTGAGCGTTTCCCCACCCACCCGATCTATCGTAAAGTTCAGTCCCGTCGGAAGCGCTATAAGTTTCACGACGAAAACGAAGTGGCCCAGGAAGGCGATATTGTCAAAATTGTTGAATGCCGTCCGCTGAGCCGTGATAAACACTTCCGCTTACTGGAAGTGATCGAAACCAAACAGGTATAAGGAGTCAGTCGTCATGATTCAGCAAGAAAGTCGTCTCGCTGTCGCCGACAACACTGGCGCCAAAGAATTGCTCTGCATTGATATTCTCGGAAGCTCAAACCGCCGCTACGCTGCTGTGGGTGATGTGATCAAGGCCGTCGTTAAAGACGCAACCCCCAACATGCCCGTCAAAAAAAGCCAGGTGGTCAAAGCCGTGATTGTGCGTACCAAACACCCCGTTCACCGGGAAGACGGTTCACGCATCAGCTTTGACGAAAATGCTGCGGTGATCATCAACGATGCGAACAATCCGGTGGGCACCCGTGTTTTTGGTCCCGTAGCCCGTGAGCTGCGTGAAAAAAACTACATGAAAATTATTTCTCTCGCCCCGGAGGTTCTGTAAATGGGTATCCGTCCGATTCATAAAAAACAGTACCGCCGTCTGACCATTAAAAAAGGAGACACTGTTGTGGTGATCTCTGGTCGTAAACAGGAGGAAGGCGGCGACCTCGGTAAAATCGCAGAAGTGATTCGCGTGATTCCGAAGAAAAACCGTGTGGTGGTCAAAGGTGTGAACATTCGCACCCGTCACCAGAAACCGATGATGCCAGGCCAGAAGGGATCCCTGGTCAAGAGCGAAGCCCCGATTCACCGCTCCCGCGTCATGCTCTATGATCCCGCAGAAAAAAAAGGCGTTCGCATTCGCCACCAGATTGCTGAAGACGGCACCAAACGGCGTGTCTCCCATCGCTCTGGTGATGTGCTGGACGCATAAATAACAGGAGAATAAACAAGTATGGTTGCACAACAGATGTTACCAAGACTTAAGAGCAAGTATCGTCAGGATGTGATTCCCGCCCTGCAGCAGGAATTTGCCTACAAAAACATGATGCAGGTTCCTAAGCTGGACAAAATCGTCGTCAGTATTGGTCTGGGTGAATACATTCAGAACCACAAAGCGCTTGAAGCGGCCCAGAGAGATCTGGCCCTGATCACCGGTCAGAAACCGATTGTGGTCAAAGCCCGTAAGTCCATTGCAAACTTTAAACTGCGTGAAGGCATGCCCATTGGTCTGAAAGTGACCCTGCGCGGCAACATGATGTATGAGTTTCTGGATCGCCTGGTTTCACTCGCGCTGCCCCGCATCCGTGACTTCCGTGGCGTCTCTGAAAAAGCCTTTGACCGTCGCGGCAATTACACCATCGGTCTGAAAGAACAGTTGATTTTTCCGGAGATTGACTACGATAAAATCGACAAAGTGCGTGGCATGAACATCACTTTCGTGACCACCGCCCAGACCGACAAAGAAGCCTATGCGCTGCTTAAACACTTTGGAATGCCGTTTCGGAAATAGGAGAGATTCATGGCAAAGAAATCAATGATTGTGAAGTCCCAGCGCGACCCCAAGTTCAAGGTCCGCCAGCATAACCGCTGCCGTCGCTGTGGCCGCTCCAAAGCTTATTACCGCTATTTTGGCCTCTGCCGCATCTGCCTGCGTGAATACGCAAGCCGCGGTCTGCTGCCAGGCGTAAAGAAATCCAGTTGGTAAGGAGAGAAAACAATGGTTAACGATCCCATTAGCGATATGCTGACCCAGATTCGGAACGCTCTCCTGCTGAACAAGGAAGCGGTGGAAATTCCTCATTCTAAAATGAAAAAAGAAATTTCCCGTGTTCTGAAAGAAAACGGTTTTATCAATGACTACATTGAAGTCAGCGATGATAAATTCAAAAAGCTGAAACTGATTCTGAAGTACCACCGTGGCAAAGGCGTTATTCAGGGTCTGAAGCGCATCAGCCGTCCTGGACGACGGGTATACACCCAAAAATCTGAACTGCCCTATGTAATGGGTGGTCTCGGTATTGCGGTGATCTCTTCCTCCCACGGCATCATCACCGGGCAGCAGGCCCGTCGTCTGAACACCGGCGGCGAAGTCCTCTGCCATATCTGGTAGGAGTAGCCCCATGTCAAGAATTGGAAAACGTTCCATCACGCTGGAAAAAGCCAGTGTGGAAGTGAAAGATAATCAGGTGACCGTTAAAGGTCCCAAAGGCGAACTGCAGCGCAGCATGCCTGAACTGGTTTCCGTGGAAGTGGCCGACGGTGTCGCCCACGTTAAGCGTGAAAACGACAGCAAACGGGCCCGTGCCATGCACGGCCTGTTCCGCTCTCTGCTCAACAACATGGTGCAGGGCGTTAACACCGGCTATACCAAGTCTTTGGAATTGGTCGGCGTTGGTTATAAAGCCTCACTGCGTGGCAACACCCTGGTGCTGAACGTTGGTCTTTCTCACAACGTTGAGTTTGAGCCCCCCGCCGGTATCTCTTTTGAAACCGAAGGGGCCACCAAAGTGCACGTTAAAGGCATTGATAAAGAACTGGTCGGCAATATGGCCGCCAATATCCGTGCCGTGCGCAAACCTGAGCCCTATAAAGGTAAAGGCATCAAGTACGCCGGTGAAGTGATTCGCAGAAAAGCCGGCAAGGCGAAATAGTCGGAGGCAAACATGAAAACAGTCGTCAATAAAGGCGCAGAACGGAAACGGCGTCACAGCCGCCTGCGCAAACGTATTTTCGGAACGGCTGAGCGTCCGCGCCTGGCCGTTTTCCGCTCACACCAGCATATCTATGCTCAGATTATCAATGATGAAGAAGGCCACACCCTGGCTGCTGCTTCCACGGTTGAACCGGAAGTGCGTCAAAATGGTTCTTACTTCGGCAATATCGAAGCCGCCAGCAAAATTGGCGAGCGGATTGCCAAAAAAGCCCAGGAAAAAGGCATCCAGCAGGTTGTCTTTGACCGCGGTGGCAACAAGTACCACGGCCGTGTGGCTGCGCTGGCCGAAGCAGCCCGCGAGCACGGTCTGCAATTTTAAGAGGAGATACCGATGATTAAGAAGAATCAACAGGAAACCGCCGACGGTACCCAGTGGACCGAAAAAGTGGTTCAGGTTCGCCGCGTGACCAAAGTGGTCAAAGGCGGTAAGCGCCTCAGCTTCCGCGTGATCACCATTGTGGGTGATGGCGAAGGCAAAGTTGGCGTCGGCGTTGGCAAGTCCAGTGACGTTGTTGGCGCGATTCAGAAAGGCATGGCCGATGCCCGTAAAAATCTGATTGAAGTGCCCATTGTCAATACCACCATTCCCCACCCCGTCAATGAGTCTTTTGGCTCTGCCAAAGTGCTGATCAAGCCTGCCAAACAGGGTACTGGTGTTATCGCCGGTGGTTCTGTGCGCATCGTGCTGGAAGCTGCTGGCATCAAAAACGCGACGGCCAAATGTCTCGGCTCCAAGTCACCTCTGAACAACGCCCGTGCAGCAGTTGAGTCTCTGCGCGCGCTGAAAACCATTGGTGAACTCGCAGAATCCCGCGGCGTCAGCGCCAAAGCTATTCTGCAGGGACCTGCGGTCTGAAAGGGTAAATAGCGATGAAATTAGAAGAACTGCAACGCAACTTTAAGCGTCCCAAGCGTAAGCGTAAAGCACGCGGCATGGGATCCGGCAACGGTAAAACCGCAGGTCGCGGTCACCGTGGTCAGGGCCAGCGCTCTGGTCCGCACAAAAAAGCCGGTTTCGAAGGCGGTCAGATGCCTTTGTACCGTCGTATTCCCAAAAAGAAGCACTTCATTATGCCCAACAAATCTGATTGGGCGATTGTGAACGTCGGCACCCTGAACAATCTGTTCAAAGCCGGTGACAGTGTTGACTTTGACGCTATTGTCGAAAAAAGTCTGATCGATCGCCGCGCTGACGGCCTGCGCGTTCTGGGTGGTGGCGAGCTGACCATCGCACTGAACGTGACAGCTTCTTATGTCACGGCTTCAGCCCGTGAAAAAATTGAATCCGCTGGTGGCAGTGTCCAGATCGTATGAAGCGCGATCAGGCCCTGCGTCCGGAAGTCCTGGCAGAACTCTGGCAGGCTTCCGGGCTTAAATTTAAAATCCTGTTTACCCTGGGCATGATTTTTGTCGTCCGCTTTGGGGTTCAGCTCCCTGTCAGCGGCCTTGACAATGCCAAGATTGCTGATCTGTTTAACCAGGGAACCCTGCTGCAATTTGTTGATCTTTTTGCCGGGGGCGCACTGGCCAAATTCTCCATCCTGGCGATGGGGATTTTGCCATATATTAACGCCTCGATTATCATGCAGCTGATGACCTCAGTGATACCCAAGCTTGAAGAAATGCAAAAAGAAGGTGGCGAAGCCGGGCGAAGGCAAATTGCTCAGATAACGCGCTACCTAACGATTATCCTGGCTTCAGTCCAGGCTTTTGGCATGTCTGTCTGGCTCTGGCGCTCCGGCGTGGTTCTGGCACATCCGCCTGGCGAAGCTTTCCCTGTGCTGTTTGTAATCAATACAACTGCCCTGCTGGTGGCAGGCGCTGTCTTTGTGATGTGGATCGGTGAACAAATGACCGAGCACGGCATCGGTAACGGCGCTTCACTCCTGATCTTTATCGGGATTGTTGCGGCGATTCCCGGTTATGCCAAAAACACCTACCTGCTGGTGCAGGAGGGTGCTTCCAACTGGTTTGCCGTGGGTCTGACGCTCTTGTCTTACCTGCTGCTGATCGTCGCGGTAGTCTATGCCTCTGAAGGGGCCCGCAAGATACCGGTACAGTCAGCCAAGCGCCAGGTGGGCAACCGCATGTATGGTGGCCGTGCCACGTATATGCCTTTCCGCCTCAACCAGGGCGGCGTAATGCCCATCATCTTTGCTTCATCGGTGCTGCTTTTTCCCGCTACCATTCAGCAGTTTGCGCCTGAAGTGGGTTTCCTAAAAGTGGCTGCTGAGTTTCTGACGGTCCAGCCGGGCTATGGGATCTTCTTTGTCTCACTGCTGTTTTTCTTCACCTTCTTTTACGCTTCGATGGTGTTGAATCCCCAGGAGATTGCGGCCAACCTCAAGCGTTATGGCAGTTATATTCCAGGCTATCGTCCGGGACGTCCAACGGCTGAATACCTTGAGAAAATCCTGAACCGCATGACGCTCTGTGGCGCTGTGTTTCTTTCGCTGCTGGTGATTTTTCCCATGCTGGTGACAGCCCTGACCGGTGTGACAACCTTGGATCGTATGGGCTCAACTGCTATCCTGATTATGGTCGGCGTGGCAATTGATCTTTTCAATCAATTGCAGACCCATCTGCTGGCCAGACAATATGAAGGATTTACAACATGAGTAAAGGGATTCACCTGATTTTTCTGGGCGCACCGGGTGCCGGCAAAGGCACCCAGGCCCAGGTCATTGCAGAAAAGTACGCTGCAGCCCATGTCTCCACGGGCGATATTCTGCGCGCAGCGGTGCGTGAGCAGACGGCGCTGGGCCTGGAAGCCAAAGGCTACATGGACCGTGGGGAGCTGGTGCCGGACGGGGTCATTATTGGCCTGATTCGGGACCGCCTGACGTCGGCTGATTTTCCGGCCAACTGGATTATGGATGGCTTTCCCCGAACCCTGGCCCAGGCTGAAGCCCTGGACCAGCTGCTCAGCGAAATTGATCAGCAGCTGACCGTGGTACTGAATATTGATGTGCCGCTGGATCTGCTGATGGATCGTCTGACCCTGCGGCGCACCTGCCGTAAAACAGGGCAGATCTTTAATCTGAAGTTTAACCCACCGGCAAACCCGGAAGATTATGACCTTTACCAGCGGGATGACGATCAGCCTGAGGCTGTGTCGCGTCGTCTGGAAGTCTATACCGCTCAGACTGCACCCCTGATTGACTATTACCGTCAGCAGGATCGTCTGGCAGATATCCAGGGTGATCAGGCCATGGCGGCAGTGACTGCAGCCATCGATTCTGCTGTACAGACCCGTTTGTAAAACGCGTCATTTTAAATAAAAGCGGGGTATCCCTTCAGGTGGGTGATTTAGCGCAGCCCTTCAGAAACCAGCGAAGGCATAGTGCCCACGCCAAGATGCGCCTCAATACTCTGCTTCAGAAACGCGAGGGCAGAGCGGTTTTGCTGGCGGCATGAGTGAACTACGCTGAACAGACGCTCTATCAGCCGACTGCCTTGCTCCGACTGCGTTCCATAGCAAACTTTACGCAAGACCACCAGGGGACGTATGGCTCTTTCAGCCCTGTTGTTAGAAGGCTCGATTTCTTTTCTTTCAAAAGTCCATAACGCTGACTCCACCTTCAATAAGGCCCTGCAGGTGGAGGCTGTCTGGGCTCGCGCAGATTTTTGCCCTTTTTCGGTCGCATAATTGGCGCCCTGTTTCAAAAGCAGGTGAACCTGGCGGCGTAGCCCACGCATATATTGCTTGAATGTGCAGCGTTGAATTTCGCCCGCCTGATAGCGCCGCCAATCCCAGAACACCTGATAGCCATGTTCCATCAGTGCTTCGCCGATTTCAGCACTTTCACCCGGACGCTCAGACATTCGTCGGAACTCTCTGACCAGATG
>JACYMC010000271.1 GCA_015272195.1 Candidatus Sericytochromatia bacterium
GGCCCGGAAACCAGTTGTACTCTGGAGTAACCGCAGAGTTGGTTTTTTCTCGGATAGGATCAAGCCGGTACTGTAGGCGACGGCACAGCGCCAATCCTCTCGATGAGGCCATAGACGCTGCAGGCCTTGAACTAAAATTTTTTTCTAAAGCTTGAAAAAGAGATGTACACTGAATCTTAAGCATTATTTTGAGGGCTTCCTTTCGAGGGATGCCCCATTTTAGCTTAAATCCAACACGGACAATACTTACAGGCTATTTAGGGCTCTCAAACCCTCTCCCTGACTTGTCAAGTCAAAGCTTTGTAAATCTTCATGAGGCAATGTATCTATGAGACGCATGGCAAGCCATTTGAGCCAGAGCTGAGGGCGTAAATATTTAGCGCGCAAAAACTGTAAAAGCCTTTTATATTCAATGTTTGAAGCATGTTTATGGAGTGTTTTAAGGTTGGCGGTTTCAAAACAAATGATGTGCAAAAAAACCAGCCAGGACAGCGTGAGCAAATGCTTTGCCCGGAATTGATGACGCAAACCTTCCAGGCTTTTTCTGATTTCAGGGGGTATACAAGAGAATGGGTACATGGTAGCTTGGCTTCAGACCTTTTTGTATGGTTTTTATTTTGTTTGTTGTTATTCAAAATATACACTATTCTAAAAAGGTCTTCTTTCTTTACTTTCAGCGATCATGTCAGGCAAAAGCTATGAACATTGAGTGAGTATGTATGGGCTCCTGATAGTCAAAATATGCTTGTATAAGGTATTCCTATTGTTAATTCAAATGATTCTGGTAACATGAGGCGTTTTCAAATACTACGCCTGAGTCCAACTTCGGGCGCGGTAAAGCTGAAGGAGAATGCTTTTGGGGCGCCGTTTTATATTGACTGGTCTGGTTTATAATTCAGCTCAGATACAGCTGCTGGTAGAGCGGCTGCTGGCTGAGTTCTTCATGATGGCCTGTGGCCAGCACCTCGCCCTGCTGCAGCAGCACAATGCGGTCGGCCCGCTGCAGGGTGCGCACGCGGTGGGTGACCACCAGCACCAGCATGCCGGGCACAAAGCTGTGCAGGGCCTGCCAGAAGCGGGCTTCGGTTTCGGCGTCGAGGGCCGAGGTGCAGTCGTCCAGAATCAGGATGCGGGGCCGCTGAATCAGAGCGCGGGCAATGGCAATGCGCTGCTTCTGACCGCCTGAAAGCTTGACGCCGCGCTGGCCCACCAGGGTCTCAAGGCCGTCCTGAAACTGGGGCAGGTCCTGTTCGAGCTGGGCCACGGCCAGGGCTTCTTGCAGGGCCGCCTCATCCAGCTCCCGACCAAAGAGAATGTTCTCGCGGATGCTGGCCGAAAAGAGGCTGGGCGTCTGGCTCACAAAGCCCATGCTGCTGCGCAGGGCGCTCAGGTTATAAGCGCTCAGGGGCTTTTGATTCAGCAGAATCTGGCCACTTTGAGGTTCCAGCATGCGGGGCACCATGTCGAGCAGCAGGCTCTTGCCCGCACCAATGGCACCGGCCAGGGCCACGGTTTCGCCGGAGCGGGCCGCAAAGCTGACCTGCTGCAGCGCGGGCCGTTCAAAGCGGTAGCTGACGCGCTCAAAATGCAGCTGCAGGGGGCCTTCAGGCAGGGGCAGGGCTTCAGGAGCACTGGTGATTTCGGCCGGGTAGTCTTCGAGTTCGCGCACCCGCTCCACCGAGACGCTGGCCTGCCGCCCCTTGATAAAAAACTGTCCGATATCCACCATCGGCCAGATCAGCATAAAGATATAGGCGTTAAAGGCAATCAGATCGCCCAGGCTGATATGCCCTTGAATGACCAGCCAGCCGCCCGCTAAAAAAATCAGCAGCATGCCCAGCTCGGCAAAGCGGCTGTATGAGAGCTGCAGCAGGGAGGCCACTTTGGCCAGGGCCACCTCTTTGTGGTACTGCTGCTCGACCACCGCTGCAAAGGCGTCGCTGGCGCGTGCTTCCTGGTCATAGGCCTTGAGCACGCGAATGCCGTCGAGGGTGGAGGTCAGGTAGCTGTTGAGATTGGAGATGGCCTGCTGGGACTGCTCTGAATAATGCAGGGTGCGCCGTGAGGAGCGCACGTAAAAGAGGGCCGTGAAGCCCAGGGGCAGGGCCGTCATCAGGGTCAGGGCCGGGTTGAGGCGGGTCATAAAAAAGAGGCAGCCGCAGATCATCAGCAGGGCCTCATAGAGCCTGAAAATGCCGCTGCAGGCAAACCAGCCCAGCTTTTTTTCGCTGATATCGTCGATCAGACGGGTGGTCACATCGCCGGTGCGAAAGCGGTAAAAAAAGGTCTGCCCCAGCTGGATCATAACCCGCGAGAGTCGCATGCGAAAGGCGTTTTCGAAGTGCATATTGGTCACCCCGCGCACGCTTTGCACCAGCAGATAAAAGGCAAAGTGCAAAAAGCCCAGCCCCAGAATCAGCAGCACCTGCTGGCGCAGCAGGGCTGGCGTAAAGCTGCTGCCCTGCAACTGGTCAAAAATGCCCCTGGTGATCATGGGTACCCAGACGTCAAACAGCACGGCCAGGGGCGTGACCAGGATCAGAAAGCTCAGACGCCAGCGCAGGGGCTGCCAGAAGGGCCAGAGCCAGCCGAGGGTGGCCTGCAGACCGCC
This sequence comes from Candidatus Sericytochromatia bacterium, assembly GCA_015272195.1. Taxonomy (GTDB): domain Bacteria; phylum Cyanobacteriota; class Sericytochromatia; order UBA7694; family UBA7694; genus JACYMC01. Next base: position 2,612 of record JACYMC010000271.1, read on the forward strand.
GTGAGCGGACGCTTTTTTAGGCGTGCGGGGTGCACTGCTGCTGAGCGATTGGGTCTGCTGCATCGTTACACCATCTGCAGGGTGCGCATTTCGGCGTAGACCCCGCGTGCTTTCATCAATTCGCTGTGGCTGCCCTGCTCCACCAGGCGACCATACTGCAGCACCAGAATGCCGTCGGCCTGCTCAATCGTGCTCAGGCGATGAGCGATGATTAAGGCCGTGCGCCCGGCCAGCAGGGTCTGCATGGCCTGCTGGATACGGGCCTCACTCTGGGGATCAATATGGCTGGTGGCTTCGTCCAGAATCAGGATCTGGGGCTTGCGTAGCAGGGCCCGGCCAAAGCTCAGCAGCTGGCGTTCGCCTTCGCTCAGGTTGCGGGCCCCTTCCTGAACTTCGGTCTGGTAGCCCTGCGGCAGGCGCTGAATTACTTCATCGAGGCCAATCTGCGCCATGGTCTGCTGCACCTCGGCCTCGGATAGTTCCTGCCCCAGCAAGAGGTTGCGGGCAATGCTGCCCGGAAAAAAAATTACGTCCTGCAGCACCAGGCCCAGTTGGGCCCTCAGCGTCTGCCGGGGAATGCTGCGGATATCGATGCCGTTAAGCAGAATCTGGCCCTGTTGTGGTTCATAAAAACGCATGAGTAGGGAGATCAGCGTACTTTTGCCCGAGCCGGTGGGGCCCACCACGGCCCAGTGCGCGCCGGCCGGGCAGACAAAGCTGAGATCCTGCAGCACCCAGTCGCTGTCGGGGCTGTAGCGAAACCAGACCCCTTTAAACTCCAGGGTGTAGGGCCCCGGCGGCAGGCTCGGCGCGGGGTTGTTTTCTGTTGCAGACACCTCGCTCTCAGCCGGCTGATCCAGCAGGTCAAACAGGCGGCTGGCGGCGGCCAGGGCCTTCTGAAACTCGTTGAACTGCGAAGACAAAAACATGATCGGCACAAAGAAGGTGCGAATAAAGACCATAAACAGAATCAGGCTGCCCACGCTGAGCTGGCCCTGCATGACCATCTGGCCGCCAAACCAGAGCACCAGCGCCACCCCAAGGGTCTGCACAAAAAAGAGGCTGTTAAAAAAGCTGTTGAAAAACACGGTCATGCGGCTGTCGAGGCCGTATTTATAATGGCTTTCGCGGTCCACGCGGGCAATAAAGCGCTGCTGCTGGCCAAAAATCTGAATCGTGGCGATGCCCTGGATGATTTCGGTGATTAAACCATTGACCTCCGCCAGCTGTTTGCGGGCCCGCAGCAGCAGGCTTTTCATCCAGCGGTTAAACAGCAGCGCGGCGATCAGAATCAGGGGGCAAAGCCCGACAATATACACGGCCAGGCGCAGGTCGTACTGCCAGGCCATAATGCCGAACATGCCCAGCACCACCACAAAGTTGCCCAGAATATTGGTGATCACGGTGCTGAAGAGCACCTTGAGGGCGTTGGCGTCGTTTTCGATGCGCGAGACCAGCTTGCCCGTACTCTGCTGGTCAAAATAGCGCAGCTCCAGTTTGAGCAGGTGGGCAAAGGCCCGCTGCTTGAGGTCGGCGATCAGGCGCTGGCCAACCTGTTCCAGCCGGATGATTTCGAGGTAATTGGCCACAAAGCCCAGCACCACCAGCACGGCATAGGCTCCCAGCAGGCGGGCCAGGCCGCCAAAATTGCCGGGCACGATATAGCGGTCGACGGCCTGCTGCAGAATCACCGGACCCAGCATTTTGGCCCCCGACGAAAACAGCAGCAGACCCAGGGCCAGGGCAAAGCTACCGGTATGGGGCCGCAGCCAGGGCAGCATGCGCTGCACCAGAGAGCGGTCGCTGGGGAGTGTGGCGTGTGTTTCTGACATGTTTTGATGTGTGCTTTCTGCAGGCATTATAACGCCGGGCAGGGCCAAACATGTCTGTTTACTGCGTTTTCTCGCTTAAAATAATCGCCGACCGCTGACTGGAATGCAGACGCTGTTACCGGCTTTTGTTTTTGCCGGGCGCAGGTTTGTCCTGACCGCCACCTTTGCGGGGTTTGGGGCTTGGACTGGGTGTAGGTGCTACAGTGGGTGCGGGTGTGGGTTCCGCTGTGGGTGCCGGTGTAGGCGCTACCGTGGGCACGGGCGTGGGTTCTGCCGTTGGCGCAGGTGTGGGAACAGGGGTTGGCGTCGGGGTTGGCTGGTTGCCCAGGGCCTGTAAGGCGCCCCGCGCGTTTAATCGGCCAGGGCTCAGCAGCTTGCCGTCAAACTGTGCTTTGAGATCCACGCTCTGTAAAATACTGGCCTTGATTTGTTCGGCGCTGGCTTGTGGCTAATGGCTCCAAAGCAGAGCCGCCACGCCGGCCACATGTGGGGCCGCCATGGAGGTACCGCTTTTATTGCCATAGCTATGATTCAGAACGGTGGAGTAAATGCTGCTGCCAGGGGCTGCGAGATCGACCGACTGCAGGCCATAATTTGAAAAGCTGGCCAGTTGATCTTTGTGGTTACTGGCTGCGACCGAAATGATATTGTCGAGGTTATAAGCTGCCGGGTAGTGGGGGGATGTGTCGCTGTTTGCGGCATTATTGCCGGCTGCAGCAATAAACACATGGCCTTTGGCTGCCGCAATGGCATCCTGAAGTGCCAGACTTTTGGAGGTTGAACCCCAGCTGTTGTTACTGATCATCGCCCCATTGGCCGTGGCGTACTGCAAGGCTTTGATGGCTGCGGAAGTGGAACCACTGCCGCTGGCGCTCAAGAACTTCAGGGCCATCATCTCGACGTTCCAGCTGACACCCGTAATGCCCAGGCCGTTATTGCCGCGTGCGCCGACGGTTCCGGCGCAGTGCGTGCCGTGGCTGTGATCGTCCATCGGATCATTGTCGTTATTGGCAAAATCCCAGCCGTGGATATCGTCGATATAACCATTGCGGTCATTATCGATACCATCACCGGCAATTTCACCTGGATTGGTCCAGATATTGTCTTTTAAATCCGGGTGAGTGTAGTCAACGCCTGAGTCAATGATGGCCACGGTGATTCTTCGGCTCTGGCCGGTTTCGATGGCCCAGGCTTCAGGGGCATCGATATCACTGTCAGTGCTGCCACCCGTCTGTCCGGTATTGTTGAGCCCCCATAAAGAAGGGTGTAAATCGTTGGGGGTATTGTGCAGCTCAATCAGATAATTGGGTTCGGCATAGGCAATTTTAGGATGCTTCTGTAAATGCTTCAGCGCCCGCTGTAACTGGGCTTCAGATTTGTCTTTGAGCGTCATATGCACGAGTTTGCGCTGCAATCCGGTCAGGGTTTCCTGTTTTTCAAGCGACAGGCGGGCGCTCTGAAAGCTCTGGACCACATCGGGCAGATCTTTGGCGTCTTTCAGCTTGAGCAAGAGTTCTCCCGCCACATGGCCAGCGGCTCCTGCCTGCTGGCTCTGGATCCGAAAGCCCATGGGTTGAGCCTGAGTTGCCGGAGGGGATACGTTCTGAAAACTTGTGGTTCCGGGCGAAAGGGGCTGACACGATGCGCTGAAAAGAGACAGGGCCAGACAAAGAGAGGTCTTGTAAAAGGTATGCAGAGACCCGCCATGATTGTGCATTGTTGAATCACTCCTGATTTAAATAAGGGTAACCCGGCTGACTCAGGGAGTCCCGTGGCTTTGCGTCCCCGCCTCACGACGGGTTTGCCTTTTTCCTGTTATTGAAGGCTTCAATACAAGGAAGGGGAAAGAGAGGGGCATCAAGGCTTTGATGTGCTGATTTTCTGAGCGTTTGCTCGAAGATTGTGTCCTTTTATGAACTTGTGTTAATTTATGTAAAGGTTTTTGTCAATCACTTTTTTTGCGCTTTCAGGCAAAGCCAGAATGTTTAGCTCAAACTTTGGCGTGGCCTTGTTTTTTACTTGAGGCCTGTGCACGCAGACTGCGCCCTGCCGGACATGATATTCAAAATCTTTATGACAGGTCTTCTGACAGAAGGAAGGACTCTTGAATCTGTTGACTCATAGCCTCTGAGCCAGCAGGATGTGGTCGTCTGACGCGACTTTTGGCTTGTTCAGGGCATTACTTGCTGGCCGTCCCAGGCCAGCACCTTGCCGCTGTCGCTGTCGCTGACCTCAGCCAGCACGTCAAAGAGGTATCCGGCAGCGGTGGCGGGGCTGAAGAGTTTGGTCGGGTCCACACGGCGCTGAAAGGGTTTGGAGAGCGGGGTGTCGACCGTGCCGGGATGGTAGCCCAGCACAATGGCCCGGGGGTTGCGGCGGCCCATCTCAATGGCAGCGTTTTTAAGCAGCATGTTGAGGGCGGCCTTGGCAGCCCGGTAGCCGTACCAGCCGCCGAGCTGGTTGTCAGAAATACTGCCCACCCGTGCCGACAGGGCCACAAAGAGGCTGCGCTGCTGGCGGTCGAGCAGGGGCAGAAAATGCTTGGCCACCAGGGCCGGGCCAATGGTGTTGACGGCAAAGTCGGTGGCGAGCTTGGCCGGGTCCAGCTCGCTGAGTTTGCGCTCAGGCTGGTGCATCACGCCGCTGTGCAGCAGGCCGGTGCTGACGATGACCAGCTGCAGCGGACCGTTCTGACCGGCCAGAGCGGCTGCTGCAGCAATACTGGCTTCATCGCAGAGCTCCAGCTGGGCGTTGTGTACACTGGGACTGCTGAAAGCCTGGCCCGTACGCGAAAAAGCATAAATTTCGGGCACACCCTGCTGGATCAGGTGCTGCACACAGGCCTGCCCCAGACCCCCGGAAGCGCCGATCACCACCGCACGGGCAATAGATGTTGGCATGCCTTAGTTTTGCGCGGCGCCGGGGTGAAAGTCCAGCCGGGCCAGAAAATCCTGCTTGCCCAGCGGCACGCCCTTGTAGCGCAGAATGGCGTAAGCCGTGGTCAGATGAAAGCACAGATTGGGTACGGCAAACTGCACAAAATAATCCGGACCCATCAGGTGCTTGTCGGGCAGCCAGGGAAAGCTGACCTGCACATGGTCAGCGTCAGCATAGGCCTCTGCCGGAATGCCTTTGACAAATTCGAGGGTGCTGGCAATGCGTTCCTGCAGCTCGGCCAGGGTGCTTTCATTGTCTTCGTGGCGGGGGGCTTCGGTTTTGCTGAGGCGGGCGGCCATCAGCTTGAGGTTGTCGCAGGCTACCTGCACCTGTTGTACCAGCGGAAACTGATCCGGGGCCAGGCGCTCCTGCAGCAGGCTGTTGACATCAAAGCCCTGGGCTGCGGCGTGGGTTTCGGCTTGGGTGAGGCAGTGCGACAGACGCTGCAGCATGCCGCTGAACTGTTCGATCCAGACAATGTAGTGCATCGGGGTACTCCTTGTTGGGCCTGAAACACAGGCAGATAGAGAAGGCAAAAGTGCAATATGTTTTAGTCTAGCATCTGACGCACTTTTGTCAGGGTGGGATAGCAGAGTCTGTGTTCCTGCCATTTCTGCGCTTCGTGGCCTTAACGCTTGCCGGGAATTCACTGCCGTGGTAAAACCTGGATGGATTTACCACGGGGTGTCTGCAGGTATACTATCAGGGCTGAAGTTTGACCCAGAGCTTAAGTCCCAGCTGGGCTTCACTGCGTTTGTCAAAGAGGCGCAGGGCCCAGAGGTATTCACCCGGTGGGTGTTTTTCGGCGCTAAAGCGCAGACTGCTGGAAATAGCTTCCGCGACTTTATCTGCATCGAGGCCTTCTGTTTCTTTGGTAAAGACATCGCTGGCATGCATCACGATATCGCTGGCGGTGTCCAGCAGCGTGATTTCAAGCCCCGGAAAGACCTTGCCATTCACGGTTTTGAGACCCTCAATACCCCGCAGCACCAGGGCGGCTTCCTGACCGGCCTTCAGATGCGGGTGCAGCATGGGATCGCGACTTTCGGCGTCGTACATTTCGACGGCCTTGAGGTTCAGACCCTGTTTGTTCAGCCGCACCACGGGGTTGAGCTGTACGCTTTCGCGCTTGAGTTCGCGGGGATGCTTCACGCTTTCGGCCAGCTCAAAATAATGCTTGAACTCCAGTACTCCTACACCCTGCTTGTCAAAGAGGCGGGCTTTGATGCCGTAAGTCTGGCCGGGTGTCAGGCCCAGGGTATCCGGGCGCAGCGAAAGGCTCAGGGCCTGCAGACGGCCCATGGGTTGGGGCGGCAGGGCGGCATAAAGATCGGGGAAGTGTTTGAGAACCCGGCCCTTGCTGTCGATCACCCAGACCTCCAGGCCAGGGTGGGCCTGATTGTTTTTGAGCACAAAGCCTGTGGTCTGCTTAAAAATGTAGGCCAGGGTGTCCTGGGGGGCAATGATCTGGCGGGCCAGCATGCCGCTGCCGCTGGGCTCCAGCTGCACGGCAATCTCGGCGGCCTGCAGGCCGTCGGAAAAGGTCATCAGGCGCTCCAGAACCTGCATGTCTGTGCGCTGGGTATGGCGCTCACTCTGAGCCAGGGCTCCTGTGCTGAAGCACAGCAGACCTGCCAGCAGGGCGCTGAGAAGTTGTTTTTGCATAAAGCCCATGATAGCAAATTTGTGTAAACGTGGTTGTTGATTGCAATCGGCAGTTCGCAGATTATCTGCTTGGATATACAATAATCCCTACGCTATAATCAAGAAAAAGATGCAGAGGTTTTTGATTGATGCAAGCTGCTTTCTGGGATCAGCGCTACGCCGAGTCCGATTATGTCTATGGTACTGCGCCAAATGTTTTTTTTGCCGACGTCCTGGCGACTCTGCCGCCGGGACGGCTTTTATTGCCCTGTGAGGGTGAGGGTCGCAACGCGGTCTATGCGGCGGCCAGGGGCTGGTCGGTACAGGCCTTTGACCAGAGCGCTGCCGGTCGTGACAAGGCCCTGCGTCTGGCGCATCATCAGGGACTGGATCCTGATGTGATCGATTATCAGCTGACGGACGTGCGGCACTTTACCCCTGACCCCACCGATTATGACCTGATCGCCCTGATTTACACCCACTTTGGGCCTGACACCCGGCAGGCCTTTTTCAGGCAGCTGCAGCACTGGCTGCGTCCCGGTGGTCAGGTGCTGCTGGAAGCCTTTACCCCCGCTCAGCTGCAGCTTAGCTCCGGCGGGCCCAAAGACCCGCAGATGCTCTATACCACAGAGATGCTGCAAAACGATTTTGAGGAGCTGGACATTCTGCAGCTGGAACACACCCGCACACATCTTGATGAAGGGCCTTTTCACCAGGGGGAGGCCGATGTGGTGCGTCTGCTGGCCTGCCGTCCAATCTGAGCTCTGGACTCAGGGATTGGTCAGGTCGGCGTCGAGGTCGTCAAAGTTGATGCTGTCGAGGTTGATCACGCTCTCGTCATGCCGTTCGGTGATTTCTTCGGGGCTGTAAGGGTAGGTGATTTTGGAACGGTAGCGTTGAAAGTGAAACTCATTGCCCAGGTAATAGCGGCGGGCCAGCGGGTTGGCAGCGACCTCCACCGAGGGCGCACTCACGATCACGTTGCCACGGGTGAGAATATACGCCCAGTCGGTAATGCCGAGGGTTTCAGACACATTGTGGTCGGTGATCAGAATGCCGATGGAACGCTTTTGCAGATGCACAATCATTTCTTTAATACCGGCTACCGCGATCGGGTCAATGCCGCTGAAGGGCTCGTCCAGCAACAAAAATGAGGGCTCTGTGGCCACGGCCCGTGCAATTTCAACCCGGCGGCGCTCCCCGCCGGAGAGCTGGTGGCCTTTGGACTTGCGCACGTGGGTCAGTTTAAATTCTTCGAGCAGCTCGTCCAGACGGGCTTTGTGCTGGGAGCGGGGCACACCCAGCAACTGCCAGACCGCCCGGATGTTTTCTTCAACCGTCAGCTTACGAAAAACCGAGGCCTCCTGGGGCAGGTAGGAAATGCCCAGCCGGGCCCGGCGGTGCATCGGCAGGCGGGAGATACGTTTATCGTCAAAGAAGACCTGGCCTTTTTCGGGGCTGACCAGACCCACCACCATATAAAAGGTGGTGGTTTTGCCTGCGCCGTTGGGACCCAGCAGGCCGACCACTTCACCCCGCGCTACGCGCACGTTGACACTGTTGACCACGCGGCGGCCCTTATAGGTTTTGATCAGGCCCTCGGTTCGGATCATGGCGCTTCCTGGGCTGTACTCATGATGCGCTTTTCGCTGGTGGGATCAAAGAGGTGCACATGGCCTGTATCGACCCAGATGGTGGTTTCAGAGCCGTGTTTGAGGTGCATGACCTTGATGGTATCGGCTTCAGCGATGATCTTGTGGTCTTTACCCACCGAGAGATGCACAAAGGTGCGTGAGCCTGAGGGTTCGACCACGTCTACCCAGGCCTGCAGGGGCTGCCATTTGCTGCGATCGCTTGAAATATCCCCTTCCACCACGGCAATAAATTCCGGGCGCACGCCCAGCAGCATGTCCCGGCCTTTAAAACCGGCCATTTCCTGGGCGCTGGCCGGGCGCGGCAGCTTCAGCTGCAGCCCTTCCCCCTGCACCGTGGCGCTGTCGGCGTCCAGCTCGCTGATGTTGACCTTGATAAAGTTCATCGCCGGGCTGCCGATAAAACCGGCCACAAAGAGGTTGGCCGGAAACTCATAGGCAATGGCCGGGGTGGCCAGCTGCTGAATGATGCCGTCTTTCATCACGGCAATGCGGTCACCCATGGTCATGGCTTCGACCTGATCATGGGTCACATAGACCGTGGTGATGCCCAGCTTCTGCTGCAGGCGCTTGATCTCAGTACGGGTCTGCATGCGCAGCTTGGCGTCGAGGTTGGAGAGGGGTTCGTCCATCAAAAAGACCTGGGCATCGCGCACCAGGGCCCGGCCCAGGGCCACGCGCTGGCGCTGGCCGCCGGAGAGCTCTTTGGGCTTTCGCTGCAGATAGGGTCGGATGTCGAGCATATCAGCGGCTTCGTTGACCTTGCGATCGATGGTGGCTTTGTCCATTTTGCGCAGCTTCAGACCAAAAGCGATGTTGTCGTAAACGGTCATATGCGGGTAAAGGGCATAGTTCTGAAAGACCATGGCAATGTCACGGCTTTTGGGCGGCACGTTGGTGACGTCTTTGTCGCCAATCATGATCACGCCCTCCGTGGCGCTTTCGAGACCGGCAATCAGACGCAGGGTGGTGGATTTACCGCAGCCACTGCCGCCGACCAGCACCAGAAATTCGCCGTCTTTGATGTGCAACGACAGATTTTTGATGACTTCTGTATTGCCAAAGCGTTTGATAATATTCGTCAGTTTGACTTCACCCATGGCTCAGCGTTCCTCTTGTGCTTATTTTTTGCCGGCAACGATCCGGTTGATGGCGTTCAGATGCTCCTGGTAGCTGCGTGAAAACACATGACTGCCGTCGCCCCGGGCCACAAAATACAGGTAATCTGAGCGCTCCGGGTAGATCACGGCTTTGACTGCCGCCAGTCCCGGATTGCCGATCGGGGTGGGGGGCAGGCCATGGTAACGGTAAGTATTATACGGCGAATCGATCTGAATGTCTTTGAGGGAGAGGCCTTTGGGGCCCTGTTTCCAGCCCAGGGCGTACTCGGTGGTGGGATCTGACTGCAGCATCATGCCAATGCGCAGGCGTTCCAGAAAAACGCCGGCAATCAGCGGCAGTTCACTGTCGCGGACGCCTTCCAGCTCTACAATTGAGGCCAGCCGGATGGTGTCGTCCAGGTTGAGGGGATGGCTGGCTGGCCGGGATGCCCAGAGGGGCAGGATCAGTTCCTGAAAGCGGCGCAGCTGGGCTTCAATCAGCTCCTGCTCTGTGCCGGTCAGGAAGTAAGTATCCGGAAAGAGATAGCCCTCCAGGCTGGTTTTGCCGGAGGTTTCCTGCAGAAAGGGGTAGCGTGCCAGCAGATCTGCAGCAGGCTGGCGGGCCAGGGCAATGTAGGTTTCAGGTGAGAGCTTGTGTTCGTCCAGACGGGCGGCGGCCTGATCGATGCGATAGCCTTCGGGAATGGTGTAGGGGATTTTTTCGGTTTGCCCACGGGTCAGACGCTGCAGAATGGTCTGACCGGACATTTTGCCGTCAAAGCGGTAGTAACCGGTTTTGAGCTGGTTTTGCTGGCCTTTGATGCGCGCCAGCAGCCGGAAGACCTGGGGGTTGCGCAGCAGCCGCTGGGTGTGCAGATCCTCAGAAACCCCATACAGCGACATGCCTGGCTTGACCAGGTAGAGGCTCTCTTCGTTGTTGCCCGGCGCGGTCAGCTGGGTGTAAGCATAGGCTATCGCGCCGCCACCTGCCAGCAGGGCCAGTGCGATCAGTGTGGCCAGCAGGCGCAGAATCAGGCGCATCAGTCCAGATAAAAGGCTGTGACCATCTTGTTTTGCTCATGGGCATATTTGATGGTCTGTTTGAGGGTCAGACTGGTGTGATACAAAAAAGCCACCAGTTGCTGACATTTGCCAATAATCTCGGCATAGCAGAGTTCAGAAGCCTGGGCCAGAGTCATGGTGGAGCGTTCAGGGTACTCAAACACACTTTTAAGGGTCAGCAACTGTTCGCGGCTCTCATCGGGCTGTTCTTCGAGGGTCTGGGGCAGAATCACCGTCAGATTGTCGGGGTTGGCTCGCTGCACGCCTTTGATGACGGCAAAGTTGGTGCCGGGTGCGCCGCTGGTAATAATGTGGTTGCCTTCCAGCGCCAGGGCGTAGGCCAGCATTTCAATCAGCTGCTGATGGGCAAACGACACGTGACGGGTACCGATCAGGGCTATTTTTTTGGAGCCCCGCGCCTGGATCAGCTGCAGTTCTTCAAGATAGGTGTCAATTTTGTTTTCTGTGATGGTTCCGGATTGTTCAGACTGAGACATCGTCTAACCGCCGTTATTTGGATTGAGATGCAAGAAATTGTAGCATACTCCGGGGCGGGTCCGGCGGATATTGTGCCCCCAAAAGCCACTGCAGGGGAATGGTATAATCTAAGTTATGTACGATTCAGACTTTTCGACTGACGCAGCTGAAACAGGACCCCTCTATAGAAACCTGTGGTACTATCTGGTCTTTCCGGTGGATGCCTGGCAGCAGGGCCCGCGGGACGACTGGTTTGAAGCGCAGAAGGCTGATGAAATCTGGCCCATGATGATATTTTTGCTGCCAGGCATTGTGTTACTGGCGGCCTTTTCTTTGCAGCTGGGCTTTTTTTCGAGTCTTTTTTTCTATGGCTTTGAAGCCGGTCTGCTGGCTGTTGTTTGTAAGTTTTATGCTGCTCTGGAGCGGGCCGAGCATATCATCGAACTGTTTTTTAACTTCTGGGCTGCGCTGGTGCTGCACGCCTTTTGTTTTATGCTGCTGTTTGGCTTTTTCAGTATTTTGCTGTAATCAGCCGCGGCTGTCATCAGCCTGCGGCTGCCTCAGTCTTCAAGCAGCTGCAGCTGGCGGGCCAGGTAAAAACACTCCGGTACCAGTTGTTTGGGTTTCAGACGCACTTTATCGGCACTCAGATGCAGTTCGCGCTGCTGGGCCGTGCAGCAGATTTGATTTTTTCGCAGTTGCAGCAGCCCTTCTTCAGGCAGGTTCAACCAGGTTTTAAGCAGTTCAGGCTGGCTCTGTTGTACCTGCTGCAGATCGCTGAGGGCCTGTTCCAGGCAGTCGTTCAGCTCAATCAGGGCCGCCGCCCGGTGCAGCTGGTTCAGGGCCAGCAGTTCAGGATCAGAACCCATAAACAGTGATAGGCTGAGATCTTCTACCGCGCGGCGGGCGTCTTTGCGCAGCCGATGCAGCAGGCCGCGCAGCTGGAACACACCAGCCAGAAAGCTGAGATGGCCGATATCCTCGCGCTTTTCGTGTTCCCAGTCAATCTCTTGCCAGGCCAGATCGTCAATATCTGCCTGTACCGTGGCCAGAATCACCGAAGCGTTTTCAATGGCGGCTTCGGCTTTTTTCCAGAGGGCCTGGGCCAGGGCCCGCTGGGCCATCAGCTGTAGGCGATCTCTCAGGCCCAGTGGCTGGTCCAGCAAAGTATCCATCAGGCTGACAGCCTGTTTGTAGCGCAGACCCTGCAGCAGGGCACGGGCCTGCCGGAACTGGGCCTGCAGGACGTCGTCCGACAAATGGACGATGGTTTCAGGTGCGTGCGCTTTCATAAGTCAGAAGATGCTCCAGACAGGGGGTCTTTTTTTAATACTAACCGATTCTGCGCGCGACCGGTCAAGAGGACCTTAAAACTTCAGCGCAAAAAAGGCTGGGAATAAGGCTTGGCGTAACGCAGCAGGGTCACCCGTTCTTCGGCTGTCAGGGGCTTGTAATCTTCCCAGCCAATAGCCTTGAGCAGTTCCGGGCCCCAGGGGGGAGGCATGACGCCTTTTTCAAGCAGCAGATACATTTCGCCAGGCAGCATGGCAAAGTTCTGGTGTACTTTTTCTTTGTTGGTATAGCTTAAAGGCAATCCGTCTCTCATGGCCTGCTGCAGCTCCTCCAGCTCTGCCAGCAGGCGCTCGCGGGTCTGGCCGGGGTCGCCGTCCACCGGCGGAAAGTCCGTATTCTGAACCCTTTCGATTACCTGGGGCAGGGTGCCACTGTTGTGGCAGGGCATGCAGGATCGGTGCAGAATGGGGTAAATGTCGTGCTGAAAATCCACGCCGCTTTCTTTGACTTGTGCTGCTTGCAGGGCCTGGCTCTCATCCAGAACCTGCTCTTCGCTTTGCTGATAACAGGCCACAAAGAGCAGCAGTGTGACGATGGCGCTGAGGGGTAAGAGCGGGTAAATCGACATCTTTGGACTCCTTTGTCAGTTGAGAGCGGATCTTTCTTTACTTGTAGCACGGCTTTGACCTTGCTTTTGTTAACACTTGATTAAAGTTCTGTTGCCTGGCACAATTTGGGTCACCTGGGGTGCGATAGAGAAGACGTGGGAAACTCTGACGACGTTAAGAGACTAATGTTAGAAAGATGTGAGCCTTGAGAGACAGCTTGTCGCCCGCCGGCATTTGCTTCTCGCGACGTGGCTTTGCTTTGCATATGCTGCAGCTCAGTTGAACTGACACCCACGCCATGAACAATTGTCTCATCATCAACGGTTTGGCAGGTGGTACAGCCATCTGCCTTTTTTTATGCAGGTTTTGACATGCCCATCGCTTATGGCCGCTATCAACTGCCGTATCATCAACCCGTGCAGCTCAAACAGGGGCTGTTCAACTGCCGTGAAGGGCTGGTGCTGGCCCGGCAGAGCCCTGTCGGAACCCTTTATGCTGAGGTTGCACCCTTTCCGGGGCTCAGTCGCGAAAGCCTGAACGATTGCCTGACCTGGCTGGAAGCACCGGATGCAGACAAGCCTGCTGAGCCACCGCCTGCTCTGGCCTGGGGGCTCTCTCTTTTGCAGCAGACGCTGCCTCCGGTGTCGCTGGGCCAGCGTCTGCCGCTGAATGCCCTGCTCACACCGCAGGCACCTGCTGCTCTGCTGACCCAGGCCCGCAGGCTTTACGCTGAAGGTTATCGCTGTTTTAAGCTCAAGGTGGGCTTTGGCGGCCCGCGGGATGATCTGCGTCTGATCGACACCCTGCTGGCGGCTTTGCCGGGTATTGCCCTGCGCCTGGATGCCAATCGCTGCTGGTCGCTGGCCCAGGCTCTTGATTTTGCTGCCCGGCTGCCTGAAACAGGCATTGATTATCTCGAAGAGCCTCTGCGCGAACCTGCGCAGGCACGGCACTGGCGCGAGCACAGCCCGCAGCGCCTGGCGCTGGATGAAAGCCTGGCCCAGTCAGACTGGCAAGCGCTGGCGGCGGTGGCCGACGTGCTGGTGCTCAAACCCATGCTGCTGGGGCCGCAACGCTTTGAAGCCTGTGTAGCACTGGCGCGCGCGCAGGGCCAGCAGCTGGTGATCAGCTCAGTGTTTGAGTCCGGGCTGGGGCTGCGGGCCCTGGCCCGACTGGCCTACAGCCTGGCGCCTGAGGTACCTGCTGGTCTGGATACCTGGCGCGCCTTTGCCCGAGATCTCACGGACCCGCCCTTTGAAGCCCAGGCAGGCAGCGTGATTTTTTCAGCGAACATGTTTACAGAAGCGCCAGACCTTTGGTTAAAATGGGTACATTCAATTTGAGCGAGAAAAACACGACCCCCCATGCAAGAAGAAACCCTCCAACAATTTTTTTTAGAAGAGATCGACGCCCAGGACCTGCAAGAACTGGTTCAGGAAGAGCTGGATCGCTCAGAAGAAGAAGAGCCCACATATCACTATCAGTTCCGCGATATGGACACGGTGCACATGCTTGAACCCTATGATCTGGTGCGCCTCTGTGATGCCGTGCTGGACGAAATTCTGGTGCCCGAAGGCCTGACCCTGATTGCCAATATTCTGACCGAATCCGAGAAGTTCGACTGGGAAGAAGACGTGATTTCAGAAGTCTGCTATTTCTGGCTGGAGCATGAAGAAAACTACGATCTGGCCAAGCCCGAAAACCTTCGTCAGTTCAGGCGCTGGCTGAAAGGCGAAGAGCCGCTGCCCGTTTAGGCAAAGCTACCTCAGAGGCGTTCAATCGCCAGAGGCCGGCCCAGGTTGGGAATGCTGCTGACGATCTGCCCCATCCGATCCACTTCAATAATCCGGTTATTGCCCGTGTCGGCAATCATAAAGGTGCCAAAGCGGCTGGGTGTTGTGCTGCGTGGTCGGTTCAGCCCCTGGTCATAAAACCAGACGGGCTGGCCTGCCTGGTTGATGCGAATCACCCGGTTATAGCCGCCGTCGGTGATCAGGGTGCTGCCGTCTTCCAGGCGCACGGCGTGAGAAGGGGCCATCATATCGACGTCAAAGCCCCAGACGGGCACGCCCTGGCGATCCACTTCAATGACACGGCGATTGCCCGTATCGGCAATCACGATATTGCCATTGGGTGCATAGGTGGCTGAGCGGGGTCGGTTCAGACCGGTTTCAAAGCGCCAGCTGATGCGGCCCCCTTCAATTTCGAGGATGCGGTTATTGCCGGTATCGGAGATCAGAAACGACTGCCCGTCGCGAGCGGCTGCCACCCAGCCCGGCTGGCTCAGGCGGCTGATCAGGCCAAGGGAAGAACCCATATCCCATACCACATTGCCGGCCTGGGTCAGCATCTGCACCTGATTGCTCTGCTCATCGGCCACCAGGGTATGGCCGTCGGGCAGACGGGTGGCGGCCGAAAGGCCTGCACTGAAATGCTGCCAGACGGTCTGACCCTGCTGGTCCAGCTGGATCACCCGGCTGGATTCGACAATCAGCACCTGGCCCTGTTGGGCGTTGGGATTCTGGGCTGGCCCGCTCGATAAAAAGACGGTTTCAATGGTGGTGCTTTCGCCGGGCTGCACGTTGATGCTGCGTTGGGTGATGGGGTAGCCGCTCAGCTCAAAGTTCACCTGATAACTGCCGGGTGATACGTCGTTTAACGTAAACTGCCCTGCCTGGTCGGTCTGAGCGCTTAGCCCTCCAAACTGCATCAGGCCAAAGGGCCGGGCAAAAGGCTGAATAAATGCGCCGGGACGTGGTGCTCCTTGTGCTGCCAGCCCGCCGGGTACCAGGCTGACCCTCACGCCGGCCAGGGGCGACTGGGTACGGGCGTCTTTGACCGAGCCGGCGACCAGACCAGCGCCCTGATTGACGCTGGGGCTCATCTGAATCAGCACGTCACTGTTCTGTTCCAGTTTGAGGGTCGGGGAGGTCGCGGGTGCAAGACCGGGCACGCTGCCGGCAAAGGCCTTGTAACCGTCGCCGGCAGGCACGTTTTCAAAGACGGCCTGGCCGTTGCTGTCGCTGGCCACATCGGGCACGATATTCTGATTGTCGAGTTTGAGCGAAACGCGGGCGCCGGCAATCGGCTGGTTGGTGAGTCCATTGACCACCAGTACGGTCAGACGGACCGGCGGCAAATTGCCAATGGGTCCCGGTCCGCCGGGGCAGCCCAGCAGCATCAAAACACCCAGCAGGCTGAACCATAATCTGAGTGTTTTCATGGGTGGTGTTCCTCTCAACATTGACTGTCTGGGATTATTTTACCCCATTCGGCCCTTAATAGGGGCGTCGCTGCTGGGGGGCATAGTAGCCGGGCTGCTGGTAAGTCTGCTGCTGCTGGGGGGCGTAGTAACCAGGCTGCTGATAAGCGTTCTGCTGATACACAGTCTGCTGCTGGGGGGCATAGTAGCCAGGCTGCTGGTAAGCCTGCTGCTGCGGAACAGCATTTTGCTGATACACGGGCTGCTGGTAAGGGTTGCGGGCCTGAACCTGCTGGGGCAGATGCTGGTTGATCTGGTTGGTGGCAGAGCGGTAGAGGCTGTTAGCCATCACGTTAGAGCCAGTGGCGTTGCCGCTCAGCTGGAAGTGACCAAACCCGCTCCAGCTGCGTGAGATGGCTTTGGCGGTTTTCATGTTGCCGGTGTCGGTTTTGACGCTGACCACAGACCAGGAGTAATTTTTGCCTGCACCCAGGTTGAAGGTGATATCAAAGGGCAGGGTACCAGCGTAAGAGACTTTGTTGGCGCTGTCCTGACCATAGCGGACCACGTGGGTGCCTTTGGGACGGAAGACGGTCCAGAGGGCAAAAGAGGTCGGGGGCAGGCTGCCACCGCTCAGCTGAACAGAAGGAAACACGCTGACATAGTAGCCGTCGGGCTGGATACCCTGCTGGCCAGCTTTCCAGGTGAACAGGGGATTGAGGGTGTTGACATCCTGGGCCGGATCCATCACGGCACTGGAAACCGCCGGCAGGGCAGTGGCCTGAAACACGGGGGACTCAGACATCTGCACGCCGTTGCGATCCACGGCGATGACTTTGTAGTTGTAGGTCACGCCGGGCTGGTTGGTGATGGAATTGAAACTGCGCCGGATGCGTTCAAAGATATCGCCGGACTTGAGGTTAGGCGGCTGCAGGCCGTCTTTGAAGCTGCTGCTGTTGGCGACGGCATAGGCCATTTCACGGCGGGCTTCCTGAAAGGTGGGCAGCTGGTTTTTGAAGATCCAGTACTCAGCTGCACCCTGCACGGGCTGCCAGCTCAGGTCATTGTGAACGTAAACGCCATTGACCTGAAACCATTTGCTGATCTGGGGAACAGCAAAGGCAGTGGTGTTGCTGACGGCTTTGGCCTGAATGGGCTCGCCGGGCTTGACGGGATTCTGGGGGGCAGGCAAAGGAGAGGGGGTGTCGATGGGATCCTGGGGGGCCTGGGGCTGGGGCAGGGTGCTGCCATAGCCAGGGTCACCGCCAAAGTTATTGGTGGGAGAACCGGTGATCGGTGAAGCAGGCGCAGTACTGCCGGGCTGACCGGTCTGAACGTCAGTCACCATGGGCACGTGGCGTCCACAGGCTGACAGCAGGCTGGTGCTGATCAGAGCCAGTGTCAGGTATTGACCGAGTGTTTTGTGCTTCAACATGATTTTAAATCCCTCTACCTTACGAAAAAATTACCTTTGCTCTTTTATTTATAGGGCTTTAATTGGCAGACTTGTGGTGTTAAATTAAAGACAGCAATTAATTGGGGTTAAAGTTTGTTTAATATTACCACGCTCAAGAACAAATTGATCGTTTCATGCCAGCCAGAGGCCGACGAAGCCTTTTATACCACAGATTTTGTGCTGGGTATGGTGGCTGCTGCCGCCCTGGGCGGGGCGGGTGGCCTCCGGCTCAACCATCCCGAAACCGTGGCCCGTGCCAGAGCGGTTTCTGATTTGCCGGTGATCGGGATCTGGAAGCAGGTGCACGTGGACTCAGAAGTATATATCACGCCCACTCTGGCCAGTGCCGAAGCCCTCTTGAAGGCCGGGGCCGATATCATTGCCCTCGATGCCACACCCCGCCGCCGTCCGGCAGAGCCGCTGGCAGATATGGTACGCGCGCTCAAAGGCCGTGTTGCTTTGATGGCTGATATTTCGACCCTTGAAGAAGGTCTGGCGGCAGCGGCTCTGGGTTTTGACTGTCTGGGCACTACCCTGGCGGGTTATACGTCTTACAGCCGCCAGCAGCCAGGCCCTGACTTTGAACTGCTGCAGGCTCTGGTGCAGCAGACGGCGCTGCCGGTGATTATGGAAGGGCGTATCTGGCGCCCCGAAGAAGCGGCTCAGGCTTTGCAGCTGGGTGCACATGCGGTGGTGGTGGGTTCAGCCATTACCCGCCCGCAGCTGATCACCCGCCGCTATGCGGCGGCGATGCAGGCATCATAAAAACTGAGGCGCTGTTGTCGGCTCAGGGCCGGGGCAATGTTTGCAGCCACTGCAAGCGCGCGTTTAACCCGCATTTCTCACAAACAGATCAGTAGATAAAAACTGGCTCCTTTCTGTAGATTAAAGTTATCATACAGAAATCGCAGAAAAGGAGCCAGCTGTATGAAGTGTAACCCTGAGACCTGGGAAGTTCAAGGCAAAAATGGAGAGCCGCTGACAGTCAATTTTG
>JACYMC010000272.1 GCA_015272195.1 Candidatus Sericytochromatia bacterium
CGCACCTGATTAGACGCCTACGGCGTCTACACCTTATATCCCCGACCTGAAGGACCGGGTTTTATGGTGTGCTTGATAAGATAAACCAGTCAGAAGCCTGGCAAGCCCTGATTGAAGAACTGGAAACCCTGCAAACGCAACAGCAAAAAGTCGGTGACCCCGGCCAGGCTCAGTATATTCTGCAGCGCCTGCAAAGTACACATGAAATCCGAAGCATTCTGGAACGGGTCTTTGATCGCAAACTGCACAAGCTGTTTCAAAAAAGCCTGCAGCGTGAATGGGAGCGCGCTCGCTTGCACAGTCAGGCCGATGCTTACAGCCTGCATCTGAAGCGTATACAGGCTGAACACCACCTGCCCCTGCGCAGTCTGCCCGAAGGGGTGGATATTCTCGAAGCCTTAAGCTTTCTGAGTGAACGCAGCCAGAGCAGCTCAGTCCCGGAACACAGCGCAGATCTGCTGCGCCTGCTGATCGATCAGCTTAAAGCACAGGCTCCAGAAACTCCGCCAAAATCCCATTACTGACAGGCACGGCTGCCGGACTCAGACGTAAATGACCGTCTGCCAGCAGCAGATGCCCCTGCTTCAGCAGGCGTGGCAGAACGTCTGGATAACAGGCCAACAGCGAGCGCTGAAAACGGCGCTCAAAGGCCCGCAGATCCAGTCCTTCAATGAGCAGGCGCAAGCCCAGAAAAACCGTTTCTTCAATAGCTTCAGACAGCGGCTGAGGCTCAGCCGCGTCCCAGGGCCAGAGACCGGCCTGGCAGTCCAGATAATACGCCCTGAGGCTGGCCGCATGCGCGTAGCGCCGACCGGCAAAATAACCGTGCGCGCCCACACCAGCCGCCAGAAAAGGCTGGTTCTGCCAGTAAACGCGGTTGTGGCGGCTGGGACGGCCCGGCTGACTCCAGTTGGCAATTTCATAGTGCTGGTAACCCGCCTGTGTCAGGCGTTCACAGGCCAGCTCATACATGGCAACCGTTTCATCATCTTCAGGCAGAGGCAAGTTACGGTGGCCAAAGACCGTGTCTGGATGCACTTCCAGCGCATAAAGCGAGAGATGATCCGACTGCAGGGCCAGGGCTGCGGTCAGGCTTTCAGACCAGCTCTGCAGGCTTTGATCCGGCAGGCCATAGATCAGATCCAGGCTCAGGTTCAGCTGGTGCGCCTGAATCAGGCGCACTGCCTGTGCAATATCCGCCGGACTGTGGCTGCGACCGCAAGTGGCCAGCAATAAGGGGTCAAAGGTCTGCACCCCCAGACTAATGCGATTCACACCAAGTTGCATCCAGGCCGCCAGCTCCGCTTCGGGCAAATGCTCGGGATTGGCTTCCAGAGTCCACTCCTGAACCTGGCGCAAATCAAAGGTTTGCTGCAGCATCTCTGCCAGACGCTGAATCTGTGTCACCGACAAAAGAGCAGGCGTGCCGCCCCCCAGATAAACCGTTTGCAGTGGCGCAGCAAAGGCACTCAGGGCCTGCAGATCCAGCATCAGATGTTCGAGATAGCGATCAATCTGTGAGGGCCTGTGCAAAACGCGCACCACAAAGTCGCAGTAATGGCATTTGTGCAGACAAAAGGGCAGATGAATATACAGCGAACGGGCTTCAGACATGGCTTCAGCTTACCGCCTGCTGCCAAAAGATGCCAGCAGAAAAAAGGCACCGCTGGTCAAACCAGGGTGCCTGTGGAGAGAGATAAAAATCAGAGTGTGCTTCAGCGATCCTGGCTGATATCCAGGTCAATGGTGATGGGGATATGATCAGAGGCATCATAAAAGTAGAGCTGCTGCCACTGTTCACCCTCTTTGCGGGGCTTATAGAGCTGCACTGAGCGGGGGATGTACTCATTTTTCATATTCTGGTTCAGCAGAATATAGTCGATGCGGGAACGGTATTTTTGCGGGTGATAGGTAAAGACCCAGGGCTGAACGCCAAACTCTTCATGAATGATATCGTAGAGACCAAGGCCGCTGATTCTTGTGTTCACCACAGACGCAATTTCTGCAGCATCAACAACATCATTAAAATCTCCAAGAACCACAACGTTTTCCTTGGGATTTTGTTCCTGGAATCGTCGGACAATACGGTTAATCTGATCAGCTTCAGCAAAGCGCTTGGCATCAGCCACTTCAGCCCCGTGCTGGGATTTCAGGTGCACCACAAAAGCGGTAAAGAGGTAGTTATTGGGTCCCTGAACGCGAACCTGCAGCAGGTCACGGCTGAAGCCTTGCTGCTCCTGCTGACCAGGGACAGGGAAGCGCACATCTTTGTGTGATTTAACGTCTACTACCGGATAGCGGCTGATCAGGGCCACATCAATGCCACGGGGATCGTTGGCCTCTACCAGCACCATTTCACGGTAACCCAGCTCACGGATATAGCGATCGCGGAACTGTGCCAGCACTTCTTTGTTTTCAACTTCCTGCAGGGCAATCACGTCAGCATTGATATGACGCATGGCTTCACCCAGTGCAACCAGCTCTTTTTCGGGTTTGGCTTTTTCAGCCGAACCACCGGGCATCGGGACACCATCAAAAAGGTTGCGGATATTGTAAGAAGCGATGCGCAGTTTGGTACTGGCAGCTGCTGTATCTGAAAAACCCCGCATGCGGTTCTGAGCCATCATCATTTGCGGCTGAGATGCGGCAAAACGGTTAAACTGAGCCATAGGCATGGCCTGCGGAGTACCACAGGCAGCCGGGGAAGCGGCCATCAGGCCAAGGGACAGAAGGGAGGTCAGGGTCTTTTTGATGTTTTTCATGGTCACAATTCCTCTACGCTGTTTCTGAAGATATAGGTATATCGCCCGGAAGCGCCCAAACATTCTTATATCGAGATTGTCCATTGGTTAATTATTGTTTAAGCCAAAAAAAATTTCTGAATCGGGGTGTTTAAACCCTTATTTCAGGGGTTTAAACGCCCTGTTCAGGGGCGGGCTCAACATGAATGGTAACGTCCGCTAATTCAGGCCGGTCCTGCATTAAAGCCATTTTGACATCATGAGACAGGGCATGTGCGGCATCCACCCGCAAATCGGGGGCTACCCAGATATGCAAATCCACAAAAACTTCATCCGGGCTGCCATGGGCCCGGACTTTGTGACAGTTCAGTACCCCGCTATAGGCCTGAACCTGCTGCTGAATTTCTGCACAGTCTACCGGCGAGCGATCCATCAGAATATCAATATTTTCGCGAAACAGGTGCCAGGCCATTCGGCCAATCACCACCGCAATACCCAGAGAGACCAGATAATCCAGTAGATACCAGCCCTGGGTAATGGCCCCCATGGAGCATAAAACCGACACGGTCACCAGCAAGTCGCTGCGGGTATGCTCCGCATCAGAGAGCAAAAGATGGCTTTTCAGACGTTTGCCGGCCCGCACTTCATACCAGACCACAAAAAGATTAACCAGCAGGCCCACCCCCAGCAAGATAAAACCACCCATGCCAATCTCTGGCATGACAGGCTTAAAAACCCGTGTCAGTAACTCTTTGAGAATTTCCAGACAGGTAATGGCGAGGAGCACAGCAATCATCAGAGCCGCAAGGATTTCAGCCTTGCGATGACCGTAGCAATGCTCCTGATCCGGTGGATCATAGGCAAAACGAATGGCCACCAGGCCGATCACGTTGGAGGTGCCGTCCATTAAAGAGTGAAAACCATCCGCCAGCACCGAAATGGTACCGGAGGCATAGCCATAGGCCAGTTTGCCCAGCGCCACCAATACGTTCAAAAGCAGCGTTATCACCAGCACACGGGTGATCTGGCGGCGGCGCTCGTGATGTTCCAACACAGCTGACATGCTTTATTCTAACCTGAAATACAGCTGCCCGAAGAAAAGGCTTTTAATCAGCAAGGCATGGCAAGGTCTGCTAAAATTTAGACACTGAATATAAAACAAAGGATGGTCGCTTTATGCAGGAAATTCGCCTGACCGTTGCTCTGGATCTCACTGACTTGGACAAACAGGTACTGGCGTATACCGCCTTTATCTGCCGTTCATTGCCCGTCAGCAAGCTCTACTTTGTACATGTTGAAGAGCATCTGGATCTGCCTGATAGCCTGCTCAGAAAACATCCCGACATGTTGCCTGTGGACGAATCGCTGGAATCCCAGATGCGCCAGGCCGTGCAACAGCATCTGAAGCTGGAACGCGAAATCGACATGGACTTTGACGCACTGCAGGGCAAGGTTTTTGAACAGGTCCTCAAGCACATTAAAATGAAGCAGGCTGACTTGCTGGTCGTCGGTAAACGCGGCGAGCACTTTGGTCCACATGAAATGCCTGCCGCCAAACTGGCGCGCCACGCCACCTGCTCCGTGCTGTTTGTACCCGAAAACTACAGTCTGGATATCAAAAACATTCTGGTCCCTGTCGATTTTTCAGCGCACGCAAAACAGGCCGTCGAAATGGCCCTGGGTCTTTCGTCCCAGGTCCAGGGCGATAAGATTCACCTGCTGCATATCTATAATGTGCCTGAAGGCTATCAGCGCCTCGGTGAAACCTACGAAGAAGCCAATGAGGTCATGCTGGGTTATGCCAAAGAAGACTGTCAGCATTTTGTGGATCAACTGGAAAACCCTGACCTCAATGCCCTGCAGTACAGTTTTACGGATCAGAACGACCGCCCCCGCGATGAAATCATCCGGGAGTATCTGGAGCAACTGGACTGCCAGCTGCTGGTGATGGGCTCCAAAGGCCGCACCAATATCGCCGCATTTTTGATGGGCAGCCTGGCCGAAAAGCTCTCGCGGGCTTACCTTGGCAATGTGCCCGTGATGATTGTCAAAAAGAAACACGAAAACATGGGTTTGCTGGATACCCTGCTGCAAATCAGTAAAGCCTGAGAAAGACAAAACATGAGTTCAGAGTCTACTTCACCCCTGCCTCCCGATCCGCTTGAAGAAGAGTCCCTCCTCTCAAGCCACACGCTGGAACCTTCTACTCAGCGCCGGCAGAATCTGATTGCTGCCGGCCTGCTGAGCCTGTGCCTACTGACGGGCGTGGGCAACTGGGTGGTGGGGGTGCGCGACAAAGCCCCCAGCAAAAGCAGCAGCAACAGTCTCAGCAGCAGCCTGTTTCAGGAGAGCCCCGAGCTGGGCATCATTCTGGTTGAGGGCACGATCATGCATCAGGCCAGCAGCAGCGGTTTTGGCGGCGGCAGCAACGGCTCCAGCGATAAAATCATTGCCGCCATCCGCCAGGCTGAAGCCGACGGCGTCAAAGGTCTGCTGTTTAAAATCAACAGCCCTGGCGGCACAGCATCGGCCTCACAGGCGGTCTATAAAGAAATGCTGCGGGTGCGCAAAGAGAGCAAAATCAAAATTGTGGCCGCTATGGGTGATGTGGCCGCTTCAGGGGGCTATTATATCGCCAGCGCAGCCGACAAAATCTACGCCAACCCCGCCACGTTAACCGGCAGTATCGGTGTGATTGCCCAGTTCACCAAGGTGCAGGGGCTGTTCGAAAAAGTCGGTCTGGAAACCACGGTGATCAAGAGCGGTGCTTACAAAGACATTGGCTCACCTTACCGCGACACCAGCGCCGCAGAGCGGGAGATCCTGCAAAACCTGATTGATGATACCTACCAGGACTTTTTGAGCGCGGTGTCCGAAGGCCGCAAAATGCCGCTTGAAGACGTACGAAAACTGGCGGATGGCCGCATTTATACGGGTAATCAGGCCCATCAGCACAAGTTGGTTGACGCCCTGGGCGGCTACCAGGAGGCCATGGCCGATCTGCAAAAAATGACCCAGACCGGCAAAAAGCCGAAAACCAAAGACTATTCCAAAGCCAATTTTGAGGATGTTTTTTCGATGCTGGGCACCCAGCTTCGCGGTCTGTCGCCCACAGCAGCCGTCGAGCAGCTCACTTTTTCTGAGTTGCGGCACCTTAATAAAGTGCCGCTGACGCTCTATTATTAAATCTTCAGTGAGCCATCCACCGCTCAAAGTCTGGGAAGATGCCCAGCAAAGCGTTTATCAGGGCGACTGCCTTGAGGTGCTGCGCACAGCCATCCCGGATAGCAGTATTGATTTGGTCTTTGCCGACCCACCCTATAATATCGGCAAGCGCTTTGGTACTTTCAGCGACAGCTGGCCCAGTGAAGCCAGCTATGTCAGCTGGTGCCAGCAGTGGCTGGATCTCTGCGTTCAGAAGCTGAAGCCCCACGGCAGTCTCTACCTGATGGCCTCCACCCAATGCATGCCCTGGCTGGATCTGCATCTGCGCGCTCAGCTGCATATTCTTTCGCGCATTGTCTGGACCTATGACAGCTCAGGTGTTCAGGCCCGGCGACATTTTGGCTCGCTCTACGAGCCCATTTTATTTGCCGTTAAAAATCCGCGTCACTATACCTTTAACGCCGAAGCGATTCAGGTCGAAGCCAAAACCGGTGCCCAGCGCCAGCTGATAGACTACCGCAAAAATCCGCCCGCCCCTTACAGCAACACCAAAGTGCCTGGCAATGTCTGGCACTTTTCGCGGGTGCGTTACCGCATGCCCGAATACCAGCAGCACCCGACCCAAAAGCCCGAAGCCCTGCTGGAGCGCATCATTCTGGCCAGCAGCCAGCCGGGCGATCAGATTCTGGACCCCTTTGCCGGCAGCTTCACCACCGCTGCCGTGGCCCAGCGTCTGCAGCGGCAGATGATCAGTATTGAGCAAAACCCCGACTATGTGCAGGCTGGTCTCAAGCGCCTGGGGTTTTTAGACTAAAAAACCCACTTTTGTGCATGCTTTGCGGCAAAAGTGGGTATAAGTAAAGTAAATGCACCCATGTGCAAGCCGTGTCAAGGAGTGCCCTATGCAAGTCAATCGCCCCCTGCAGAACCTCTTTCAGCGCCTGGACACTGATCGCAACGGCGTCAGTGCCGGTGAACTGCAAAGCCTCGACCCTGATAATGACGGTCAGATGTCTGAAGCCGAAGCGAGCGCCGCAGGTGTTCAGGCGACCGAAGATCGCGAGGTCTTAAATCAGTTCCTGCAAAAAACCCGCACCTTTAATCTGCAGACCGAAGATATTGTCTTCCCCATGCGTACAGGCGGCGACAGCGAGGCCAGCTACAGCTTTGTAGACAGCGCGCCGCAGCAAGCAACTGCTGAAACCGTGCGCACGCCGACAAACACCAGCCAGTCTGACCGGATGAGCCAGATGGCTTTTGACCCCATGGACCCGGATATTGCCCGCCGTCTGGTACGGCTGGACCAGGCCCTCGGCGGCAGCGGGCAAAACGTGATGGGCGGCAATTTCATTTATCGTGACATGCCTGCCAGCGGCAGCACGGCCCGCATGAACGTCGCCGGCGCGACAGATATCAGCAGTTTTGACGATTTGCAAAGTCTGAACCGCAACACGGTCCAGACTTACCTGACCCAGACCAACGGCAGCCCGCCCAGTCAAGCCGAAATTGATGCTTACATTCAGCAGCACGGCGAAGACATGGCCCAGCAACTGGGCGATGATCTCTCTGACAAATACAGCTCCTGGACCCAGATTGGCCTGACCGGCGATGTCAACACCTTTGCGCCCTTTCAGTCCAGCGGCTCGGACGATCAAAGCCAGGTGGTGGTCTGCACCAATATTCACGCCGCTGTGGCGGCCTACCGCCGTGAGGTCCTGGGCCAGGAAGCCTATGTCATGACCACCAACGGCAATGACCAGGCCCATATTGTGACCGTGTTCAAAGACAATGAAACCAATCAGTGGAATATTCAGAACTACGGTACGGTGGTTCAGACTGAAGCGGGCGACCTGCGCGATCTCTTTGAAAACTACCTGCCCGATCAGCGCCAGATTCTGCTGGGCGATGTCACCGAAGACGGCCTGCGCGTGCTGCGCAATGTACGCACCCCGCTGGGTGAACAGGAGTTGCGCTTCCGCTCCCAGCTCGGAGCGGGCAATTACCACCCCAATATGGGCAGCGGCAACCTGCAGCTGGGCACCGACCAGCTGGGCTCCACCTTTGATCTCGGCCCCGGTCAGGCCAACGTCAACTTTGATCCGCGCAGCAATACCCTGGGCCTCAATTACCATCTGCGCACCCAGGATGCCGACGGTCTGCACACGCGGGGTGTGGGGATCGAGATGCAGGATCACACCAACGCCCATGGCTTTGAGCGCCAGCGCATTGACGCCAAATACGAAAGTGAAAACGTCAATATCGAGCAGCTCAGTCCCGATCATGAGCGCTTCACCCGCAGCTACTGGAACGTGCACGCCGGCATTGAAGACACCAGTCTGGACGGCCCCATTTACTGGCAAAACAACGAAGACAGCGGTCCGGCAGCCCGTCTGGGCGGGCTTTACTCCTATACCCAGAATAATCTCTTTGGCAGCGATCCACTGCGGCTGGAAGCCGGCTATCAATTTAATGCCGGCACCACCTATACCATGGGGACCCAGGGCAGCCAGCCCTTTACCAACTATATTACCCGTACCCTCGGTGACAGCGTACTCGAAGGCAGAGGCAATCTGGGCCTGCGCTATGACAGCAACGGCTTTATGGCCCGCACGGGACTCAATGCCGGCCTGAATGCTGCCAATATTAACGGCTTCAACGATTTTGGCCTGCAAATGGACAATATGTTTGGCCTCGAGGCTTACGGCGAAATGGCGTATACCAGCGACCGCTTGCGCGTGGGCGTGATGGGCACGGCCGATCTGCGCCACCCCGGTGTGTTTCAGGTGGGCGCCCGTAGCGAGCTGTTTCTGACCGAAAACACCAGCTGGTCAACCGTACTCAGCCACCAGAATGACCCGCTGCTGGGCAATCGCAGCGCCATTATGACCGGCCTGCAGTCTGAATTTGCACCAGGCTTCTCAGTCTATGGTCAGGTGGGCAGTGATCTTCAGGGCGGCGCCCAGGGCAATGTCGGGCTGGTCTGGCGACCTGATTTCCGGCGCTGAAAAACGCGCGCGTCAGGATTAAAAACACGCTACAATAGAGACCATGTCCAGCACTGATCTTGAATCCCGCTTTGCTCTGGCCATGCAGACTCTGCAGGCTGGCTCTGAAAGCGCGGCCGTTTCAGCTTTTAAGCAATTAACCCAGGACTGGCCCGGCTGCAAAGAAGCCTGGTATATTCTGGGTGACATGCACATGCGTCAGGGAAATTGGCACGAAGCCACCGCCTGCTTTGAAAGCGTGCTTAAACTGGATCCTGAAGTGCAGGAAGTTTACTTTCAGCTCGGCCTGCTTTCTCTCTGGCAGGGCCTGAATGAACTGGCAGAGGCTTACTGGCAGCAGGCTCTGCGCATTAACCCGGACTATGCCGAGCCACGCTACCATCTGGCCCTGCTCTGGCTGCGCCAGCAACGCAAGGATGAAGCACAGGCAGCACTTCAGACTCTGCTCGACACACCAGCCCAGATGGCTGAAACGCTCTGGCAGGCGGCTCAGGAACAGGCCCTGCTGGGACAGATCCACGAGAGTCTGGGCCTATGCCAGGTGCTGCAGCATCAGCCCGGCATCCCCGAACCCCAGCGCACCCTGCTGCAGATTCAGGGTCTGCAGCGCAGCGCCCAGGACGCAGAGGCCCGCACCCAGATCCAGATCCTGCCCGACAACGAACGCGCACTGCTCACACAGATTTATCTGCCGCAATCTCCCAGCAGCACAGAGCTGCAACAGCTGGCAGAAACCCTCGAAGGGCGCTGCACGAGCCCGCATGATTTGCCCAGTGAAACCCTGGCCTACCTGCCCTTATGCAGCAGCTGGGGGCTCTTACCTGATGATCTCAGAGAGCGCTTCTGGTCCTGGCTGGCAGCCCCCCAGGTGCTTAATCCGCCCGCAACACCTCCCGCACGCTCCCGTCAGCACCTGGTCTGGATTATTGACGCCCCGGCCCTGAACTGGCAAAGGCTCTATTTTCAGCATCTGGCAGCCCTGCCGCCGGCCCGCTGGAAAGTTCAGATTCTGACCCGCATGCCCTGCCTGCAGCCGCAGTTACACCGCATGCCCCTGCAACATCTGCGCATCAACAGTCTGGACGTACTGGCCAGTACGCCCGAAGCAGCCCTGACGCAACTGCAAGACCTGCAAGCCGATATCATTCTGTTTTCAGGACCTGAACAGGATCCATTGCAATTGTGGCTGGCCCATCAGCCCCTGGCCCCGCTGCAGCTGGCCTGGTCAGCCCAGGCCAGCAAGGCGCGCTTTGCACCAGAGCAGACCCTCGCCCGCGACGGCAGCGCACCCCTCTGGCTTCGCCCCCAGGCGGCAGCAGCCTACAGTGCCGAACACCCTGTTTTACTGCCCGTCAGCGGCAGCCTTCACCCTGAAACCCTGAGCTGGCTGCAGCAGCTGTCAAAGCAGCATCCCCTACGCCTGTGCTGCATTCCACAGGATCTGATCATCACCCGGCAATTGCAGGCCAGTCTGCCCGACAGCAGCGTGGCCATCTGGCAGGACCTGCCCGAACTGCAGCAGCTGATCCGCTACAGCGCCGCCCTGATTCTGCCGGATGGCGGCGGCGAGATTTATGCCCAGCTGGCCCAGTCACTGGCTTGCCCGGTGCTCTGCAGTCAGCACAGTCCGTCCTGGCCCTCGGCTGCTCAGGAGCCTGCCGCAGAAGCCCTCGCAGATTTGTTTCGTCAGGGCACACCCGGTACGCTGACCACACTTCCCGAAACCGTCTGGGCCGTTGAACTTCAGCACCAGCTCAGCCAACACAGAAAGGCCCTTGTGATATGACCCCCGATCAGGTTCCCCTGCGCTTTTTTCAAAGCCTGCAGCAAGAAGACTATCAAAGCACCTGGCAATTGCTGACCCAGCGCAGCCAAGCCAAATTTATCGATAATCTGGTGCGCTCCTGGAAAGGCCAACAGGCCGACGTACTGGAGCACACCTTTGCCAAAGCCCTGTTTCCAGCTCAGCTCTACTGGCGTGAATTCAAAAAAAGTCTGGATCTCAAAACCTGGCTGGATCAGCGTTATCAGCAGCTGGGTCAGGGCACAGATGAAGTGATTGTCAAAGCCACGCCCTCAGAGGTTCAGCTGTTGGTCTACAAAGAAAACCAGCAGTGGAAACTGGGCTATATCGAAACCTTTCTGGACAATTAAGTGGTGCTGCACCCGGCGGCCCGCCATACGGCAGATCTCTATCTCCAGCTGCTGAAGCAGAGTCTGGGCGACTTTCTCTATGATCAGGATCAGGGCAGTCCCCAGACCCCGGTCAGCTACAGCGACTCACGCACGGGCCAGAAATACCATGTCAGCGACTATGCTGAACTGAAGTATCAGGGACTGATTGGCTCAAAAACAGCTCATACCCTGATTGGCATGCTGCGCATGAACCAGCTGCAGGAAGCCGTTGAAACCCTTCTGAGCGAAGACATTCCCGGCGACTTGATCGAAACCGGTGTGCTGCGTGGCGGGGCCTGCATTCTGATGCGGGGCATTTTAGCGGCCTGGCAGGATAAGCAGCGCAAGGTCTGGGTGGCCGACTCGTTTGCGGGCTTTCCACCTGAAACCATGCAGGCCCTGGGCCTGCAGAGCCATCCCCTGCCCAATGCCAGTCTAACGGATGTTCAGGAAAACTTTCGCCGCTACGGCCTGCTGGATGAACAGGTCATGTTTCTGCCGGGCTGGTTCAAAGACACCCTGCCAGCAGCACCAATTGAAAAACTGGCGCTGCTGCGCCTCGACGGTGACTTTTATGAAGCCACGCAGGAAAGCCTGCACTGGCTCTACCCCAAAGTTTCAACAGGTGGCTTTGTGATTATTGACGATTATTATGCCCTTGAAGAATGTCGCCGGGCGGTGCGGGAATACCGGCAGGCCCATCAGATCAGCACCCCGCTGATCAGGGTCGACGCCGCATGTGTGTACTGGCGCAAGGCCTAAATCGCCATCAGGCCGGCCCCAATGCCCAGCGGCAGCAGAATTCCGAAGATAAAGCCCAGGACCATGAGCACCGCAACCACCATCTGCACAACCGAAACAATAATGGACTCGATCAGATTCAGGGCATAAAACTTCTGCACCAGCCAGACATAAACCGCAAACGGCGCAATCCCCGCCAGCAGATGGGGAATCACCGGAATCACCATGCCCACAATGCCCAGAGCCACGCCCACCACCAGCGAAACAAACCAGGCTGATACGGTGGTGATCAGGGCCTGCATCAGGGTGTTGTTATCGACCGAAAAAAACTTCAGGGTCACATACAAGGGCAGAGAAGCCACCACAACCCCCACCAGAAACAAAACGGGGATCAGCAAAAATGCCATCAGAATTTCCATGCGCTTTAGCCTCCCGCATGATCATTGCCAGCAGTTTAACATATCTTTGAAAACCCGCCTTTCAAGGCCTCAGAGCTGCAAAGCTTTTAAAATCTGGCCCAGCGCTTGCTGTTCCTCAGCAGAAAGCAGCTCGCCCTGCTGCAGCCGCTGGAGCATGTCTCGCGCTGCACGCTGATCGGCCGCAGTCACGGGCTTTAAAGACATAGGCTGGCGGGCCAGCCACGCTTCCAGCGCCTGCTGACTCTCTGCCAGCAAACGTGTCAATAACTGGCGCAGCATCGTGCGCTCATCACCTGTCAGGACCTGGTCACCCGCCTGCAGGCGGGTGACCAGGTCCTGAGCTGCCTGAATCTCAGCCAGGCTTAAAGCCGGATACAAATCCGCTGCGGCCACCAGCTGCTGCATTAAAGCCGCATAGCGCTCAGCCTCGTCAGCTGTAGGTTCTGTCCCGCTCTGCTGCAGCCGCTGCTCCAGTTCAGCAGCCCAATCCAGCTCGGCCTGCTCAGGCAGCGCTGGCAAATCAAAAAGGTCGAGCGCATCGCGCGCCCGACCCTGTGCTGAAAGGTCCAGCGGGAGCTCCTCAGCATCTCCCGCTGGCTGCACAATCAAAACCCGGCTTAAGCAGCCAGCGCCGCCAGGGCCTGGTCAAAGGCCGCTGCCGTGCGCTCCAGGGCTGCGTCGTCATGGGTGATAGAAATAAAACAGGCCTCAAACTGAGACGGCGGCAGATAAATGCCCTGGCTCAGCAAATTGTGGTGAAAGCGCTTAAAGCGTTCCACGTCAGCCGTTTTGGCTCCGCTGTAGTTGTGGACGGGCTGATCGGTAAAGAAAATCCCGTACATGGAGCCGATCTGATGAATCTGGGCCGGCAGACTGTACTTCTGGGTCAGCTCTTTGAGGTGGCCGGCCAGATAACGGCCCTTGGCTTCCAGCTCGGTGTAGATCTCGGGCCGGTCGCGCAGGGTGCGCAGGGTGGCCATACCGGCCGCCATCGCCAGCGGGTTGCCGCTCAGCGTCCCCGCCTGGTACACACCGCCCACAGGCGCGATCTGCTCCATGATCTCTTTTTTGCCACCATAAGCCCCCACGGGCAGGCCGCCCCCAATGATCTTGCCCAGACAGGTCAGATCAGGTGTTACACCCAATCGCGCCTGGGCCCCGCCGTAGGCCAGCCGGAAGCCGGTCATGACCTCATCAAAGAGCAACAGGGCACCGTACTGGGTGCAGAGCTCTCGCAAGCCTTCCAGAAAACCCTCCTGGGGCAGGACCAGTCCCATATTGCCGACCACGGGCTCTAAGGCCACCACGGCAATCTCTTCAGGGAAGGTTTCAAACAGGGCGCGCACGGCGGCCAGATCGTTAAAGGGCACGGTCAGGGTATTGGCCACCTGGCTCGGCGGCACGCCGGGCGTGCCCGGAATGCCGAGGGTCGCCACACCTGAACCGGCTTCGGTCAGCAGCATATCGCTGTGGCCATGGTAACAGCCTTCAAACTTGATGATTTTTTCGCGGCCGGTAAAGCCACGGGCCACGCGGATTGCGCTCATCGCAGCTTCGGTGCCCGAATTGACCATGCGCACCATTTCAATGGAGGGCACGGCTTCAATCACCAGATCGGCCATCAGGTTCTCGGCCTCAGTCGGCGTGCCAAAGCTGGTGCCCAGCTCCAGCTGGGCGCGCACAGCTTCCAGCACGGGCTCAGCGCCATGCCCCAGAATCATCGGCCCCCAGGAGCCGATGTAATCAATGTAGGCGTTGCCGTCCACATCCCACATCTGGCAGCCTTTGGCCCGGGCCATAAAGGGCGGCGTGCCACCCACACCTTTAAAAGCCCGTGCCGGACTGTTGACCCCACCGGGCATTTTGGTCTGGGCAGCCGCAAAGAGCTGCTCGGATTTGTGCAGATTCAGCATGCTTTACTCCTTGGGCCCGAGCATTTTATGAGGCTGCACATACTCTTTAAACTCTGCCTCGGTCACATGGCCCAGGGCCAGCGCGCTTTCGAGCAAGGTCGTGCCTTCATGATGGGCTTTGAGGGCAATTTTAGAGGCCTTGTCGTAACCAATGTGGGGGGTGAGGGCCGTGACCAGCATCAGGGATTTATCCAGCAGCTCGTCAATGCGGGCCTGGTTGGCTTCAATGCCCACGGCACAGTTGTCGTTAAAGGCCCGGCAGCCGTCGGCCAGCAGGCGAATCGACTGCAGCACATTGTGAATCATCACAGGTTTAAACACGTTCAGCTCAAAATTACCGGAGGCACCGCCCACAGCGACCGCTGTATCGTTGCCGATCACCTGGGCGCAGAGCATGGTCATGGCTTCACACTGGGTCGGATTGACCTTGCCTGGCATAATCGAAGAACCCGGCTCGTTTTCAGGAATGCTGATTTCGCCAATGCCACAGCGCGGGCCAGAGGCCAGCCAGCGAATATCGTTGGCAATTTTCATCATGCTGCAGGCGGTGGTTTTGAGCGCGCCACTGAGCATCACAATTGGATCATGGGCTGCCAGGGCCGCAAATTTATTGGGTGCGGTCACAAAGGGCAGGCCGGTCAGCTCCGCAATTTTGGCCGCTACCGCGCGGGCATAACCCGGCGGGGCGTTCAGACCCGTGCCCACAGCCGTGCCGCCCAGGGCCAGCTCATAAACCTGGGGCAGCACCATTTTGAGGTTGCGGATATCGGCTTCCAGCTGGGCCGCATAACCTGAGAACTCCTGGCCCAGGGTCAGGGGGGTGGCGTCCTGCAGATGGGTGCGGCCAATTTTGACAATCTTAGCAAAGGCTTTGGCCTTGGCGTCGAAGGTGCCGTGCAGCTGCTCGAGACTGGGAATCAGTGAATTAACCACTTCTTCAGCCGCTGCAATATGCATGGCCGTGGGAAAAGTATCGTTGGAAGACTGGGAACAATTGACGTGATCGTTGGGATGGATCGGATCTTTGCTGCCCATCACCCCACCGCTCAGCTCAATGGCCCGGTTGGAGATCACTTCATTGGTGTTCATATTGGTCTGGGTACCACTGCCGGTCTGCCAGACCACCAGGGGAAAGTGCTCATCCAATTGGCCGCTGATGACTTCGTCAGCGACATTGGCAATCAACTCCGCTTTGTCGCGGGGCAATACACCCAGATCAGCATTGACCAGGGCAGAGGCTTTTTTGACCAGCCCAAAGGCCCGGATCATGGCGCGTGAAAAACGCTCACCGCTGATCGGAAAATTGGTAATGGAGCGCTGGGTCTGGGCACCGTAATAACGGTCATCGGGCACCTGGACTTCGCCCAGGCTGTCGCGTTCTGTACGGGTATTCTGGCTCATTGGCATTCCCTCAGTTCTTTTAAATTGCCTGCTACAGGCAGTTTCAGGGCTGCATTCGTGACCCCGACCGGGGCCTGCTTGTTATAATACTCAAACAGGGCAGATGCAGCCCATGCATCATACCACTGCGTCCTACCTGACGCGCAAAATCATGCAGGAAAGAGGGCCTCTGAATATGTCCGGCAAACAGGTGCTCCTGATTGACGATGACGCGGCTTTTTGTCAGATGGTCACCGAAATTCTGGCCCCCACCATCTGTCACGTCACCGCCACCACCGATTATCGCGAAGGCCTGCGCATGGCCATGATGGACAGACCCGATCTGATTCTGCTGGATATTCATATGCCCGAAGTCAGCGGTCTGGAGCTGATCAAACAATTGCGCAATATGCAGGCCACGCGCAATATCCCTGTGATGATGGTGACCGGCGACGATCGGAGCGAATCGGTCCAGCTGGCCAAACAGTACAATGCGGTGGGCTATATTCTCAAGCCCTTTAAACCTCTCTATCTGCTTGAACGCATGGGCCAGCTGATGGGCGTGGAGCTGCTGTCGTCGATTCAGCAGGCCACCCTGCACCCGAAAGACGCCAAACCCTCTGAAACCGGCAAAAAACACTACAGCGTCAAAACCAAAACCCTGCTGGTGATCGACGATGAGCCGCTTATCTTTCAGTTGATCAGCGATATTTTAGAAGACTCGATTGTCAATGTGCGCTGTGCGACCAACGCCCGCGAGGGCCTGCGCATTGCCATGACCTCGCCGGTGGATGTCATCCTGCTGGATGCCCATATGCCCGAAATTGACGGGATTGAAGCCGCCGAACAGCTCAAGCACATGCAATCCACCAAAGATACGCCGATCGTGATGATGAGCGGCCACCTGCCCGAAACGGCAGCCAAACAGGCTCAGCAGGTGGGTGCAGTGGACTTTCTGGCCAAGCCCTTTAACCCAGGCCAGTTGGTGGCCTGCCTGCAACAGATTTTAAACAAGGAGATTTTCTGGGCATGAATATTCTGTACATCCACGGCTTTAACTCCGGCGGTTTTGGTGGCAAGGTCGACGCCCTGCGCGCCAGCTACGGCCCCGCCAGCGTGATCAACCCCACTTTGCCCACCCAGCCTGCAGCAGCCATGCAGCTGCTGGGCACCCTCTGCGAACGCTTTGCAGGCCCAGACTTTTTTGTGCTGGGCTCTTCGCTGGGCGGCTTTTATGCCCTGAATCTGGCCTTGCAATACGGCGTGCGGGCCGTGCTGATCAACCCGGCAGTCAAAGATGTGGCCCAGGGTCTGGCCTACGCCGAAGGGCAGCAGACCAATTACAAAACCGGCGAAAACTATATTTTCAGCCCGCAGGACCTGCAGGATCTGGCAGCCATGGAAATTGCAGACACGGACTGGCCCCGTCTGCGCGAACAGGTCCGCGCCTATCTGGAC
The DNA here is from genome assembly GCA_015272195.1 of Candidatus Sericytochromatia bacterium. GTDB lineage: Bacteria > Cyanobacteriota > Sericytochromatia > UBA7694 > UBA7694 > JACYMC01. Next base: position 16,998 of record JACYMC010000272.1, read on the forward strand.
GCCGAAGATGAGGTGTTGCCAGCCCCACAGATCACCGCGTTTTTGCAGGGGCACGGCATCGCCACCACCCTGTACCCCGGCGGCAACCATTCTTTTGAGCACATGGCCGAAGCATTGCAGGATCTGCAGCAGCACTGGCCTGCCTGAGGTCAGTTTTGCACAGCCCCTGCCGATAATCTGATCAAGCCCACCAAAGGAAACATTGTGACGATGCCCCAGATCCAGAAAAGTCCCGGACTGATGCCGGTTCAGGCCCTGCCAAAAGCCCGGCCAGGACAAGGTGCGGCCAGCGGCGAGGTCAAGACAGCCTACCGCCCCGATCAGCTGCAGCTGCGCGGACGCATTGCGCCCATACCTATTCTGCGCCTGGTGGGCGAAAGCCTGCAGGCCAGCCGGGACGGCCAGCCGGCATCACTCAACGAGCGTCTGATGGCTTATTTTGCCAGCACCCGACAGGCCCCGCTCAACCAGCCGGTTTACGCCGTGTTGGCCGAGCACCTGCAGCAGACGCCCAAAGCCTCGCTCACAGAGCTGGAGCAGCTGGCCTTTGCTGCAGCCCGTCAGCCCGGCCGTTCAGCGGCTGAAGTCACGGTGATCGCCTACGAGTCCCTGATGGCCGCCGCCATTGATCATAAGCTTTCAGCTCCCGACTTTTTTAACGGCGAAAGCGACAAGGTGCTGCACTATCTGGCCTCCGCCACCCTGACCGCCCGGGCTTACCATGCCCAGCCCGGCAGCTTCTTTGGCCGCAGCGCGCTGGCCTACGCCAGTGCCTATACAGTGGGTCTGGCCAAAGAAATTCTGGGGCCGCCCTTTTCACGCGCCGATATGCAAGCCAATCAGCAGGGCATTGAGGCCGCGCTGAAAGCGGCACGGGGCCGCTGAGACGGCCTGACGCTGCCTAAGCCTGGCGCGCCTGCGCCAGCCGTCGCCGGATAGCCTGGCGATCCAGCAAGAGGGTTTCACCCTGCTGTACCACTTCGCGACCGCCCACAATCACCGTTTGAATCGCTTCCTGCGGCACCATCGAAAAAATCAGCTGGTTCAGCAAGGCTGTCTCCGGCTGCGGCGCATCCAGAGCGGGCCACAGCGAAGGGTGCTCCGCATCCAGCAGCAGCACGTCAGCATAATAGCCAGGCTCCAGCTGGCCCACGGACTGGGCCAGAATCGGCCCGCCATTGACGTTCAGCATGCGGAACAGCACCCGGACATCGGGAATCTGCCCCATCTGCAGCTGCTGCACCCGCTGCAGATATTCAGTCAGGCGCGCTTCGCCAAAAAGTTCGGATGTGAGGTTCGCATCGGTGCCCAGAGCAATGCGTACACCCCGGCTCAGTAAGTCTGGAATCCGCGCAATGCCGTCACCCAGGGCCATATTGGTCTGGGGGTTATAGGCCAGCGCAGCTTTGCGTCGGGCCATCAGCGCCCGGTCGTCTTCGTCCAGCCAGATACCGTGCACCAGCGTGGTGGCCTCCGATAAAATCCCCCAGGCCTCCAGGCACTGCAGCGGCCTGTGACCGTAACGCTCCTGCGCAAAGGCGATATCACTCTGCTGCTCAGCCAGATGAATATGCCAGGGACTTTTTAACTGCTGCGCCAATTCAGCCGCACCCTCAATCAGCGCCCGGCTGGCCCCGTGCAGCGAATGTGGGGCCGGCAGTACCGACACCCCATCAATCCGGGAATAATGTTTTGCCAGCTCAGCGGTCTGAGAAAGCGCCTGATCCGCCGACTCATAAAAGCGCTGCTGCCCCGGTTTGCTGGCCTGATCGTACAATGCTCTGATCAGCACAATACGCAGACCGACATCGCGGGCCGCTTCAATTACCGCCTGGGCATGGCGCTGGCGGCTGGAGGTGCCGTCAGCGAGATTATGCACATAAAAAAACTCCCCCACCGTGGTCATGCCGCCCCGCAACATTTCACTGAACGCCAGCAAGGCAGAGGCATAGATCTGTTCTTCGTTCAGGGTCTCCACCAGCGGGTACAAAAAGCGCTCGACCCAGTCATGAAAATGCTGGGGCTGACCCGTGGTCGGCCGCAGCATCACCTGAAAGGCATGACTGTGGGTATTCACACAGCCGGGAATCACCAGCGGGGCCTCCCACTCTTCTTCGTAGCGGTGGGGCAGATGATCAGCTTCATGCTGTGGGCAGACTTTTTCAATACGGCCCTCGGCATTCAGAATCAAACTGGCATCGGTCAGCCAGCGGGTTCCGGTATGCAAATATTTACTGTTGATGCGTTTCATGTTTAACTGAATCAACCTCTCTCAAAATTCTCTGTGTCTACTGTAAAGTGAAGGAGCAGCTTATGACAAATGAAGTTCAGTACCAGTTTGGTCTCAGAATCGGTGACAAAGAAATTCAGCTGGGCGGCGATAAAATTTTTGTCGAAACCCAGATGGAAAAATGGCTGCAACTCTTTGCCAAAGATCTGCCCGCTGATCTGCAGCCCGGCGGCAACATCCCGGCTGCCACACGGGCCGAAGCAGGTGCAGCCCCCGCCCAGCGCCGGCCGCCCACGTTGGTGGAGTTTATCAAAACCAAAGAGCCCAAAGAAATCACCGATATGATTCTGGTGATTGGCCTCTATATGGAGCGTTTTCAGCAAAAGAATCTGTTTACCCGCACGGATTTGTGGCAAACCCAGATTTTTCATCGGCTGGGCAAAAGCGAAGAAGAAGTGCAACAGGCCCTGGTGGATCTGGTCAACAAGCAATTGCTGGCAGACAGTGAAACCATGGGCGCGTCGGAACTCTCTTATGCGCTGACCTTTACCGGTGAGCAGGTGGTCAAAGAGGGCTTTAACCACTGATCGGGCAAATTCAGGCTTCTGCCGCGGATTCAAGCTGATTCTGCGGCGAGGCCTGAGCTGAAGCCAGACGACTGAAAATCACAATGGCCAGAATGGCCGAAGCAAACATCACCAAGCTGTAAATGGCCGGAGGGATTGCCATGGCAGGGTTCTGAAGAATACCCGCGGCGATCGCAATCGCCAGGGTACCATTCTGCAAGCCCCCTTCAATACTGACCGTTACCCGCTGGGGCAGTGAAAGCCCAAATAAGGCCCCTGCTCCCCAGCCCGACAACAGCATGTTCAGGTTCAGGCTGATGGTGGCCGGACCGCTGGCCGCAAAATAAGCCGGCACATCCTGGCGCTGACTCAGAATCAGCCCCAGAATAATCACCGCCAGCAAAAGCGAAGACAGGGTTTTCATGGGGGAAGCCAGCCTGTCGGCCAGCGCTGGTTTTTTGGCCCGGATCAGCATGCCCAGCGAGACCGGAATCAGCGTGATCACAACAATCTGACCTGTAGTTTCGGAATTTCAAGCTCATCTTTTCATGAGTGCTGAAAGGCAATAAAATAGCCCCTAAGAAACATTTGAGAGGGGCATATATGACATTACATCAGATTTTATCTTGTTTTTTGCGCGCTATCAAGGGTTCCAGTCTCAAATCGATGGCGCAACAACTGAAAATTTCAGACTACCGTTCACTGATAGCCTTTTTTCACAAAGCCTGGAATCCGCAGGAATTGCTTACAGCTACTGCAAACCAGCTGTTGTCTTTGCAAAGCGGCTATTTTATCCTCGATGAAATCGTGCTTGAAAAACATTCTGTCGGCAAATTCTGCCTGGTCAAGCATCGCTATAAGTCTGACGGTGGCTACA
>JACYMC010000251.1 GCA_015272195.1 Candidatus Sericytochromatia bacterium
AGGCTGGCTGGCTCAGATGATAGGCTGTCTCAGGACTTTTCATTCTGAAGCACTGGAGTCTGCAGCTGATTGTTTTACTTTTGGTTGGGTTTCAGAGTAAAATACCTGTAAAAGCGCTTCAGAAAGGGCTGCCCCTATGCCATTCCATTTGACAGGCCGTTTGCAACAGGCCTGCCTGAAAAGCCTTGTCGCCATCGGCCTGCTGAGCCCGCTGCTGGCTGGCTGCCAGCAGACCCCGCTGTCACTGGAGCCGGTCAATAAAACCCTCAGCCTGAGCCTGCCACCCCTGAGTGGCGCAGCGCCCCAGCTCAGCGACAGCCAGACCTTCAGTTTTCGCCTGATCACACCGGCTGAAAACGTGGATTTGTTTTCGATTCTGCAGTTTCGCCTGGCTGACCAGAACACCCTGCCCGTGGCCCAGCTTGAAGAAGTGCAGTTGGCCCGCGAGCGCATTTTAAACGAAGACTTTTTACAGCCCGAACAGATTGGGGTCTTAACCTATCAGACCGCCGCCCTCTATAACTGGGATCTTGAAATCGCCCGTCAGATCATTGTGGAACTGACCCAGACCTATGTCGATAAACGCAATGCTAACCACAAGCGCTTTATTGAGCTGGCAGCCGAACGGGCCGCTTATTACCGCGAAAAAGGGCTGCGCCGCATCAATGAGTCCGTCGCTCAAGATGGAGCGGTCATTGAAGCAATGTTTGGCGGCATCCCGACCGTCAAACCCGTGGACGAAGAAGAACGCCAGCGCCGCTTTGATAATTATGTGGCCTACACCGCTTACATGGCCGAAAAAAACCGCCGCGCTCAGGAAGAACACAATCGCCAGGCCAAAGCAGCCCACGACCGACTGATGACCCAGTGGGACGAACAGCGCCAGCGGGCCCGTGAAAAAGAAGAGCGGGCCAATGAGATTCGCCAGCAACAGCTGGAAGCCATTCTGGGCGTGCAATCTCTGAACGAAGAACGGCCGTATGAGCTGCTGGCCCTGGCCAACGGCGATTTTATGATCAAGGCCCGTGCCAGCCTGCCGGCTGTGATTCAGCTCAAAATTGACGGCTTTGATCAGGCCATTTCGGTCCCTGTGCTGCCCCAGACCCGCGAAGGCCGTCTGCTGCTCTCGATACAGAAAGACCCCCAGGGCCAACCCCTGGTGCTGGGTGGCCTGGATGCCCCCAGTGGGCTGCGCTTTGATCTGAACGCCCCCATGTTCAGTGTCAGCACCCGTGGCGACGGCAGCCAGGAGCTGCTCTTTTTATACCCCGACGGGCGCAGCGAAGTCTTTGATATCAGCGCCCTGCAGCCGCTGAGCAGTGAACAGGCGCTGCAAAGCGTTCAGCCCCGTGAAACCAGCCTGCACCCAGAGCAGCTCACGCAGCTGCGCAGCCAACTGCAGGATCTGCGCTACCAGTTCACCCCTGAACTGGCCTTTATGGACCCGCTGCAGGCCGCCGCTGTTTTAGAAAACCTGAACCGCGCGCTGTAGTGCACTAAAGATGGGGCTCCGCAGTTTTGAGCTTCGCAGCAGCGGCACACCGGAGCCCCTGCTGCTCACCAGCCAGCTGGAGCGTCTGGTTCAGAGCTGTCAATATAGCGCCGGCTTAATGCAGGTCTATGTACCCGGTTCAGGTGCCGCGCTGCTCAGCGTGGACTGCCCGGAAGGCGATCTGAGCCCCCTGCAGCAAACCATTGCCGACGCTTTGCGCCTGTCTGAGAATCCCCATTTGCTGTCTGCCCTGCTGGGCACCCGGCTGGCGCTGCCCTTTCAGCGCCAGAAACTGCTGCGAGCCACCTGGCAGGAAATCGCGCTGGTGGAGTGGATGCCCATGGCCCGCTGGCACCAGATTCAGGTGCTGCTGACGGAGGCTCGGCCATGAATCAGGATTTTTTTGCCTGGCAAAAAGAAGATTGTTATGCCCTGCTGGGGGTCACGCGGCAGGCTGACACCGAGGCGATTCGCAAAGCGTACCGGCGTCGGGCCCTGGAATGCCACCCGGATCGCTTTGGCCGCGACACGCCCGAAAGCCAGGCAGCACATGCCCGCTTTCAGGCCCTGACCGAGGCCCGCGATACCCTGCTGGATCCCGAGCGCCGGGCCGCATACGATCGGGAGCTGGACCTGATTCAGCAGGCCTGGCTGGATGCTGCCGCGAGCCATTACCAGGTACCGATACAAACACCCCCACCCCCCAAAAAAGGCTTTCGTGAAACCCTCAGCAAGGCCTTTGAAGAAGCTCAGCGCCGCGATGACTTTCAGCGGACCGACTTTATGGTGGGAGACGAAGGCGCCACTGTTTACAGCGCCAAAGACAGCGAACCGGAGGTCACAGAGCGCGGTATTCCGGCCCATTCCAAAAAAAATGCCGCCGCCTATTATTACGCCCAGGGCATGCGCTATGCCGCCCGGGGCCAGTACCGCCGGGCTTTTTATGCCCTCAACAACGCCCGCAATCTGGATCCGGATCTGGAGATTCCGGCCCAGATCATGAACAAAGTGCGCATGCAGGCTTATTATTCGCGGCGCTGACCAGCCAGCCCCAAGTGAGCGCAGAAAGACGTATAATACCCTGCATGCCAAGTGAAGCAAATGCCATTGTAAAACAACTGCAGCAAGCGATTCAGGATCGCCAGCCCCGTATCGCCGTGATGGGCCTGGGCTATGTGGGCCTGCCCCTGCTGGCCAGCTGCTTTAAGGCAGGCTATGCCGTGCTGGGATTTGATGTAAGCCAGGAGCGAATTCAGACCCTGCAAGCTGGCCAGAGCCCGGTGCAGGATGTTGCTGCGTCACAGATCCAGGCCATGAACCAGAGTGAACGGGCAGAATGGACGAGCAACCCTGAAACGCTGGCCACGGCAGATATTATTCTGATCTGCGTGCCCACGCCCCTGCACAAGTCCAAAGAACCGGATCTCTCGTTTATTGTACAGGCCACCGAAACCCTGGCGCGCACCCTGCGGCCCGGCCAGCTGATCATTTTAGAGAGCACCACGTATCCTGGCACCACCGATGAGGTGCTTCTGCCAGCCTTTGAGGCCACGGGCCTTCAACTGGATCAGCACTTTCTGCTCGCTTTTTCACCCGAGCGCATTGATCCGGGCAACCCCACCTACCGGGTTGAAAACATTCCCAAAGTGGTGGGCGGCATCAGTGCTGAGTGCGGCGCGGTAGCCAGTGCGTTTTACCAGAGCCTGGGGTTGTCGGTACACACGGTCAGCTCGGCGCGGGTGGCCGAAACGGCGAAGATTCTCGAAAACACCTTTCGCAGTGTTAATATTGCCCTGGTTAACGAGTTTGCCGGCATCTGCCGCGCCCTGGAAATTGATGTCTGGGAAGTGATCGAGGCCGCCGCTACCAAACCCTTTGGCTTTATGAAGTTTCTGCCGGGTCCCGGCATTGGCGGACACTGTATTCCCCTGGACCCGCACTACCTGATCTGGAAAGCCCGCCTGCACGGCTTTGAACCCCGTTTTATGGGCCTGGCAGATCAGATCAACAGCCAGATGCCCGTCTGGGTCGTGCAACGGACCACCGACGTGCTGAACCTGGCGCGCAAAGCCCTCAACGGTGCGCGCATCGGTGTGCTGGGGGTGGCTTACAAGGCCAATATCGACGATGCCCGCGAGTCTCCGGCTCACGCTATTTTGCCTTTGCTGATGCAGAAAGGGGCCCAGGTCAGCTACCATGATCCTTACATTCCCCGGTTTGAGGCCGGCGGCCAGGTGCTGAAATCCCAGCCCTGTGACAGTGATTTTCTGGCGCAGGATCTGCTCCTGATTCTGACCGATCACCAGCAGCTGGACTACGCCCGCATTCTCGCTGAAGCTCCTTTGATTCTGGACACCCGCAATGCCCTGGTCTCCCGGCTGCCGGAGGCCCGGCTGAGCGAGCGGCTGCACGGCCTGTGAAGCTCGATCCGGCCCGCTGGCTGATCGGGCCGCTGCAGCAGGGCAGCCTGGACCACGGTTTGCAGCAGGCCTGGCCTGAGGCCAACTTCTTTGACTGGTTTAATCTGGCACAGCGGGCTGCACAGCTCCCTGATCTGCAGGGCATTCTGGTGCTGGAGCCCCTGCAGCGGGCCTGCCCACCCGCGCTGTGGCAGCTCCAGGCCCCCCGCGTGGCGATCTGCAGCCAGCATCCCCAGCTGTTCAGCCCGGCAGCCCGGCGCGTGCTGTCTGGCTTTGATGGCCTGATCGCCTTTGAAGATCAGCACTTGCCTGCACATTGCCCGGATTTGCCCTTCAGCCCCGAGATCCTCTGGGATCTGCAGGACAGTCATTTCAGCCCGGACACGCCCACCCAGCTGCTGGAACTGCTGTATATTGTCTACGAAAGCTGGAGCCCACAGATCGCTCAGTACAGCGCTACAAATCTGCCCCTGGATTATTTTATCCATGTGCATCCCGCCCGGGCCCAGTTTTACCTGTCCCGCTGCGCGGCCATTCTGCTGGATACCCCCCGGCTCAGCTCCCTGCATTTTCAGGCCCTGGCTGCGGGGCGGCCCCTGCTGGTGGATGCCTGCCAACAGGATCTGGCCCGTTACTTCAGGCCCGGTGAAGACTACGGCGTCTACAGCGCCACCGAACTGGCCCAGGCCTGGCAAGACAACAAAGCTCAGGTCTGTGCACCGCAGCCAGACCCACAACAGCTCCGCCACCATGGCCTGCGCCCCACCCTGTTGCGGGCCTTAAACAGTCTGAAACTGGATACGCCCCGGCAGGCCCTGCCGGATCATTTTGCGCTGGAACAACTGGCCTTTAGCCAGGGTTCAGAAGCTTTTGCCACCCGCAAAAGCCTGTTGGATCAAGCCAGCACAGGCACACCCGACACCGAGCAGCATCTGCTGGCCTGCTGGTTTTACCTGCACACCGCCGACAGTCCGGCCCTGATGAGTGACAGCAACATGGTCTGGCAGGCCTTTGCCCTGCGCCTGGCAGAACTGCCGGCCAGCGCCGAAAAAAGCTGGCTGAGCCTGCGGGCCGCTCTGCAGCGCCGCCAGTATGCCGAAGCCCTGGCCGCCCTGCAAAACGATCCTTTTTTGCAGCCTGATACCCTTAAGCCCCCGCAAACACCGGGCTTTTTTCCGGCTGATACTGTATTGGAAGAGCTGATCGAACTCTGGGGCTACCCGCAGGCCCTGACGCCCTGGCTGCACTACCAGCAGGCCCTCTGCCTGACCCATTTGCACGCCGATGCTGAAGCCTGCCAGGTGCTGGAAGCCAGCCTGCAAAAGCACTATGCCTCAGGGCCGCTCAATCTCTGGCTGCAGCTGAGCGCCAGCCAGCCCGCTTTGCGCCGGCCCGAGTTTATGCAGGCCATGCGCCAGGCCTACCCCCTGCAGCTGGAGCTGGCCGAACACCATGTGCGGGATCTGGCCACGACCGATTTGCCCCAGGCACGTGTGCTGTGTGAACATTATTTAAACCGCTGCAGCCAGCTTTACAATCAACTGCTGCAGCTGGAACGCTGGCTGGCCCTGCGCAGCGAACTGTTTCAGGATGAAGCGCCCGCGCCGGATGAGGTCCAGCCCCTGCGGGTCTTCTGGGAGGGGGCGGCCTGTTCTTACAGCAGCCTGGCAGGCATCAACCGCCGCTGGATGCAGGCCCTGAGTGCGGATCCTGACATGGCCCTGAGCTGGCTGCCCTTTGATCCGCCCGAACAGCCCATGGATGCCGCTGCCCGCAGTTGGCAGCAATACCCGCTGCAGCCGCCGGATGTCTTTGTTGCCCACCGCTGGCCACCGCGCCGCCAGGCACCGGTTATGGGCCACTGGATCAATATCTTTCCCTGGGAATTTGGCGTGATTCCTGAGCGCTGGGCAGCACAGTTTAACCGGGAACTGGATCAGGTCTGGGTGCCCTCGCGCTTTGTGGCCCATAGCTTTGAGATCTCAGGCGTTGCGCCCGAACGCTTGCGGGTGATTCCCAACGGGGTCGACACCGGGTTGCTGCACCCTGAAGGCGAACGCTACCCGCTTCCCAGCAACAAAAGCCTGCGCCTGCTCTTTGTCGGGGGCATGGTGTTTCGCAAAGGCATGGATTTACTGCTGCAGGCCTACGCCGAAGCCTTCAGCGCGGCAGACGATGTGGTGCTGGTGATCAAAAGCTTTGGCAACAGCAGCCACTACGCCTATCAGGGACTGGAGCGCCAGCTGCAGCAGTTGCAGAGTCAGCCAGAAGCACCTGAAATCCTGCTGATCAGCGACGATTTAACCCCCGAAGCGCTGGCCAGCCTGTATCGTGCCTGCGACGTCTATGTGCATCCTTATCGGGGCGAGGGCTTTGGCATGCCGATTCTGGAGGCCATGGCCTGCGGCCTGCCCGCGGTGATTCCCAACGCTGGCCCGGCCCCGGAGTTTTGCACGCCGGAAGCCAGCTGGCAGGTTTACACCCGCCTGCGCTTTGAGCCCACACGGGACGTGCAGGGCCAGGGCCTGGCCTGTTTAAACCCCTATTTCAGCGAAGTAGACGTGTCCGCCCTGGCCCGCACCCTGCAGCAGGTGGCGGCAGACCCTGAAGCCCGCCAGCGCAAAGCTGCAGCCGCGCTGGCAGCAGCCCAGGCCTATGACTGGCAGGCCCTTTACCCGCAGGTCAAACAGGCCCTGCAGGACGTCAACCAGACGCCGCTGCGCCGACAGCAGCCTGCGCCTGCTGCACCGCCTGTGCCCAAAGGGAAGCCCCTGCGGGTTTTGCTCTCACTGCCCGCGCTGCCCCTGCAGCCAAGCCAATCCAGCGCCCACTGCATCTGGCTGAACCGCGACAACCAGCCCGATCTGCGCATTGCCAATCAGGCCGGTGCAGACATTCTGTATCTCAGTGACAGTCACCCGCCTCCCGCGTCGCAACAAACGGTGTGGTGCTCTACACCCGCACAGTTCAACCGCCTGCAGGCACAGGGTCAGAACGTCTCTTATCAGCCGCTGGCCGTCGATTTCACGCACTTTACGCCCCAGGCTGCGCCCCAGCGCCTGGCAGAATCTGAAGGCCGCTTTGCTTTTTTAAGCATTCTGGACTGGACGCGCGACGGGGCCTGGCAGGATCTGTTAAACGCCTATCTGGCTACCTTTGCAGAGCATGAAGCCGTCAACCTGGTGCTGAAGCCTTACGGCGCTGATCCCGAAACCATGCTGAACGAACTGATGGCCTGGCTGGAAGCCGAAGGCCATGACCCGGAGGCCATTGCCGGGCTGAGCTTTGTGGAAGAAGATCTGGATTACAGCCAGCTGCCGGGGCTGTATCGCGGCTGTGATGCCTTTGTCACAGCGCACGGAGCAGGCAATGGCATCTGGCATCTGGCGGCCCAGGCCTGCGGTCTGCCCGTGCTGGCCTGCGGGCATTACCCTTTTTTAGAGCGCCCCTTTGCCGAGATCTTTGCCCCCGGCGATCGGGAGCATCTGGGCTGGCTGCTGCGCCAGATCTATAGCCGCCGGCAAGCTGAAGCCAGCGGCATTGTTCGGGCCGCCCTGCAGCCGCATTATGATCTGCCCGCCTGGCTGGCGCGGGCCGAAGGGCTGTTAGCTCAGCGGCCTTAAGGCGATGTGCCGCTGCAGCCACTGCAGCAGGCGCGGGAAATGATCCTTCACCGCGTCAGGATGGGTCAGCATGTTGATATGGTCATAATCGTGCAGATTGCCCGCGCGGCGGCTCAGCAGCCAGAATTCCGCCGGGCTGTTGAGCTCCTGCTGAAAGCGGCGCACGTCATCGGGGTGGCCCAGGCTGCAATCGCTGGCACCCATGATGTGCAGCGTGGGCGGCAGCGGCAGATCCCGCAGGGCCGCCTGATAATCAAAACCATCCGCACTGTCGCGCCAGTCATCCTGCTGCACCCAGTCCACACACTGGCGGTGCGACAACAGACTCTCTGAATCGGAACCCACGCCCAGGGCCGCCGCCGGTAGATAGCCATACCAGCGGGTCAGGGCAAAGGCCGCCCGGTTCCAGAAAAAATAGACTTTGAGCAGTTTTTCTGGATTCAAGCCGTGCACAGTGCGTTTGCTGCCAAAAAACACCAGGCCTTTGAGCTGGGCCAGATAGTGCGGCTGGCGCGCCAGCACCGCAGCCAGCAAAACCCCGCCCCAGGAATGGGCCAGCCAAAACACCGGCGCAGCGGGGCGGCGCTGGGCAATGGCCTCCAGCAGGGCTGGAATCTCATGGCAGATGCTGTCGCTCTGACTGTGCAGGCTGCTGCCATCAATCGGCGGGCTGCTCAGGCCCCGGCCCGCCAGATCGGCCATATACACATCAAAGCCGGCCCGGGCCAGAAACCAGCCCAGACCTTTGCCGCTCTCGCTGTAAAAGATGCGGCTGTTTTCAACCGCGCCGTGCAGCATAAAGACCACCGGACCGTCAGCAGCGCCCTGCAGATGCTTCATGTGCAGCTGCTGCTGGATGGTCAGCGTTACAAACAGAGATTCAGCGCGCATTTCAGCGCTTATAAACCTCGATATTGCCATTGCTGGCTTTGAGCTCAAAACGGGCGGCACCCTGCCCCACCAGAATCTGCTGCTGCTGATCCAGATGCTCAAAGTCGGTTTTAACACTGCCAGCACCCTTGCTGTAACTCAGGCGCGCACTGCTGTCGGCAGGCAAACCCAGCCGAATATTGCCATTGCCGCTGCTAAAGGCATAGGTTTCGGGGCGTGATACGCCCAGCAGCTCAGCTTCAATCTGACCGTTGCCGGTCTCAGCCGACACAGCACCATTGACCTCTTTGAGCGTCAGCGTGCCGTTGCCACTGAACAGCGTATGGCGCAGCCCGCTGATATTGGTCAACAGCACATTGCCATTGGCACTGCGGGCATTGATGTCGCCCTGAATATCCGTGAGCTGAATATCGCCGTTTTGGGTATCGAGACTCAGACTGGCCGCCTGTTTCTGCACCTGAATTTTGCCATTGTGGGTAGTCAGCTCCAGGGCAATGTGTGCCGGCAGGGTAATGCTCAGATGGGTTTTGAGCTCCTCGCCAATGCCCAGGGTGGGCTTATCAATCCGAACGCCGAGCGAGCGGGCCGCCGGAATGGTCTGCAGGGTGACTTTATCTTTGAGTTCCTGGGAACCCTGGGCTTCAGCCTGCACGCTGACCTGAATGTTGTTTTCGGTATGGGTCTGTACCTGCAAATCCCCGTTATCGATCTGCACATTAAGGGTTTGAATGCCGTCTGCTGGTGCGCTGGCCCGCATTTGCCAGCTGTTTTTGTCGCCACAGGCGCTCAGTAACAGACAGCCTAAAAGAAGGTTTAAATATCGCATGTTTTGCATTATACCACATGCCAGAGGCCGGAGGCTCAGATCAGCCTGCGGGGCAGCCAATAGATCCGCGGACCTGGTTTTGCCTGAAGAAAAATTCAGCCTGGCTTCAGCCTGGCTTCAGCTGGCATTAAGCTTTTCTTAATAAGGTGATTTTATACTGTATACTGCTTTTAACCAAAAAATGACTTTAATGATTGGATTGTTGGAATGATGCATCTCTCTGCCCGTACCTGGAAACGCTCTGTCCCTGTTTTGCTGTCATCTACCCTGCTGCTGAGCGCCTGCGGCCCGCAGGGCTTTGGCGTGGGGGTCAACCCACTCGGCGGCCAGCCCCTGCAGGGCAGTATTGGCGGCACCAGCCCGGCTGGCCCCACCCGCGCGTTTAACGGCAACCCTGCCCGCCTGAGTGCCCTGTTTTTAAAGCTGGTTGAGCATGGCCCCCTGGCGCCTGGCCGCAGCAAGGCGCTGGAGGTGGTGGCTCTCGACGATCGCGGCGAGCGCATTGATCCCAGCCAGCTCAAACTGGTGTTCAGCTCCTCTAAGCCGAACGTGATCACCGTCGATAAAAACGGCATTCTCAGAGGTCTGGTGCCCTTTGAATCGAGTGTTATCAGCGTCAGAGACCTGGCCACAGGCACCAGCACCGAGTCGGAGCTGACCGTCAGCACCACAGAATTTAAAGGCAACCCCCAGTCTGTGGCCAGCCTGATGCTGGTCAAACGTAACCAGGTCACCCTCGGCCAGGGTGAAAGCGTCAAATTTGACATCATCGCCCGTGACACCCTGGGCAATGCCATTGATCCCAGCCGCCTCAAGCTGGAGTGGAGCGTGGCCGACCCCAATCTGTTTGAAGTTGACAAAAACGGTGTGGTGACTGCTCTGCGCAGCACAGGGGTTTCAGGTGTGATTGTACGCGATCCCGTCAGCGGTAAAGTGGTCAGCGGCCAGGTGCAGAATATTTCTGGCAGCGTGCAACAACCCGGCACCAGCCCCGGAACGCCGGGCAATGCGGTAGGTGGCGTGGTGAACCCCGTTCCGCCTGGCCAGCCGGGCGTCCCCGTTGCACCACAAGCTCCAAGTCAGGGCCCCAGCGGCCCGCAGCAGCCCAACCCCGAAAACCCTGGTTCACCGGCCAATCTCGCATCCATCATTTTAACTCCCGCACTCTCACAGGTTTTTGCCGGTGAGCGCGTGCAGTTACAAGTCGCCCTGACCGACAGCCAGGGGCGGGCCGTAAACCCAGCCACGGTTCCTCTGCAATGGGTCAGCAATAACAGCGGCAATCTGCCCGTTGACCAGAACGGCATGGTCACCGCCAACCGCTCCGGCAGTACAGCAGATATTACCGTTTCTGTGCCAGGCACCAATCTCTCAGCCAGCGCCCGTGTGATCTCCATCAACAGCGGCAGTCCCACTTCTGGTGGCGGGGGCGGGGGTGGCGGCGGTGGCGGCAGCTCCTCCGGCGGCGGGGGTGGCGGCGGTGGCGGCGGTGGCGGCTTCTTGCCTTCACCCGGAATTCCTGCAACCTCCAGTACGCTGCTGAGCAGCAGCAGCTTTACCATTGCCCTGACACCGCCGGCCAGCCAACCGATTGCCCTGCAGGAATACGAAATCACCATCGGCAGCGCGCCCGGAGAAACGGTATTTACGGTCCCCATCAGCACCACCAGCTTTGAGGTGCCGGCCTCCGCCCTGCTGGATCCAAACACCACCTACCCTTATTCCGTGCGCGTCAGAGACGTTGGCGATCGCTTTTCACCGATTGTCAACGCCTTTGGCAGTACCCTGCCAGACAACCTGGCCCCGCTCAACACCATTGGGGGCTCACAACACTTCACCGGCGTGATTGCCGTACCCGGCAACGGCAGCACCGAACTCAACAATGCCAACGGTAACGCCCTTGCCGTGGGTGACGCCAGCAACGCCGAAAACCTGACCGTCACCCTGCAGCCCACTGCGGCAAATTTTGGCACCGTCTCACTGCCCATCACACCGCCTGCAGGAGTTACTGTCACTGGCTCCGGCACCTTTGCGGATCCCCTGGTGATTGAAGGGCCGCCCGCCGGTGTTAATGAGGTTCTGGCACGAACTGTTTACACACCCCAGAATGGTTTTACCGGCAATGCCACCGTCACCATGACCACCGTTGATACGGTCGAAGGGGCAGGTACGCCTGACGCTGAAAGCACGCTGGTCTTCAGCGTCAACGCTGCGACAGCTTCACCGCCGCAGAACCGCATGGATGATCAGACCGCCTTCAGCAGCCTGAACGGCGCACGTAACACCCCCCTGGTTTTGGGCACGCTGTCAAACAGCGCCCTGAGCGTTGAAGATCTCAACGGCGACAACCTGACTGTCTTGTTAACGCCCACCAACGGTAACCTTGTTCTGCAGGGAACCCCCGCCGGGGTGACCGTTGCCGGCGCGGGAACCAACAGCAGCCCGCTACAGATTACGGGCACGCCATTTTTTATCAATCAGGCCCTGGCCGCCGGTCTGGTCTTTAATCCCAACGCTGATTTCAGCGGCAGCGCGAGCATTGAGATGCAAAGCACCGCGCCAGACGGCAGCGATACCGATACGGTCAATATTGAGGTCCTGGCACCTTCTAACCTCTTTAACGGCAGCCCCACCTTCCCCACGGGCAATATCCGCATGGCCCAGGGTGGCACCACCACCCTGGAAGGCGCCAACAACAATGCGCTGGGGCTGCTCTACCCGGCCGGCTCCACCAATATGCGTGTGGATCTGATTCTGCAGGACAGCAACGGCAATAACCCCGGCAATGCCGCCAACGGCTCGCTGGCCGTGGTGGGTGCCCTGCCCGGCGGTGTTACCCAGTCCACCCCTGCCAACGTGACCCTGCGTCTGGAGGGTCCGGTCACCGCTCTCAACAGCCTGTTTGCCAGCGGTCTGCTCTACTCCCCCCAGGGCGCCAGCACCGGCAACTTCCGCCTGCGCATGGACAGCCAGGATCTGGATCACCCCGAGTTGACCGACAGCAACGACATCGTGAATCTTGAAGTTTCGATGATTCCGATCAACCGCTACAATAACAGCGCCACAGCCTTTCCGCCGATCGGTAATCCACTGGAACTGGGCCATAACACGCCCCTGACCTTTGCCGGATTCTCCGGTACGGCCCTGTCAGTGGTGGACAACGACAGCCCCAGCGTGACCGTCACCCTGACGCCCTCAGCTGATGGTCGCCTGACCCGTGCCAACACCTTTGTGCCCATCCCGACGGGTGTAACCGTACGCTCTGGCAGCACCACGCTGGAAGCTGGGAGTACGTCACCGATTCATGCCACCAACACCGACCCGCTGATCATCACCGGCTCACCAACCAATATCAACAACTTTCTCAACAGTGGGGTGGTCTTTACGCCCAATAACAGCTTCAGTGGTATCACCACGGTGGTCATGCATGCCGACGACGGCGGCGGTACCGATGAAGAAACTGTGTTCATCAACGTGCTGCCCATCCCCCAGAACCGGCGCAATGACAACGCCACCTTCAGCACCGCGCCGATTGTGTCTGCCCCCGGCGTGGAAGTCAACATGGGCCAGGCCGCCAATCTGCTGAGCGTACGCAACTACCCCTCCAGCAGCAATAATATTGAAGTGGTGCTGAGCGTGCCGACAGGTGCCGGTGCTTTAAACATCAACGGCGTGGGCGGTGCCACGGGCACCCAGTCGGGTGTTAATGTCAGCGGCAACGGCAGCCGGGAGCTGACCCTGGTCGGCTCACAGGCCAACCTCAACACCGTACTGGGCAATCTGCGCTTCACGCCGACTGCCGGCGTACTGGCTGAGCCCCAGACCTTTAACCTGAACATGACCAGCAGCGGTGGCACCCTGGGGGACAGTGGCGATACCGTGCCATTTTTGGTCACCAATCCCCCTGGCAACAGCTATAACGGCAGTACCGACAATACCAGCTTCCCGGCAGCTGGTGCCCGTCAGGATATCTTCTCTGATCAGGCCCTGATCATGGACGGCAACGCCACGACCACCCAGCCGGCGATCCGTCTGGGCGTGAGCGATGACAGCACCAGCGTGACCACCACCATCACACCGGCCAATAACGCCATTGTGAACCTGACCGGAGCGGCGCCGGCCGGCGTCAACGTCACTGGCGGCAACACGGCCAACACCCCGCTCGTGCTGACCGGCCCGCCGGCAGACGTACATACCGCCCTGGGCCTGCTGCGCTACACCCCGGCCGCTGGCTTTACGGGCAATACCCAGCTGACCATCGAAAGCAACGACGGCGGCCCCAGCCCCGACACGGATATTGTGCACTTCAACGTGGTGGCCCGCCCACTGAACGCCTACAACAATAACGCCACCTTCCCCGGCACCAATGTGCTGCTGGTGGCGGGGACATCCAACCCCTTCACCACCGACGGCAGTGGCATCAACACCACCCGCCACCCCCTCTCAATGCTCAACCTGGCCTCTTATGGTGCTGGCGATACGGTCACGGTCAACCTGAGCGTGCCCGAAAACACGGGCACCCTGACCGCTACCGGCGCCGGTGGGGTCACGGTCACCGGCAGCGGCACGCGCACGCTGCAGCTGTCGGGCCCGCCGGCGGACATCAACAACACTCTGCTAAGCGTGGCTTACGTGGCACCCGCTCTGGGCGGTGGCGAGAATCCAACGCCCGTGGTGCTGACCATGACCAGCGGTCCGATTGCCGATACCGACACCCTGAGCCTGCTGGCCAGCCGCCCGCCGCTGAACCAGTTCAACAGCCTAGACACCTTCCCCGGTACTGACATTATTGTCAATGAAGGGACGCCGCTTGACTTTACGGGTGGCAATGCCCTGAGCGTCAACGATGACAGCAGCAGTATCACCGTCCGACTCACCCCAGGCTTGAGTGGCGGCCAGAATATTGGCACGCTCTCGCTGCAAAGCAATCCGCAGGGCGCTGGCGTCAGCGGCGGCGGCACCAACGCCAGTCCGCTGGTGCTCACCGGCACGCCCGCCCAGGTCAATGCAGCCCTGGCCACGCTCCGCTTTGAGTCCGGCACCGGCATCAATGACGCCACGGCCAGTATCGAAATGCGCACCAGCGACGGCTCTGCTGTGGATACCGACAGCATCCCGCTGGATATCCGGGCCCGGCCGGCCAACCGCTTTAACGGCAACAACACCTTCCCCGGCGTCGGTGCCCCCCTCAATGTTGGCTTGAATACCACCTTCCTGCTGAACGCGGCCAATAACCGCCAGCTGAGCGTGGGCTTCTATCAGCCCACCGATACGGTTACGGTCAACCTGACCCTGACACCGGGTACGGGCACGCTGCAGGTCACCAGCACCACGTCAACAGTGACGGGCAACAGCAGCGCGGCCCTGCAGCTGGTCGGCACGCAGGCTCAGATTAACGCCGATCTGGCCACCCTGCGCTACAACTCGACCAATGCCGCTGCCACCGTCGACCTGAGCATGACCAGCAGCAACGGTACACTTGGTGACAACAGCGGTGACATGGTGCGCTTGAACGTACAAAACGCCACACCGGTCAACAGTTTTGCCGGCACCAACAGTGGCTTTGTTAACATCGCCGGCAATAGCCCGCTGCCTTTGCGCGTGGTCAACACCAATGACCACATTGACTTTGGCGCGCTGGATCCGGGTACGGCCGGTAACCCGCAGACCGTTCCTGCACTGAGTGTGGCTGACGACAATACCAGCGTCACCACCACCCTGACACCCTTTGGCACGGCCCAGCTCAGCTTCCGGGCTGCTCTGCCCGGTGGTGTGGCACTCGGTGGCTCAGGCACCAACGCCAGCCCTTACACACTGACCGGCTCGCCAACTGACATTAACACGGCGTTGGGTCAACTGCGCTTTACACCGGGTGCGGGTCAGACGGGTACCGGCAATCTGGTCATTAACACCAATGACGGTACCAATAGCGACACCGACAACCTGCAGATTCTGATTGAAGCACCCACCACTGTGATTCCAGGCGCCACGATTCTGAGCAATAACAGCACCATGGCCAATAACGCCATTCTGCAGATCGGCCGCACAGGCATCAGCCTGACGGCTACCGACGTGATTGCCAGTGGCCCCATGGTGGACGCCGGCGCTCAGATTCAGTTCCTGAAGGTCAACACAGCCAACCCGGCTGATGTTCAGGTGATTGGCAGCGCCGCCGTGTCTGCTGGCACCTTCAACAACACCACCAACCGGGGTACGGTGACCCTGACCCTGCCGACCAACACCGGCATCGCCGATAATCTTGGCGGTGGACCCAACACCACCACCGACGGCCAGTTTGAAATTCGCACCCGCATGGTCGACAGCGGCGGCAACCCGATCACCGGCAACTCCAATGCCAATACGGTTCAGCCGCTGATCATCTACGCCAACCGCACCATTTTTGGGGTTGAAACCAGCACCAGCAATTCCATCATTCACCTGATGAACACCATCAATGGCAGCCTGTTTACAGTAATGAGCCCGGTACCCGGCAACGAGCGTACCTTTGCGCTGGCCAAAGATCCCAGCAATGGCGACGTATACTACATTCGCAATCAAGGAACAACGGGTGGCATTCTGCGGCGCTGGCAAACCCAGCTGGGTTCAGTTTCTGCAGCTGTATCCAACCGAGGAAACGCCAGCAATCTGACCATCAGCAAACCCGGTGGCCCGAACTATACCTTCAACGGCACACCCCGTCTGGCCTTTAACCCGGTTGGAACGGTGAGACTGTACGCTTCCGCCGGCTTTGACAGCAGCGACTCCGGTAATACGCTCAGTGGTTTTTACCGAATCAATAACCATGCCTCGGGTACGGTGAGTGTCACCGAAGTGACCTTGATCGATCAGGCCACAACCTTACCACTGCTGATCGGTAACGATGGCGACATTGCCTTTGAGCCGACAACCGGGCGTCTGTTCCTGACCACGGGTTCTTCACCGTTCCCGCGCAGACTGTATGTGTCTACAGCACCGGTAGCCCATAACGCCACTTCAGTCACGATGCAGGAAATCACGCTGGACATGCCCTCTCTGGGCAACCCCGACTTTGTGCCTTCGCTGGCCTTTGACGGCAATCCAGGCGTGCTGCTGACCACGCGCAACGGCAATAACGCGGCTTTGTACCGGGTGACGTATAACGCTTCATATAGCCCGACCGGCTACACCCTGGTTCAGAGCTATAACACACGTCCAATTGTGGATACCACCTCCGCCCATAACTGAGGCTAAGCGGGGCGGTTAAAGCCGCCCCGCCCCGCCCCGCCAAAAGCTCCGCTTTTTAACAGAATGAAATAAGGAACACGCAAGCCATGCATATCTCTCTTCGCAACATGTTACTCCGCAGTTTGAGTTTAAGTCTGGGTTTGGGTCTGACCCTGCCCGTCCTGGCCCAGACCCCTGATACCCCTGCCGCTGAAGCCGCTCCTGCTAACGCGCAGCGCCGCTTTGTGGCCAAAAACGAAGCCGCTGACGACCGGGTGTATAACGAGCTGTTGCGCGCCAACGGCGGCGACCACGATCCCGGCCACTGGGCCTCTGAAGCGATTCAGGGCTTAGTGGGCAAATACTGCGGCATTATGGTTGGCTACCCTGACCAGACCTTTCGCGGCCCCAACGGCCTCAACCGCTTTGAAATGGCCGCCGCCCTGTATAAGCTGATGGGCTGTATCGAAGAGCAGATGGTCAAAATACCCCAGCCAGAGCCCCTCGATGCCAGCAACTTTATCAGCAAAACAGAGCTGGTGCAGATTGCCGCGCTGCAAAAAGAGTTTCGCCAGGAGCTCGACGCGCTCAAAAACCAGCAGCTGGATCTGGGGGATCGCATCAGCGAACTGGAGCGGGTCCAGGTGCACGGCAGCGTGCAGGCCCGCTACCGCGAGCGGGTGATGACCACCGACGGGACCTTTCCGGAGTCGCCGCTCTTTGCCCCCGGCAACAGCAACCCGGACCGGCGGGTGAATCTCGACAGCCAGGTGGAGCAGCGCCCGGCGGACGATCCCAACCGCAAGTCCTTCAGCAATAACGTGAACCAGTTTGGTCGCGATCAGTACGGCATTCCCAACGTCTACCACAGCCCGTCAGAGCCCAATATTACGCCTGACGATCTGGCCCCTTTTCGCATGCGCACGCGCCTGAACGTGCAGGCCGACTGGAACAGCTGGATGCGCACCGAAATCGGCTTTGATATGTTTGAACTGGGCATGGCCTCTTCGATGCTGAGTCCCACCCCCACGATTGTCAGCAATGGCGGCCATGACGTCAACGAAGGCCTGCCCGACGGCTCGCCCCTGATGTTCCGGCTGGTGGCCACCGAGCTGCGCGTGCCCGACACCGGCCACCGCATCAAGTTTGGCCTGATGAACTTTGCCAGGCAGCTGCAGACCGGCACACGCCTCACCAGCCTCTTTGATCAGGGCAACTGGAACGGCCGCGACTACGGCATGGTGGGCTGGGGTGCGAGCCCGGTGGCCCTCTCCAACAACGGGGACCCTGACTACCGCAACAGCCTGTTTCGCTACTGGCAGGGCGGCCTCAACGCCAGCATGGTGGACCCCGACAGCCACCGCTACAACCAGGCCACTTCACCGGCCATTGCCTATGACACGGACTGGGGCTGGGGCAGTTTTATGGTCGGCCTCAACGCCGGCTCGTTTCAGACCAACCGCCTGCTGGCGGCCCAGGGCAACCTCTCTTCGGGCCTGCCGGTCAACGGCACGGACCCGGCCTTTGCTGGCGTCTACAGCGGCGCCATTCTGCAGGGCCGCGATCTGGCCGGCGGCAATCTGATTGGCAACCATCTGGCCCTGCCCTCGCAATTTGGCGACGGCTACGGTGTGTTTGGCCTCGAAGGCCGCTTCTTTCAGGACGGGCTGCCCCTGCGCCTGCAGCTGGCGGGCATGGCCTACCTCAACGACCAACTGCTCAACTTTACGGGCCCCAGCCGCAAAGAGCTCTCGGGCACCCTCGATCTGGGCTGGGATCAGAACTTTGGTCTGACGCTGCAGGTCAACAAATCCTTTATTGGCTTTGACCGCCACAGTGCGGGCCTGTTCTTTAACGATATCGCCGGTTCAGGTGTCGATCTGCAGCTGGGCGCCAACCTGGCCACCCGGGGCCTGTTTCAGCTGCAGAACCTGGCCGCCGGCTCGGTCGGCGGGGCCCTGGGCATCACCCTCTGGGAGCCCGAAGCCGTCGCAGCAGCGCGCCCCGAGCAGCTCAAACTGATTCTGGCCGCGCGCCAGTCGCTGGGCGACCGCTGGGGCAATCTGCCCGCCGAGGCCACCAGCCCCAACCAGCTGCTGCAGGACAGCGGCCTGACCGTGAGCCTGCCCTGGCAGCAGGTGGGCGGTTTAAACCTGGATCTCAGCGCGCAGTACAGCCTGCTCATGGCTGACCAGCTCTGGGCCTTCCGGGCCGTGGCCCACGATGTGTCGGTGGTGACCACCCTGCATTTTTAAAACGCCTCCGTTTTAAGCCCCGCACAGCAAGACGGGCCTGTCAGACAGGCCCGTCTTGACTGTATCAGCCACGCAAAGCGTTCAAAACATCGGGTGCCAGAGGGGCAGCACGGTGGGTTCCTGCTTTAAGGCGTCCAGCTCGGCTTCATCGAGGTAGCGGGTGGGCACAATCAGCTGGTAGACGTGCTCGTCAAACCAGTCGTCTGACATAATAAAGTAGCCTTTTTTGCCCACGTCTGCGCCCCAGCTGTTTTCGACCTTCCACTTGATCGGCTGGCCTTCGTCATCGACGTCCACGCCCACAATCAGCATGCAGTGGGTCATGCTGGTTTCGCCCATCTCTAAGCGCAGGGGCTTGTCGATGCCAAAGTGGGTCTGAAACAGCAGGTCATAGTTGTAAATGCCTTTGACCAGCAGGCCTTCTTTGCGCAGGCTGTCTTTGCCCACATCACACGAAAAGAGCACCGGTTCATGGTTTTTGACCTTGCGCAGGGCAAAGCTCTTAAAGCGCTCAAAGGGCAGGTTGAGGGCCAGATGACGCTCACCGCCGACCATTTTGCGGGTATGGGCCACGCTGTAGATCTGGTAGTAGGGCGTATCAGACATGGGCGAGCTCCAGATGCAGGCGTAGGCGTCCAGGTCCAGATCCACGTATTTGTGGTAAAAATCCTGGGGCGTGATGCCGCTTTCGCGGAAGTAGGCCTTGTCTTCGTTGCGGTAGCTCCAGTCAAAGCGCAGGGGCGGGTTGCCAAAGCAGAGCACCATGATTTTATAAAGCTCGGCCACATAACCACTGCGGCGGGCTTCGAGGACCTCGCGGCTTTCGCCGGCAGCAGCAGCTGTGCGGATCTCAGCGGCATACTGGCGCAGCTTGCTGGCAATCACCTGGTTGTGCAGGGTGGAGTCTTTGGAGTAGCTGCTGTGCTGCATGACCGACTCGGGCACAACGCCATACTTTTTGACCAGGTTGACAAACATATACCAGTCGCCGCCGTCGGGCAGGGGGTTTTGCAAAAAGTGCTGCAGCTCGCGGTCCTGGTAGTGGCGGTCGCTGAATTGCAGCATTTTTTCAAGAAAGTAGTTGGCTTTTTCGAATTTGTCCCAGAACATCAGGTAGGGCCCCGAAAAGGCAAAGCTTTTGACGTTGATTTTTTTCTGGGTGTAGTAGCGCAGCAGGTTCATGGCCGCAAAGATCCAGCAGACCCCGACCTTCTGCTGGGCCGTGGCCTCCGGTGCCACATCCAGTTCATCCGAAAAGGCAAAATCGAGGCTTTTGATCAGCTCGCGGTTGACGGCCAGCTCGTTGAGCTCCACGCGCCCCATGGCGTTCATGATCAGGCGGTTGACGGGCTCAGCGGCCAGCTGGTCCTGGTAGGCTTTGAGGTTTTCATGTTCAATTTTCATGGTCTTGGCGGCATCCTCTGCAGGGTAAATGTGGGCCAGCCAGCTGGCCATGCTGCCAGATTACGGCCTTTGCCGCATGAAGTCAATCGGGTTGGGGCAGAAGCGCCGCCGGCCTGCCCCAGGAGGCTGCAAACAGGCTGTTTTTTGCTGGCCGAACACCCGGTACGCAGTCATCTGATAATGGACCTATATGCACTTCGCCTGTTCTGCATAACATGCATATCCGCACGTTGCGCGGGCAAGCAAGATTTATGCCTACCAAAAACAAGACATTGAAGCCGTTTCAGCTTAAAGCGTAATACTTTTCCGGGTTGAAACTCTTAAATAGAGCGGGTTTGCGATGAAAGTCATTAGCCAGCTTGCCGAGCAACTTTTAGTTTCATCCTGACAGGAAAAGATAGAGAAGATATGCCAAACAGTGATTCAGAATGAACCGTTCTTCGCACTCCCTGAGTAGACTTGAGGAGATCGGCTGAGGTTTTTTTACACATGAAAGGGTCTCCTTGAGGCGATGGATTCAATAACCACAAAG
>JACYMC010000066.1 GCA_015272195.1 Candidatus Sericytochromatia bacterium
CGATCCCCTCAAGTCTACTCAGGGAGTGCGAAGAACGGTTCATTCTGAATCACTGAGGCAGACTGAAATGCGAAAAAAGCCGGGGCAAATACTCCCCGGCTCTGGTTGTTAAACAGCCTGTCGCTGCTGTTTATTTAAACTCAGCCAGCAGTTCCTGCACAGCTTCCTGCTCTTCGAGCAGTTCCTGCTGGGTGGCGGCTACTTTTTCCTGAGAAAAATCGTTCAGAATGATGTCCTGCACAATTTCCCAGTTCTGGCCGTCAGAGCGGATGGGGTAAGAAAACATCAGGCCTTCGGGCACGCCGTAGCTGCCGTCAGAGCTGACGGCCACAGAGAAGAACTCACCGGCGGGAGTGGGATTGATCAGATTTTTGACCGTATCAATGGCGGCATTGGCAGCAGAAGCAGCCGAAGAAGCGCCACGGGCTTTAATGATCGCCGCACCGCGCTGCTGCACGGTGGTCAGAAACTCCCCTTTGAGCCATTCGTGATCAGCAATCACTTCGGTAACAGCCTGGCCGTTGATGCTGGCGTCAAAGAAGTTGGGGTACTGGGTGGCCGAGTGGTTGCCCCAGATGGCAATGTTTTTGACGGCGGTCAGATGCACGCCGGCTTTTTCGGCCAGCTGAGAGCAGGCCCGGTTCTGATCGAGCATGGTCATGGCAAAAAAGTTTTTGGCCGGCAGGCGCTTGCAGACCGATTTGGCAATGTACGCATTGGTGTTGCAGGGGTTGCCCACCACCAGCACTTTACAGTCGGGGCTGGCGTGAGCGTCCAGGGCCAGACCCTGTTTGGTGAAGATGCCACCGTTGATGGTCAGCAGGTCTTTGCGCTCCATGCCGGCTTTACGGGGTACAGAGCCCACCAACAAGGCCCAGTCGGCGTCTTTGAAGGCCACGTCCATCTGATCGGTGCAGGTCACCGAGGCCAGGTTAGGAAAAGCGCAGTCATCCAGCTCCATTTTGACGCCGTTAAGAGCGTCGAGGGCCTGGGGCAGCTCCAGCAGCTGAAGGTGCACGTCCACATCGTGGCCAAAGACTTCGCCGGAAGCCAGACGGAACAGCAAGGCGTAACCGATCTGACCGGCAGCACCGGTCACAGCAACGCGTACAGAAGATTTACTCATGGTTTGGGATTCCTTTCTGAATCGGAAAATGCCCATACATTTTAACATGATGCCTGCCGCAATGCGCAAAAGCGCATCCGGTCTACACTTTAATTTTAATTTAACCTTATTTTTACGTCATAAATGCGCGAGCAGACCCGATAAGCAAATTATGAATTCCTTTTCAGGTATGCCCCAATTGATGTCGCCGCAGCAGCTGATGGCCCTGCGGACTTCTCCGCTGCCGGCCTGGCCCGCCAGCCCGCCGCCTGCGCCAGCGACCTCAAGCCCTGGCTTTAACCGCATCTCCAGCATGCTGACGCCCGATCAGCTGCAGATGTACAATCAGCCCTCAGCAGCCCAGCAGCGCATCCTGAGCAATCCGATCAGCCTCTTTGCCACCCTGGCGCCATCAGTGCCCATTCCCCGGCCCGCTGTCAATATCCAGCTGCGGCCGCCCCAGCCTGCCGCGCCGGCCGTGGATCTGGACGCCCTGCGCATGCAGTCTTCGATTCAACGCCTCAAAACCATGTCGCCCGCTGAACTCAAAGAGCTGGGCGAAAGCGACAAAAAAGCCTTTTTTGAAGCCCTGCTGCCTGCCGCCCTGGAATCAGAGCGTGAGTTTGGCGTCCCGGCTGAGCTGACCCTGGCCCAGGCCGCCCTCGAATCTGGCTGGGCCCGCTCACCGATTGGGGGTTATAACATCTTTGGCATCAAAGGCAACGGCCCCGCGGGCAAAACCAGCGTCGATACCAAAGAGTTTCTCAACGGCAAATGGGTCAACGTGCGCGACGGCTTTGCCAAGTACCATAACTTTTATGAAGCCGTGCAGCGTCACGGCAAGATTTTTCACAACGGCTATTACGACAAAGCCGTTAATCAGTTTGCCCGCGATCGCAGCCTGCACGCATTTATTGACAATATTCAGGGCATCTACGCCACAGACCCCAACTACTCTGACAAAATCCGCTCCATCATCCGCACCCACGGTCTTGAAGAGATGGCCGCCCGCGCCCGCTGAGCGCTGACCGGTGTGATATAATGGGCCGCAAGCTTTGAAAAGGCGGCAGACAGTTCCAGATGCAGATAAGCTACCTTGATCCCGTCAGACAGCAGCCCGTTGATTGTGATCACCCCGAGGCCCTGGCCCGCAGTATTGCCGACAGCCTGCCCAGAGGCAGTCAGGTCAAACTCTTAAACCAGCCCTTTCAGCTGGAACCCCAGATACTCAAATCCCTGCTGATTCACTTTGAACGTGAGCAGATTCCAAAGCACTATGCCTTCAGCTGTCAGATCGCACCCGCAGCGCTGAGCCTGGACAACTGTATTCTACTCGAAAAAATGGCCTTCAAAACCCTGAGCGTCCCCCTGGATGTGAGTCAGTGCGACCTGGCGCAACTGGAACAGATGCTGCTACTGACCCGACAATTTGACTTTGAAGTGATCTTTCAGCTGCAGGGCAGCACCACCCCGGCGCCCGCCCCCCTGACAGACCTGTATTTTTTTCTGCGCGACTGGATGGGCAATTACACCCTGGACTATACCTTTGGCTATTTTGAACAGGCCAGCATCGACTTCCGCTTTCGTTTTCTGCGCAATGTCTCCGGTCCCTGTCATGCGGGCCGGCGCACGGAGGCCCTGGTCCACCGGCACTATTATCTGGGGTTGCAGGAGTTTCTGCGCCTCAAGCTGTCATCACGGGCCCAGCAGATTCTGGAGCTGAACCCCTGGGGCCGCTGGCAATATTATGCCGACTTTAACCGCGCGCACCAGAGCTGGCGCACCACTTTGCTGGATCTGCCCGCGCATCAGCTGCCCCAGCAGCTGGAACACAGTGAGCGCACCTTTGATGCGGTGGTTTTGTTTCAGGCTCTGCCCAGCCTGCGCGATCCCCGGGCGGCCGTTGAACAACTCAGGCGTCTCAGCCGCACCACCACCGAGTGGGTTGTTTTTGAGTATAATTTCAGCACCCTGCCCAGCCTGGCCCAGCTGGCCAATAACCAGTTTTCGTCTGATCAGAAATTTAAAAGCTGGTGGCCTTACCCCCAGCCCCAGACTCTGAAGCGCACCCAACAGCTGCTGACGCCCCTGAAGCTGGAGCTGGAGTGGATTCCGACCCGTCTGCCGCTGAAAGGCATGGAACCCCTGATTCAGCAGTTTGACGCAAGCTTCAGCGGCGAATACACAAGCCTGTGGCAGGCTTACCGCCAGCAGGCAGATGTTCTGGCCTGGACCGCTTATGGCAGCGGACAGCTGTTGCCTGAGACGACTATCGAAGAAGGCTTTGCCGAAGGTTTTGTAGAGGGCTTCATCTGAAGCGTAAATCCCCTCGTCTCTCCAGCTGAACTGTGTTAGAGTAAAATATATTAATTCGGACAAGAGATTCTGTTTTATGCCGCGCCGCCACCGCTATACCCCTAAACCCTTTCCTCTGCGCGTCAGTCCCAACAGTCTGGCTGCTGAAGCCGGCGTGTGTGACGGCGACCTGCTGTTGTATATCAACGACGAACCTGCAGGTGACTTTCTGGACTTTTTTCAGCAAACGGCTGAAGAATACCTTGAGCTGGAACTGCAGCGGGCCGGCAGCGAAGAAGTCTACAGCGTCAGCCTGCAGCGGGTTTATGGTGAGCCCCTGGGCCTGACCCCCAGCCCCCCACCGCTGGAAGACATTGTCGAATGTGAAAACAAATGTGTCTTCTGCTTTATTCACCAGCAGCCCAAGGGTTTGCGGCGCTCCCTGTTTATCCGCGATGACGACTTTCGCTACTCCTTTGTCAACGGCAATTTTATCACCCTGACCAACCTGACCCAGGCCGACTGGCAGCGCATCTACCGCGAACAGCTCAGCCCGCTGAATGTGTCGGTACACAGCCTGTCACCGGCTGTGCGCACCCGCATGATCAAACACAAGCGGGCCGGACGCATCCGCCAGCAGCTGGAAAGCCTTTTTGCCCACGGCATTCAGGTGCACGCTCAGATTGTACTCTGCCCCACCATCAACGACGGCCCCGATCTGGATCGCAGCCTCGAAAAACTGATTGCTTATTACCCAAATCTGCTGTCGGTGTCGATTGTCCCCCTGGGCCTGACCGACTACCGCGCCCACCTGCCAGATATCCCGCCCATGACCGTGGCAGATGCTGAACGCATCATTGAACAGGTGCGGCCCTGGCAGGTCCGCTGCCAGCAAAGCCTCGGCCAGCCCTTTATCCGCCTGGGAGATGAGTTTTACTGGCTCACAGGCCAGCCTTACCCGTCCTTTGAACACTACGGCAGCTTTGAGCAGATGGAAGACGGGGTCGGCGGCGCGCGGCGCTTTATCGACACCTTTGGCCTGCACGCCCACCAGCTGCCCAAAAAACTCAGGCAAAAACGGCATATCAGCATTATGACCGGCCAGATTGGCGCGGATATTATCCGCCCGCTGGTGGCTCAAGCCGAAGCCCAGGTGCAAAACCTCAAGCTGGACGTGATCCGCTGCGAATCCCACTTCTGGGGCAAAGGCATCACGGTATCAGGTTTGCTGACCGGGGCCGATCTGCTGCGGGCTGCGGGCCAGCACACCCTGGGCGATGAAATCTGGCTGCCTGAGGTGATGGTGCGCAACGATGAGCGCCGCTTTCTGGACGATATGACCCTCGACGAATTCTCTGCCCTGGTGCAGCGGCCTGTGCGCGCCATTCCTGAGCGGGCTGAGGAGCTGATCCGCGCCATTAAGTTGCTCAATCGCGCGCCGGCTGCCATCCCCCTGGCACGCGGGGCCTGATTTGCTAAAGCTGCTGTCGCTGGCGCGCTTTCAGCTGGACTGCCTGCTGGCCTATTTTAAGCCTGGTGCCCGCTGGCAGCTGAGCACGCCCCTGCGCCTGCTGCGTCAGGCCTTTTACTATTTCTGCAACTGGTCTTACTGCTTATTTATTTACAGTGCTGAGGCCCTGGCGTTTGCCGGCCAGAAGCGCCTCAAAGCAGTGGATAAAGCCCTTTATCGCCACTATTTTTACCCCAACCAGTTCTGGATTGCCCTCAGCGAAGGGCTCAAAGTGGAACGGCCCGAAACCCTCTACCGCCTGACCTACGGCGAAACCACCTGGTTTGGCATTCGGGCTGCGCTCAAAGCCGTGCAGGCCAAGCCTGAAGACCTGTTTTATGATCTTGGCTGCGGCACGGGCCGCAATGTATTTTATGCCCGCATTGCCGGCGGCATGCAGGCCGTGGGCGTGGATCTGCTCAAGAGCTTTGTAAACTATGGCCAGCAAACGGCCAGCGCCTGCGGCGTTGATGGGATTGAATTTAAACAGCAGGATATTTTTAAAACCCCGCTGCAGCAGGCCAGCATTGTGTATGTCACAGCCAATTGTTATGATGCTGAGACCATGCCGAAGCTGGTGGAACGCCTGAACGATCTGCCCACCGGGGCCCGTGTGATCTCGACGCACCGGCCCATTCCCAGCCCGCGGCTGGAGGTGACCGGCAGCCAGCGCCTGCCTTTTTCGTGGGGCGTGGACTGGATGTATTACCATATCGCCCGTTAAAAAATGCCTATGTTTTTATTAAGTGGGGTCATATCGCGTGTTTTCAGAACGATATAGATTTTAGTTCCACGGCATTTTCAGATCTAACAAGGAGTCTCTTACATGAAAATTCAAGGCCCCGCACCCACACCCGGTGAACCGCTGAAACCCCAGCTCGGCAGCAAGCCCTTGCCTGAAGCCCCCTCCAAACCTGTTGAAAAGCCCACGCCCGATCCCTTTCAGGATCAGCAGGACGCCAAACCTCTGCCCGGCAAAAAGCCCACCATCAGCGATCTTTTTGGCGACGACATCAAGCCGGAACCTCAGCGTACCACCCTGGCCAAAGGTGAAGAGGGCGGCGAGTTTCCCATCAAACCCGATCACCTGACCAAAATGATCGGTGAAAACGGCGAGGGTGGCGGCAAACCGCCCATCGGTGGCGGTACAACCAAATCGCCTGGTGAAGAAGGTGGCGACCTGCCGGGCAAACCCGGCAAACCAGAACATATGACCAAAGCCATTGGCGAAAACGGCGAAGGTACCGGCAAACCACCTATCGGAGCCAACACCACCAAAGCGATGGGTGAAGAGGGTGGCGACCTGAAGCCCGAAGGCATGCGCACCACCCTGGCCATGGGTGAAGAAGGTGGTGATTTGCCCATCAAGCCCGAGCATATGACCAAAATGATTGGCGAAAACGGCGAAACCGATAAGCCCCGCAATCTGCCCAAAGTATGAAAATTGGCCTGATTGGCAGCGACGATGACGGTCGCTGCCAGGCCCTGGCCCGCTTTTTAAACAGCCAGAATGCTGAGGTGGTCTGGGTGCACAACCGCAGCCTGAATCAGCAGAAGGCCTGGCATTTTGACGGGCGGGATTTTTATTACCAGGGCCAGAACCTGAGCCCGGTTGCTGCCTGGTTTATGGCTACTTATCCGCCGGCGCTGCCGGAGGCCTGGACCGATTACCAGGACTATTACCTCTACCGCGACTGGTATGTTGACTATATGCACAAGCGCGAGCACCGGGGTTTTTTTCTGGCCTGGCTGCTCAGCTTAGGGCATCGGGGCGTGCCGGTGATGAACCCACCGGAGCACGCCATTGGCATGCAGCTCAAACCCATTGAACTGATGCTGGCCGCCGAAGAAGGTCTGCGTACGCCCCGCACCCTGATCAGCAACGATCCGGAGCGGGTCCGTGAATTTGTGGCCAGCCTGCCGGAGGTGGTCTTTAAGCCCTCACTCGGCGGCAGCCTCTGCCGGCCGGTGGATGAAGCGGTCATGCAGCGGCTGGATCAGCTCCGCAGCGCACCCGTTACCTTTCAGGAGCGCATTCAGGGCACCCCCGTGCGACTGACACTGGTAGACGGCGAGCCGGTCTCCTGCGTCAAGCTGCTGAGCGATCATCTCGACTACCGCAACGATCCGGAATATGAGGCCGGCAGAATAACCTACGAACAACTTAGCCTGCCCACAGAGGTGCTGGATGCCTGCCGTCGCACCGTTCAGCGCTATGGCATGCTGTTCAGCGGCATTGATCTGATGCACACAGCCGAAGGTGAATACGTCTTTTTAGAGGCCAACTGCTCGCCACTTTACCTGGATATTGAGCTGCGGGCCAAAGATCCAATCACGGCAGAGCTGGCGCTGGCCCTGCTGCGGCACGCCAATGATCCGGCCCGCTACCAGCAGGCCCTGGCCGCCGGGCGGCAAAGCCGCGGCTTTGTGTCTTACGCCATGCCCTTTGGCGAGGATCTCTGGACCTAAAAGGGCTCGTGGGCCGTATACTCCCGGCCTGAAGGGGTGTACGCTGAACGCCCGTAAGGCGGCGGTGTGTGATCGTCAGGGGCTGAGATATCGCTCTGATCCTGCATGGCGTTCTGGCGCCGGGCTTCAGCTTCGATCAGGGCCAGGGTGGCCAGATCATAGGGCGGCGGCAGGTGATCGCCTTTGAGGCGCAGTTCTGAATTGAGCAGGTCCATGGCCACCACAAAAACGTGGGCTTCGGTAAAATCAATTTTGTGGTAGCGGGCGTCACGGGAACGACCGGAGCGGATCATGCGTTCGTTGTATTCGCGCGCCACAATGCCGTGCCCGGAGATGTACTTAAAGATCTCACGCGCGCTGCTGTAAACCGCTGGTGACAGAGCCGGAAAGTGCTTCAGCAGCTGATCCAGATGCTGATACTGCTGCGGAATGCCACCGCGGGCATTGACATCGATTTTGTGGAGATTGGCTTTCAGGTAGCGGTGCAGGGCCTGCATGTCCTCCCAATGGGGCACATCCCGCAGACGGGCAAAATCCTGCAGCAGGCCACGCTCCTGCAGCACCAGCACCAGAAAATTATGCAGCTTGTCGCGCTGGGCGGCGTTGCTGTAAAAGGTGCGAAAGTCAGGGCTCTCAATTTCGATCCCGAGGGCCCCGCGGCCGTCGTATTTGTTGTCGTCATGCGCGTCATCCGTGGGGTAAGCCGTCACGCGGGGAATATCTCCCCAGCTGCGGATATCGCCACGGGTCAGCTTGACCAGATAGGTGTTCTGCTGGCCGTCGGGCCCTTCAAGCGTGCCCGTCAGCAAGTAGTTGGAGACGTTTTTATAACGGTTATCGCGCTCACGCAGGCGGCCGCCGCGCACGCTGCGCACAAAGGCTGAAAGGGTATACAGTGGGATGTCCGGGCGACTGTTGGCGGTCCAATGCAGCACCACATGGGCCGGCGGGGTCTGCTGACTGAGATCAAAGCGCTGCCGATAAGGGTAGCGAAAGTTTTCGAGCAGTTGCTGATACTGGGCTTCGGGCAGATAGTTGTATTTGCTGTTGAGGTAGGCCAGCACGGGCAGCAGCTCTGCAAAGGGCACAATACCGGCCTGTTTTTCGGCCGCTGTTAAACCCACACTGCGTGAGGGCACCAGCGCCAGCCCATCGCGGGGCTGGGTCACACTGGCCAGCTGGCTTGCGGCCGGTTCTTCGTGATCGGGATGTGCACCGGCTGCCGGGGCCAGCAGGGCCAGGGTCAGGGCACTCAGGGTCAGGCGCCGTAAAAAACCAGAGCGCATCTTATCCTCCTTCAGACCAAGCCGTGGACTGATCCACGCCCTTGCCAGTGTGCACAAACATCTGGCCAAGTTTA
Source organism: Candidatus Sericytochromatia bacterium (assembly GCA_015272195.1). Classification (GTDB taxonomy): domain Bacteria; phylum Cyanobacteriota; class Sericytochromatia; order UBA7694; family UBA7694; genus JACYMC01. The sequence goes on from JACYMC010000066.1 coordinate 8,740, forward strand.
AGCTCAGTTAAATAATCCTATCTTAAACTTATCGCACAATGGGGGTTCAGGAGAATGTGATTGAAGACCAGATGCATATTTTTTAGCTGAATTTAACCTTAAGCATTAAAAATCGGCTTCATTTTAACTATTTTTTTATTTCGCCGTTAATCTCTGCCGCTGATTCTCAGCAGGCAGTGAGCACAGCGTTCTTGCCTCTCTGCTGACAAATAATGGTATGATAGGGAGTATTCTTGACGAGAAATGGTGAGGCAATAAACCATGCTGATTTCAAAAAAAATGCTGGGCCTGTTCAGCAGTGCCCTGCTGCTGGCCGCCTGTATGGCCCCCCTGGCTCCCATCACCCCTGAAACCCTTGTGGGCTGCTGGGAAGGTGAAACCTTTGGCTATCGCGCCCGCGTCAACATTGACGCCACTGGCGAAGAGCGCATGTACAGTATGAACGGCGAGGCCACCGGCCCCAATGCCTTCAGCTATAACATCAACGACATCCGCTTCCTGTTTCAGCAGGACGGTGAGCTGGTGCCCCAGAACCTGCCGGCAGACGCCGCCGCGCTGCCCATCAAAATCCGGGTTGAAGGCGGCGAACTCAAAGCCCGCCTGACCAGCTTTGAGCTGGCCAGCATTGGCCTCAGGCGCTGTGCAGGCAGCACCACACCCGCCCCCGCCAGATCAGCTTCTCCGGCGGCAGATAACGGCAGCACCAACTCCTAACCGTGACCATCGCTGTTCTCGGCGGGGCCGGGTATATTGGCTCCCATACGGTCAAATACCTGCGCGCCGCCGGAATACCGCTGGCCGTCTACGACAACTTCTCTACCGGCTTTCGTGAATCTTTGCCCGACAGCCCTGAGCTACCCGTGGTCAGCGGAGATATTGGCGACGCTGAGCGTCTGGCCCATTTTTTGCGCCAGCACCAGATCACGGCAGTGCTGCATCTGGCTGCCCTGAGCGTGGTGGCTGAGTCCTTTGACAACCCCCGCCGCTATTACCACAACAATTTTGTGGCCACCCAGACCCTGCTCGACACCCTGCTGACCTGCGATATCCGGCAGCTGGTGTTTTCTTCAACCTGCGCGATTTATGGCAAACCCCGGCAGCTGCCCCTGACCGAAGAGCATCCCTGTCAGCCCGACAGCCCTTATGGCTGCTCCAAACTGGCCGTGGAGCATCTGCTGGCCGATTACGCCCGGGCCTACGGCCTGCGTTACGTTTCACTGCGCTATTTTAACGCCAGCGGCGCGGATCCTGACGGCGAGCTGGGCGAACGCCACCAGCCAGAAACCCACCTGATCCCGCTGCTGCTGGAGCGGGTGCGTCAACAGCAAAACGGCCTGAATCCCCCCCCGTTCACCATCTTTGGCGATGATTACCCCACGCCCGACGGCACCTGTATCCGCGACTATGTACACGTCTGGGATCTGGCCCAGGCCCACCAGCTGGCGCTGGACTATGTGCACGCCGGCGGGGCCAGCAATATTTTTAATCTGGGTCAGGGCCAGGGCTACTCCGTGCGTGAAGTGATCCAGATGGCCGAAGCCGTAACCGGCGAGCCGATTCCTGTGGCCATTGCCCCCCGGCGCAGCGGCGATACGCCCGTGCTGTACGGCAGCGGGGCCAAAGCCGCTGAGCTGCTGGGCTGGCGCCCGGCCTACACGGATCTGCACAGCATCCTGACCAGCGCCTGGCGGTGGCACCGGCAATGAACGCCTACAGTTTTGGCCAAAAGTACGCGCTCGGCGAAGAAATCGGCCGGGGCGGCTTCAGCGTGACCTGGCTGGCCAGCCACCGCCACAAAAAGAATGAGCGCTATCTGGTCAAAGAGCTGCTGCTGGACCGGGTGGATGACTGGAAGGCCGTGGAACAGTTTGAACGCGAAGCCCGCGTGCTCTCCCATCTGGATCATCCCAATATTCCCAACTTCTACGATTTTATCAAAGAGGATGAGGGCGAACACAAGCGACTTTTTCTGGTGCAGGAGCTGATTCAGGGCCAGGATCTCGACAGCCTGATCCAGGGCGGCAAATACTTCACCGAAACCGAAGTGATTGAAATCGCGCTTGAAATCACCGAGGTGCTGGTCTATCTGCACAGCTTCTCACCCCCGATTGTTCACCAGGACATCAAGCCCAGCAATATTATGCTCAAGCACAACCGGGTCGATGACGCTTACCTGATTGACTTTGGCGCCATCAAAGGCCCGCCCCAGGAAGGCAGCAGCGGCATGACCGTGACCGGCACCTTTGGCTATATGCCCCTGGAGCAGCTTGAAGGCGGGGCCGTGCCGGCTTCAGATATTTACGCCCTGGGCATGAGCCTGATCTACCTGCTCTCCCATCAGGAGCCCACCCGGCTGCCCAAAAAAGGCCTTAAAGTGGACTTCCGCCCCCATGTGAATATCTCGGATCGCTTTGCCCGCGTGCTCGATAAAATGGTCGAGCCCGACGTCAGCCTGCGCTATGCGAGGGCTGAGACCCTGCGCCAGGATTTGCAGCAATTGCTGAACCCGGCCGCCGCGCCGCCCCCCCGGAGCAACGGCAGCGCTGCCTGGAAGCCCTGGCTGATCGCCGGCAGCATGATGGCCCTGCTGGGCGGCTGGATTCTGCTCAAGCCCCAGAGCGATAAACCAACGGCTGTCAGCAACGAAAACTTTGCGGCCCAGGCCCTGCAGGATAAAAGCACAGCAGATTCCCATTATCAGGCCCAACGCTACAAAGAGGCCACCGAAGCCTATACCCGATACCTGGCCGCTTACCCCAACGATGAAGAGGCCCTCTTTCGCCGGGGTTTTGCGTATTCCGAAATCACGGAACACCGCAAAGCCGTACAGGACTTTTTGCGGATTCTGGAAATCAATCCGGGCCGTTATACCAACGTGCACTACAATCTGGGGTATAACTACTACGAACTCAAAGATTACAGCAGTGCCTTCTCTCATCTGCTGACCCAGCTGGGCAAAACACCCGATGATCCGGCCACCCTGAACTACCTGGGCCTGGTACAGCGCGATCAGGGCAATTATGCCGATGCGCGCCAGTCTTTTGAAAAAGCGCTGGCCGCCGACCCGAATTACAAGTACGCTCACAACAACCTGGGGACAGTACACGTGCACTTTAAACGTTACCCCGAAGCCCTGGCGGCCTTTGACAAGTCGATTGCTGCGGATCCAAATTATGTGCTGCCCTATTACAACAAAGCCTCGCTGTACTACAACACCGATCGCCCCAAAGAATGCCTGCAGGCCATTGGCCTGGCCCTGCAAAAGAACCCCAGCTATACCTCAGCTTACAATATGCAGGGCCTCTGCCAGCGCTCCCTGGAGCAGTACGCCGCGTCGATTGTCAGCTTCAGCAAAGCCTTTGAACAGGATTCGAACTACAGCGCCGCGGCGTATAACCGCGGCCTCAGCCATGACGATCTGGAGCAGTTTGCCGAAGCCGAAAGCTGGTATCTTAAAGCCATTGAACTGAACCCCAAATATAGCAGTGCGCTCAACAACCTGGGCTACATCTACCAGCGCCAGAAAAAATACCCCGACGCCGTGGATCTGTATACCCGCGCCATTGCCGCCAGCCCCAACAGCGCCATGTATTACAATAACCGGGGCAATACCTACAAAGACTGGGGCCAGTGTGAATCAGCAAAACAAGACTGGCAGCAGGCCTGCAACAAGGGCAGCGCCAGCGCCTGTAAAAAAACATGCTGAGCCCAGAAGACAAACACACTCTCTACCGCTTTTTCAGCGGGGATCTGCCCTTGTTTGCCTGTGAGCGCTGGATCAGCCTGAGCCAGCACGCCGACCTGCAGCCAGCGCGGCAGGCCCTGCAGGCCCTGCCGGATCAGCGTTATGAGGCCCTGATCAGCGCCCTGGGCCCCCTGCTGGATACCCAGGCCCATTTTGACTGGCAGCTGGGCATCTGGCTGGACTGGATTGCCCGCGAAGAGCCGCGGGCCGGCCTGGCTGTGGCCCATTGTTATCTGCTCTGGTGCGCCGGTCTCAGTGAACTGGCGGCCGTGGCCCGGCCCTATCTGGCCGGCGAGGCCCACGAGCCCTTTGACTGGAACGCCGTGCGCGAGCTGGTGCCTGAAGTGGCAGAGGCCGCCCGTGAGCTGCTGGCACAGATCAGCAGCGGCCGCTTACAGCTGCGCCCCCCGGCGGACTGGCTGGCGGATGCCTGAAGCGGCCAGCGGCGCGCTGCCTGATTGGCTGCAAAACAGCTTACAGGCGTTGCAGCAAGGTGACTGGCAGCAGCTTAAAACCCTGCTGGCCCCGCATCAATACAGCGCGGCGGCCCAGCATCTGCTGGGGCTGGCTGCCGAAGCCCAGGGGCAGAGCAAAACCACAGCCGCCCATTTTCAAAACGCACTGGCGGCGGGCGGCGATCCGGCCCTCTGGCTGGAACTGGCCCGCCTGAGCTGTGAAAGCGGCGATTACCTCAGTGCCTGCGCTCACTACAGCCGCGCTCAAGAGCTGCAGCTGCCCTTTGGCCCGGCGGACCGCCACCGCCAGGCCCTGACCCTGGTGGCCTGCGGCAGAGAGCCCGAAGCGGCTGAAGGGATGCCAGCCCTACTGGCAGCCTACCCCGAGCACAGCGGCCTCTGGCTGCTGCAAAGCCAGATTCAGCTGGCCCTGAAACAGCCTGCCGCCGCAACACAGGCTGCACAGCAGGCCCTGCGCTTCAGCCAGCAGCAGGCCAGTCGCGCCGGGCAAGCCGAAAGCTGGAACCAGTTGGGCCGCATAGCCCGCCAGCAACAAGACGCCGCGGCCGCTGAAGCGGCTTTTGAACAGGCGCTGGTCCTGGAGCCTGGACATGCGGCGGCCCGGCGCAACCTGGCGGATCTGTACCAGCAAAGCCTGCGCAGGCAGGCCGCGCGCCAGTGCCTGCTGGCCGGTCAGTCCCCTGGCCATCGCTGGCAGGCAGCCTTTGTGCTGCCGCCGGTGCTGGCCTCGCAAGCCGAACTGACGCAGGTCCAGCAACAGCTGCAGACCGATCTGGACACCCTGGCCCGCCAGCCTGAGCCGCTGGATGATCCCTGGCATAATGTGGGCCGCCTGCCCTATTATCTGCCCTATCTGGGCCTGCCCGAAAAGCCCCTGCTGATGCAGATCGCCCGCACCCTGCGGCGTGACGCGCCCGCATTGAGCGCTAGCGCGCGACGGTCTCAGCCCCTGAGCGCCCGGCCCCAGACTATCGGGCTGGTTTCGGGCTTTTTCAGAGCCCATACGGTGATGGACCTCTTTGGCCATCTGCTGCCGGGCCTTCAGGCGCAGGGCTTTGAGATACACTGCTTTGCCCTGATGCCACCGGCACAGGCTGATACCGTGACGCAGCAGCTGCAGCAAAGGGCCCAGGGCTTTGGCTTTGTGCCCGACGATCTGCAGCCGGCCCGCGCCCTGCTGGCCGATGCCCAACTGGACATCCTGCTCTATCTGGATATCGGCATGCAGCCCCTGAGCTGGTATCTGGCCGCCGCCCGGCTGGCCCCGCTGCAGCTGCTGACCTGGGGCCACGCCTGCACCACGGGCCTCGACAGCCTGGATGGTTTTGTCTCCGATCGCTGGCTGGATTTGCCAGACGGCCAGCAGCATTACAGCGAGCCGCTGCTGCGCCTGGATCAGAACCTGGGGCAGTGGCAGCCGCCAAAGACGCTGCCCACGCGACAGCGCGAGCGCTTCAGCCCGATCCCGCCCAACACACCCTGGTACCTCTGCCCCCAGACCCTTTATAAGCTGCACCCGGATTTTGACCACACCCTGGCCGAGCTGGTGGCCCGTGACCCGCAGGGCCAGCTGATTCTGATTGCGGGCCGGGACCCGGCCTGGCAACAGGCCCTGATAACGCGCTGGGCGCCACAGCTCGATCTGAAGCGGGTGCACTGGCTGCCGCCGCTCAGCCGAAGCGACTACCTGCAGCTGCTGGCCTGCGGGGATGTCATGCTCGACCCCTGGCCCTACGGCGGTGGCCTGACCCTGATGCAGGCCCTGGCAATGGGTGTGCCCATTGTGACCTGCAGGGGCAGCCAGCTCAAAAACCGCATTGGCACCAGCCTCTGCCTGCGCCTGCAGCGTACAGAAGGCCTGGCCGAGGGGCCAGCGGACTATGTGCAGAAGGCCTTACAACTGGCCGCTCAGACCTTTGCCCATGGGCCAGAAACCAGCCTGCAGCAGGCCTACCGCCAGAGCCTCAATCCATTGGCCGCAGCCGAGGCCCTGGCGACATGTTTACGGCAACTGTGGCAGCAAAAGCTGCATACACAGACTTCAGGCTGAAGCCATCGAGAGCACTTTTTCGCCTTTGACCGGCGGGGCAAAGCGCTCAGCGTCATGAATCCAGTCGGCCAGGGTCTTGATCCAGTCGCTGTGGGTGTTCATGCAGGGAATCGCCACCAGTTCCTCGCCGCCGGCGGCTTCAAAGTCCTCTTTGCCGCGCATGGCGATTTCTTCGAGGGTTTCGAGGCAGTCCGACACAAACGAGGGGCAGACCACCAGCACCTTTTTAACCCCTTGTTTGGGCAGATCCTGCAACACCACATCCGTAAAGGGCTGCAGCCAGGGCGTGCGGCCGAGGCGCGACTGAAAGGTCACCATGTACTTGTCTTCAGGGATCTGCAGCTGGGCCACCACGGCTTTGGTGGTTTCAAAGACCTGGTGGCGGTAGCAGTAGTTCCGGGTCTCGTTGGCCTGGTTGCAGCAGTCCTCGACCTTGAGGCAGTGCTGGCCGCCGGGATCGGTCTTTTGCACGTGGCGCTCCGGAATCCCGTGGTACGAGAAGATGATTTTATCGTAAGCCTGATCGAGGTAGGGCTGCATGCTGCTGCAGAGGGCCGCAATATACTGGGGCTCCTTGTAAAAGGGCGGCAAGACCTTTAAGGGAATCTGCCAGCCCATCTTTTGCAGCTCAGCCTGGGCCTTGAGCACCACCGTTTCGTAGGATGACATGGCGTAGTGAGGATAGAGCGGCACCATGCGGATCCCGTCGATGGGGTGCTTTCTGAGCTCTGCCAGCGCACTGGCAATCGAGGGGTTGCCATAGCGCATGCCCAGGGCCACCGGAGCCTCGGTGCGCAGCTGCACATGTTCAGCTAACTGGCGGCTGATGTGAATCAGGGGCGAGCCCTCGGGCAGCCAGACGGCCTTATAGGCCTCAGCCGATTTACGGGGGCGGGTGTTGAGAATAATGCCCTTGATCAGCAGCCAGCGGGCAAAGGCCGGGATATCGATCACCCGTTCGTCCATCAAAAATTCATCAAGGTATTTGCGCACATCGGCCACGCTGGTGGAATCGGGCGAACCCAGATTGACCAGCAGAATTCCCGGACGTGTCTCCATGGCTTGCTCCTCATCACGGTCAGTATGTGCTTCAGAGTGCCACGGCACACAGCCCGGCTGCAAGCCTTTGCACCCGCGCAAGATTTAAACTGGGCTTAACAATTTCCCATTGAAAATCCGGGCGGCATCTTTCAGAATAAAATAGATGGCAGGGTATGTTTCGGCAACATCGCCCCGCCCACGACGCAAGGACAAAGGAAAAAAACCATGTTAGATTTCAACAAACTGACCGAAAAAGCCCAGGAGGCCGTGATTCAGGCCCAGACGATTGTGGATCAGCACAACAACAACATGATCGACAACGAGCACCTGCTGCTGGCTTTGCTGCAGCAGCCCGAAGGGGTGGCCGGCGAGGTGGTGCGCAAGCTCAAGCGCGACCTCGACAGCCTGATTCAGGAAGCCGAGCGCGAAGTCGAAAAACTGCCCAAGGTCACGGGCAGCGTGAATCGGGGTTACGTCTCCAACCGCCTCAACCGGGTCTTTAACCTGGCTGAACAGGAGGCCAGCCGCATGCGTGATGAGTTTGTCTCGGTCGAGCACCTGCTGATCGCCCTGGCTGACGAGCAGGACCGGGGCGCGGCTCAGCAGATTTTAAAACGCCACGGCATTGACCGCGACAGCATTTATCAGGTGCTGACCCAGATTCGCGGCAAGCAGCGCATCACCGACAAAAACCCCGAGGCGCGTTATCAGTCGCTCGAAAAATACGGCTCCAACCTGACCGAGTATGCCCGCCAGGGCAAGCTCGACCCGGTGATTGGCCGCGACGAAGAAATCCGGCGCGTGATTCAGGTGCTGAGCCGCCGCACCAAAAACAACCCGGTGCTGATTGGCGATCCGGGGGTCGGCAAAACCGCCATTGTGGAGGGCCTGGCCCAGCGCATTGTCAAAGGCGACGTGCCCGAAGGCCTCAAAAACAAGGATGTGGTGACCCTGGATATGGGAGCCCTGATTGCCGGAGCCAAGTTCCGGGGTGAGTTTGAAGACCGCCTCAAGGCCGTGCTCAAAGAGGTCAAAGAGAGTGACGGGCAAATTGTGCTCTTTATTGACGAACTGCATACGGTGGTCGGGGCCGGCTCGGCTGAGGGCTCCGTGGACGCGGCCAACCTGCTCAAGCCCATGCTGGCCAGAGGCGAGCTGCACTGCATTGGCGCCACCACCATTGATGAATACCGCAAATACATCGAAAAAGACCCGGCGTTGGAACGCCGCTTTCAGCCCACCCTGGTGACCGAGCCCAGTGTCGAAGACACCATCTCAATTCTGCGGGGCCTGCGCGAGCGCTATGAAGTGCACCACGGCGTGCGCATCAAGGACTCGGCCATTATTGCCGCTGCGACCCTCTCACACCGCTACCTGAGCGACCGCAAGCTGCCCGACAAGGCCATTGACCTGCTCGACGAGGCCGGCGCCAAGATTCGCATGGAAATCGACAGCATGCCCAGCGAACTGGACGAAATTGAGCGCCGCAAAATGCAGCTTGAAATTGAGCGCGAGGCCCTCAAAAAAGAAAGCGACGAGGGCTCGATCGAGCGCCTGCAGCGCTTAGAGGGCGAACTGGAACAGCTCAGCGGCCAGTCGGAGGCCCTCAATATGCAGTGGCAGAAAGAAAAAGCCGCCATTATGACCCTGCGCCAGATCAAAGAGGAGATCGAGGCGGTCAACGTACAGATTGAGCAGGCCGAACGCCACGCCGATCTGGCCCTGGCGGCTGAACTCAAATACGGCCGCCTGATTGAGCTGGAGAACCTGCGCAAAGAGTCCGAAGCCGGGCTGGAAGGCGGCCAGCGCCTGCTCAAAGAAGAAATTGACGAAGAAGACATCGCCGAAGTGGTCAGCCGCTGGACCCATATTCCCATCAGCAAGCTGGTCGAGGGTGAGGTCGAAAAGCTGATTCACCTCGAAGCCAAGCTGCACCAGCGCGTGATCGGCCAGGCCGACGCGGTATCGGCCGTGTCTAACGCCGTGCGCCGGGCGCGGGCCGGGCTCAAGGATGCCAATAAACCGATTGGCTCCTTTATCTTTCTGGGCCCCACCGGGGTGGGCAAAACCGAGCTGGCGCGGGCACTGGCGGAGTTTCTGTTTGACGATGAGCGGGCCATGGTGCGCATTGACATGTCCGAGTACATGGAAAAACACGCCGTCTCACGCTTAATCGGTGCCCCGCCGGGCTATGTCGGCTACGACGAGGGCGGCCAGCTGACAGAAGCCATCCGCCGCAAGCCCTTCAGCGTGATTCTGTTCGACGAGATCGAAAAGGCCCACCCGGACGTGTTTAATATCATGCTGCAGATTCTCGACGACGGCCAGCTGACCGACGGCAAGGGCAAAAAGGTGGACTTTAAAAACACCCTGGTGATCATGACCAGCAACCTCGGCAGCCAGTATATTCTGCAGTACCGCGAGGGCGAGTGGGATTACGAAGCTATGCGCAAGGCCGTGCTGAGCGAGCTGCAGGGCCACTTCCGGCCCGAGTTTCTCAACCGCATTGACGAAACCATCGTCTTTGAGGCCCTGGGCAAAGACCAGCTGGGTAGCATTCTGGAGCTGCAGCTGCAGCGCCTGCGCGAACTGCTGGCCGACCGCCGCCTGGAGCTGAACCTGAGTGACCCGGCCCGCGCCCACCTGATTGAGGTGGGCTATGACCCCAACTTCGGGGCCCGCCCGCTCAAGCGCCTGATCCAGCGCGAGGTCGAGAACCCGCTCTCGCTGGCCATTTTAGAGGGCCGCTTTCACGAGGGCGACCGCATCCTGGCCGAGGCCGGTGAGGGTGGGCTGGTGTTTCACAAGGCTTAATATGCCAGCGCCTGCTGGCTGTGATTTACTGCCAGCAGGCGCTGAAAAGCCTGGATGTTTTCAGGGGCAGGGTGCACCGAGGGTCAGGCTGAGGCTGGCCAGCGCGCCCGGCTGGCCATCGCTGCCGGTCGGCTGGTTGGCGATCGGCACGCTCTCAAAGACCTGCTGGGTGCCCCGGGCGGCGTAGACCGTGTAGGCCCCCGGCCATAAAGGCCCCAGCAGCACCTGGCCGCGCTGGTCGGTAAAGGGCACGGGGCCCAGGGTCGGGCTGGGGTCGAGCTGAATCAGAGCGTTGGGCAGGGGCTGCCCGGCGCAGTTTTGCACCTGTACCGCCAGGCGGCCGGCAAAAATGCAGCTGTCGCTGAGCTGCAGATCCTGGGTTAATCCCTCAGCTCTGAGATCGGCAGCGGCTATTTCCAGCGGCTGCAGCAGGGTTTCAAAGCCGTTGCGGCTGGCCACCAGGGTGTAGGGGCCAGGCTGCAGCAGCGGCAGCTGGTAGCGGCCCTGGCTGTTGCTGAGGCTGAGGGGCGTCAGGGCAGGGGCTTCAGCCGGGGGGCCTTCCCAGAGCAGGGCCAGGCTGACCCCGGCCAGGGGCTGGCCAAGGTAGCGCACCGTGCCGCTGAGCTGTGCGCTGGACTGCTGTGGCGCGTTTGCCGCCAGGGCCTGCAGGCGCAGAGGCGGCAGCAGGGCCACGCGCCCGGCCTGAATCTCGATCAGTTCGCTCTGGCCGAGCGCATAGCCCGCTTTGTAGACCTGCAGGCGGTGCTGGCCCGCCGGCAGGCCCGGCAGGGCAAAAAAGCCCTCGGCGTCGGTTTTGGCAATCACAGAAGTCCCCGGCAGATAGACGTCAATCGCTTCGGGCGGGCTGCCGTCACTGAGGCTGATCTGGCCGCTGAGACTGCCGGTCTGCTGCAGCAGCAGGGTTTCAAGGGCCAGGCTGGGCTGCTGGGCGCTGAGCATCTGCTGGCTCAGGGCCTTAAAGGGCCGGCCTGCGGCGTCACTGCCTTCGGCCAGCAGGGTCAGGGGGGTGTCCAGCGGCAGCTGCTCAAGGCGAAAGCCGCCGCGCGCGTCGCTGCGGGCTTCCTGCAGGCCGCCATTGACGCGGATCAGCACGCCTTCAGCCGGTATGCTGCTGCCCGGCGGGAACTGAATCTGGCCGGTCAGCACGCCCTGGCGCAGGCGCTCGCCCTTGCTGCCGGGGGTCAGATCCTGGGCCACAGCCAGGCTGTCTGAGGGCAGGCCCTCTGTCAGCGAGGGGCTGCTCTGGCAGCCGAGCAGCAGCCATTCGTCGAGCAAAGCCGGGTGACCCTGGGGGTAAAAAAAGTGCACCAGCTTTTTGAGCAGCTTGCGGCTGGGGCTGCGCACGCCCGACTCCAGAAACGAAATATATGATTCGCTGACGCCCACGGCTTCGGCCAGCTGCTGCATGGTCAGGTTGCGCTTTTTGCGGTAGGCGCTGATTTTTTGCCCCAGGGGCTGCGACGAAGCGTGTGCAGAAGCCATGCTCTCTCCTTTGGTACGGGTTTTCATGGCTATTATACCGGAATTGCATGGGGACGAAGCTCCCTGATCAGATGCTGCCAGGGTCATCCAAAAGTCAGGGAACCAAATTTGATCAATCGTAGAGCTTGTGCG
>JACYMC010000011.1 GCA_015272195.1 Candidatus Sericytochromatia bacterium
GTCTACTGTGCCCGCGGGGACATGGAAAACCGGATCAAAGAGCAGAAGCACGACCTGGCTGCGGGACGAACGCAGCGCATCTGTTTCCGGCCAATCAGCTTCGGCTCTGGTTTTCAGGGCTGACGTATGTTCTGGTGCAAGCGATTCGCCGGTTGGGGTTGACGGGCACAGAGCTCGCCAAAGCACAGGCCGGAACAATTCGGCTCAAGCTGTTGAAGGTAGCGGCGCGCGTCCTGCATGTCGGTGGGCACCTGATCTGTCAATTGGCGAGCGCGTGCCCCTTTCGTTCTCTGTGGGGACAGGTTCTGAAGCGATTGCGAATACCGTGAGCCTGAGCCCCTTCACCAAGATCTCAATCGCCTGAAACCAGGTTATCTTTGGCCTGTCGTCTTTCACCCAGCGAACGAACAAAGACAATGAATCAAGCGTGAAACGGCCTGTTCAGAGGCTACCGAGTTCAGTAAAAACTCCCGAAATATACCCTACACCCTATGTGAACGCACCTTTGTGAGAAATGCGGGTTAGCTCTTTTAAAGGTTTGTTTATCTCACGGTTTCGATGGTGGTCATAAAGCACCACAGGATTCTGATTGCTGCGCCCACGTGTCAGATAAAATGCATTTGCCTGGGCAAATTTGTTTAACTCGGCTTGATTCACATACCCTGCATCGAACAGATACAAAACACCTGCTTCGGGATGCGGGAAAAAATGGTGCTCACTTTCACTGTCAGCAGCCAGCTGTAACTGACAGATCTGGCCTCTGAGCAAAGAGAACGTGGCATGAAGCTCCAGAGCAGCAGGGGCTGTTTTTGAAAATCGTCCAGGAAACTTCTCTTTGAGGTCATCATGAATAGCCCAGCTGGAGCCATCATGTACCCTTACATCATCGAAAAATACCCATAGTCTCTCTAAATGAGTCCAATAATGGGACCAAAGCAGAGACATGGCTTTGGCCAAAAGGAGGCGCAGCCATTCTGTAAAGGCCTTTTTGCTCAATTGCTCGTAAAAGGCTGCATAAGAGACTTTGCCGTGTTTAGCAACATAATGACGATAAATCAGGCTCACATCCACCTTTTTATGGCACGCCAAAACTTCGAATAGGGTATCCAATAAGTGAGTCGGGGAAACGAGCCGTTGACGCTGACAAAACTTGCTGCTCTGCGCTGCCTGGAGAATCACTGCTTCAGAGATCACCCCTTCAAGCTGTTGATGTGGTATATTTTTTTCATCCTGATGGCTCCTTTAATCATGCGAGTTTAAAGGTTAATTATCCGGCCATCAGGACTTCTCCTGAAGTTCAGCAAGCTGTTTCTTTACCCCATTACTTCTGATTGTTAGACTATATTTGGGCTTGAGGCCTTAACCGATAACTTATGTACAATCACAATCAGACCTGCTGCCGGCCGGTTGATACTCACACTGCCGGCGCCAATCAGTGAGACCACCAGTCCGCCCACAATGGCTGCAATAATGCCTGCCATAGGCGGTGCTCCGGATGCGAGGGCAATGCCCAGCGAAAGGGGTAAAGCAATTAAGAAGACCTGAAAGCCGGCCGTGATATCATCACGCCAGTTTTCTTTAAGTCCTTTCAGACCGTCTAAAGGCTTGATGTCCATGCTTTTTGTTTTGCTTCTTTCTTTATCATTTGTTTTTTCTATGTATTTTATTCATAAAAACAAACAAAAGCATTCTACTCCCGGTTTGCTTTCTCGGGAAGTAACTTGGCGTGATGTTTAATCAGACAGGGCGTTTGCTCCGGGCTTTTGTATCCCAGTTTGCCTGATTTTGCTTGATTTCAAGGGCCGATAAGGGTAAGATTGACAGCACCAAGGTTTTGCCTGATTGTAAAAAAGCCTTGTTTTCTGGTTCTTCTTCTAGAACGATTTCGCTTTGAAAGGATCCTCAATACAATGTCTCAAGCCTTTCCCTTTAACGATCTGACAGCACTTCTGCAACAGGCCCACCGGGGCCTCAAACGCGATGTGGCGCCGCTGGTGGACGCCCTGCCCGAAGGCGGCTTTTTTGTCTCGCTGGCTCGCCCGCTGGATGTACCCGATGAAATGACCATTCCCCCGGTTGAAGCGGCGATTTCTTCGCACATGCTGCAGCATCCCGATGGTGCGGTCTATGTGGCCCTGTTTACCCATCCTGATTTTGTGCGCAAAGCCCAGCAGGAGCAAAACTGGCAAACCGAAGACGGCCAGCAGCTGCTCTGCCCGCTGCCGGCCCGCAACGCCCTCTATTATGCTCTCAAACTGATGGCCAATAATGAGCAGGTGATGGGGCTGTTTATTAATGCCTACCAGGATCAGTCGCTGATGCTGAATGCGCTGGAGGTCGATAGTCTTTTCAACGGTGTGGCCGTGCCTTTTGAAGCCTATGCCCAGCAGGTGCCTTTTGAAGAAGGTGATGGGGTGATGGTGCGTCCGGCCGATGTGTCGAGTGTGGAAGGTTTTAACGAAGCCCTGGAAGACTTTAAAAGCCAGGATGCCCAGGTAAAGGCTTATGAAGTGGTTGCGCTTTTTGACGAGCAGCGTAATATGCAGCCCTTTCTGGCGATCAACTTCAAAACAGAAGGGGCCAGTCCTGAGCAGTACGGTGAGATTGCGCAGCGCTTTGTTGCGCTGCTGCAGGAGCGGGTGGACTTTCCGGAGCGTCTTGAAATCATGTTTGATGAAGAATTTCCCAATCTGATCTGATCGCTTGTCGGCGCGTCGGCCTGGAGCTGGCGCGCCGTTGCGCTTAATTGCGGAATTCGGGCACGTAGTAGAGGACCCGGCCATTGTCGTCGATTTCGCTGACGACCAGTCCTTTGGCGGCCAGACGAGCCAGGGCGTCTTCCGCCTTTTCGAGGCTGACCTCATGCTCAGCCATCAGCTGAGCCATTGAAATCAGACCCTTGTTGCGCTGGGCAAACTGCAGCAAAAAGCGTTCGTAGTCTTTGGGCGGCAGCGCAGCAGACATCACGGGCTGACTCAGTCGCAGGCCGCCTGAGCCACGGCCCAGCTGCATATGCTGCGTCTGGCGGGGCAGGTTTAAAAAGGGCTGGGCATCACCGTAACGGCGCACAAAATCAGCGTCAGACTGCATCAGCAGCGCAATGCCCTCGATCCAGCCGGCCAGCATCGGAATACCTGTCCAGCTGAACAGAAAGTACATAATGCCCCAGCCGTATTGCCCCAGATAAAATTTATGGCCGCCCAGAGAGCCCAGCAAAAAGGCCAGAATAATGGCCAGATCGCGCCGCTTGCTGGTGGTGACGCTCTGGCGCAGCTCGTCCAGAGACGTGACAAAGCCAGAACTGTTCAGACAGAAGTGGCAATAAATCTTGCCTTCGCTTTTGTTCATGCAGTCCAGACACACCGCCCGGCTGCAGGTGATGCAGCGGCCCACGGCTTCACGGTAAGTATGTTCGCTACAGTACATGGTATCTAATGCCTTGTTCCCTATGATAACACGCGTCAGGCACGAAAAACGCAAAGGGCTCTGCGCTTGATTGAAGGGGCTGCGCAGCGGCGTTTGGCGGGCATTTAGACAAGGGACTGTGCCTCAGGCTCTGTGCAGGCCGGCTAGCCGGCTTTCTCTGGTGGGGGCAGCAAATGAAAGTTCACGTCATTGCGGTAACAGCGATCGGGAATCTGGCTGCGGATCGCTGCGGTGCGTGCAGGCAGCAGTGACCAATGCAGGCCGGGCTGTTCATGATGGGCCGTATGGTAGCCATTGTTAAAAATCAGGCGGTTTAACCAGGGATGGGTGACCGTATTGGACGCATCATAGAGGCTGGTGCAGGGCGCGTTGACATGCTGCCAATAGGTTCCCCACCAGAGCATGGCCCGGCAGATCAGATTCGACAGTCCAAAGAAAAGGCCTCCCATCAGGGGGTTCCAGAGTATCCAGAGCAGGGTGATGGTGAGCTGTAAGCTCAGATGGCCCCACAGGCGATAGGAGCTCCTGGCCTTGCCGCGCTGCCGGTCGGCGCGGGCGATCGCCCGCGCTTCGCCAAAAGAGCCTCTGGTGCCCTGCCAGGTATAGGGCCAGATGGGCAGCATCTGGCCGGCGGCATCAACCGGTGAGGTCAGGTCCCGGCGCGGGTTCAGATAGTGGCGATGATGGCCACGGGCGTGTTGCAATTCCCACTCGGGGGTCGAATAGCCTGTCAGCTGGGTCAGAACAGTATCATAACAAAAGTTTAAAAAGGGGCTGCGAAAGACGCTCAGATGGGCGTGATTGTGCTGTGCGGCCAGCGCGGCATTTTTAAGAAACAGGAGGATCAGCCAGTAGGGCGCCAGCAGCCACCAGGACAGGGTGATAAGCAAAGGCAAGACAGACAGCGCCAGCAGGCCTGCGATGACGGTCAGTGCCAGGGCATCAATGGGGTAGCGCATTCAAAAGAGCTGTATCACTTTCCTGCTTTATGGCCGGGCTTGCCTGAACTGGCTTTGTCAGACCTGCTGCCTTCGGGGGACGGGGCTGCGGGCGCTGAAAGCGATGGGCATCAAAGTGCTGTACATCCCAGATCAGGCCTGTTTTTTCGAGGAGCCAGATGACCCAGTAACCGGGGTCGGGCTGGCTGATTTTAAAGCCCAGCTGAGCTGATTGCATATCCCGGTGATGGTTATTATGCCAGCCTTCGCCCAGGGTGAGCAGTGCCAGCACCAGATGATTGCCGCTGCGATCACCGGTCTCAAAGTCCTGATGGCCGGTGCGGTGAAAGACAGACGTGACAAAGAAGGCCAGATGCCAGGTTGTCAGGGTGCTGGCCAGAGAAGCCCAGACCAGCCCTTCAAGGCCCCAGACCAGATAAAACATCACGGCCATCACCAAAGCCGGCAGCCAGTAGCAGCGATCCAGCCAGACGAGTTCAGGGAATTTGCGCAAATCACGTACCCGATCGCGGGTGTGGGTGTCAAAATCTTTGCTCATCAACCAGCCGACATAGGACCACCAGAAACCGTGATCGGGAGAGTGCAGGTCTTCAGGGCTGTCAGAATGTAAATGGTGATAGCGGTGGGCGGAGGCAAAGCGAATCGGCCCGCGAATCAGGGTCAGACTGCCGTGCAGGGCCAGGACCATCTGAAAAGCCCGGCTGGTTCTGAAGGCTTTGTGGCAAAAGTAGCGGTGCAGTGAGACCGTAATTCCCAAAAAACGCAGCACATGCATGCCCAGACCCAGGGCCAGCCATTGGGGCGCCCAGGACACCTGAAAGAGCAGGTAGAGGGTGACAGCGTGAAAGAGTAAAAAAATACCCAGCTGAGAAACATTGAGCTCCTGTGTAATGGCTTTTGGGCGCGGCATGGCTGTAACTGTCTCTTTTGACTTTGTTTTGCTTATTCTTAGCTTAACACGGGATGGGCCTGTTTTTGTGGGACTGCCAAATGCAAACTGGGTTCAGCTGCTTTTACCCGCTGGGAGAGCTGTGTTTTGCTCGGACAGGCAACAGACAGGCGGCCAGGGACGCTTCAGAATGAATCAGGTATAATACTTCAGCCAGCCTATAGCACCCGCAGCACAGGAGGTCTTATGCCTGCCCCCCAAACCCAGGGCCTGAATGATGAACAGGTCGAAGAACTGCTCCAGGCCCTTCTGGACTTTCGCAGTATTTTAGTCGGTCTGAATGATCGTTTTCAGAACCGCATGGCCTTGCTTGAAAAAGAATTTGCCGAGCAGCGCAGCACCCCGGCGGTTGCCCCGCGTCCGGGCACAGGCCCTTTGCCTCGACCGGGAACGGGTTCTTTACCCCGGCCGGGCACAGGTGCTTTGCGTCGTCCGGGCACGGGACCCTTGGCAGCCCCGCCAGCGCCTGAACCTGTTGTGCCTGAGCCTGAGGATGAAATCGAGGCCATTGCCTTTAAGCCTGAAGAAGCTGAAAGCTTCTCGATTGTAGACATTGATGATGAGGACGACGATTTCTAAAACGCTGATCGAGGATGCCCGTGATGAAAAGACCGTTTTCTGCCCTTGTGCTGGGCATAACACTCCCTATAAGCACTGCCTTCTTACCGGCACGCGCTCAGTTGGATACTCCACCGCCTGAGACACCTGCAGCTGAAATATCTGCCCCCGAACCCTCTGAGCCCTCTTCTGACAGCCAGCCGCTGTTTCCTGAGCTGCGGGTCTATTTTGGGGAGCCGAATCCGGCCAGCTTTGCTTTTTATGGCCCTGCGCGTTTGCAGCTGCCCTCTTTGCGGGTGGATGTGGGCAGTACGCTCTCCAGTGGGCAACTGATTCAGGATGCTTTAAGTCTGCAAGCCGGCTTTACCAATTTGCTGACCCAGCTGGGCGCCAGTCAACCCCTCGATGCAGCAGCAGCTGCAGAGCTTGAACTGACGCTTGGTCGGGTGTTGACTCAGTTTGAAAACGGTGCCCGTTTGGGCTATGACCTCGATTATACGCTTTTCGGTTTTGGCGGCACGCCGCTGACACATTTTCAGATTGCGGGCCGTCCGCTGGCGCTCGGGGTGCATTTGGGTTCCAGCGGACGTGGCTATCTGGAGGCCCGTTTTTCGGAGGGCTTTAATCAGAGTGTGCTCGACTTAAGTGCTGCCTTGCCCAGTCTGCTGGCCTCAGGTGCGAACCTTTCGGGTATTGCGGGTGAAACGGGCACCCTGGTTACACAGATTAACCAGCTGAATCAGGGACTGGATACCCTGGTCGGTCAGATCAATCGTTTTGCTGCCAATCCTCTGCAGGATACCCAGGGTCAGATTCAACGCTTTAATCAGACACTGATCAGTGTCAATGACAACCTGCGGTCCCTTCTTCCCACAGCCCGGGAGCTCATAGGCGCTGTTTCAGAAACCACCAGCACCTCCCGGCTGGTGATGGGGTCTTTTCAGCAAATGTCGGATGGTGGCCTGCAGCTGACTTCTGCCAATGATTTGCATCTCACTCTGGGTGTGTCTGCTGCTTACCCGGTTTACGAAAGTCCGGATATTAAAGTGTCACTGGGTACCCGTCTGAAAGTGTTTATGCTGCCCTATAATGTTCCCCTGAGTGACTTTGATATTCAGACCGATGCGGGTCTGCTGGGCAAGCTGGAGCTGCAACAGGTGCGTGGCTTTGAAGATACAACCACGCTTGATGGTGTTCTCAACCGTTTTGATAACGCCACGGCAGATGTTAACCGGGTGATTGACAGCGCCGAGCGTTTGACAACTGGCGTGGATACGGTCAGTACTGATCTTGCTGCCAATCGCCTGAACCAGGTGATCAGTGACAGTGGCCAGGCTCTGGTGACAGAAGCCCTCGCGTTCAATGCGGCGCTGAACAGCGCCCGTGGCAGCGTGCAACAGGCTGCGGGTGGCCTGAGCAATATCCAGCAGCTCTTGCTGAACGAGCTGCAGGATATTGCTGTGGAAGGCCTGCTGACCACGCCTTCGGGAGCGGGTTTTGGCATGGATTTTGGGGTGGATGCTCAGCTCTTTGATCATCTGCGCCTGGGTCTGATGCTGCAGAACCCACTGGTTCTCTGGCAGGGCACGGAACGCCCTTTTGCCGGTCGTTTACAGCGCGGTGCCGGTGGTAACCTTGCACTCAGTCCGACCCTGACGGTGGACGATGCTGAAGCCCGCAGCGTTAACTATACGGCGACCGTGCCTTTCAGCATGCTGCTGAGCGGACGCTATCGCTTTGATGCGCTGTTGCCCAATTTTCAGGGGCTTTATGGCCATACGCTGGTCGAAGTGGTGACCAATGGCCGCCAGCCGGCCTGGGTGCTGGGTCTGCAAAAATACTTTGCCGATTATTTTTATGTCGGTGCCGGGGGCCGTCTGGGTGGCCTGGGGCATCTGTTTTATCTTGAAGGTGGTCTGAATCCGATTCCCAGTGGTTCGCCTCTCAGTGGCTTTGGCCTCGACCTGCAGCTGGGCTTTTCGCCCACCGGCTCTGGCCTGCCGCTGGACGGTCTCAGTTGGTTGGGCATGAGCCGTCTGGGCCTGTCTTACCGTTTCTGATGCCTGTTTTATCTGTTTCTGCGCTGCAGGCCTACTGGAGCTGCCCGCGCCGTTATGCTTATGCTTACGAAGGTGGCGCCTTAAAACTGCCCGATTCGTCTGCGGCCAGCGCCCGTGGCAGTGCCGTGCACCTGAAGCTGCATCAGCACGTCTTGCAGCCACAAAACCCTGCGCCGCTGGCTGAACAGGATCCTGCACTTTGGCAGCGTTACCAGGCAGAGATTGCGTCGTATCAGGCGCCAGAATGGCGCTGTTACAGTGAGTGGGCCTGCCATGTGCCTTTGCTGCCCGCCACAGAGAGCGCTCCGGCTCTCTGGCTGACAGGCCGTCTGGATCGCGTCTATGTGCATGCCAGTGGCGAGCGTGCCGTGATTCTGGACTGGAAAACCGGCGCAGGGCGTCCTGGTCCACTGAACACCCTGCAATTGCAGGCCTATGCCTGGCTGGTCTGGCAGGCCCGCAGCCTGCTGCAGGCCGTTGATCTGCAACAGATTGAGGCCCGCGCGATCTGGCTGGAACAGGATGATCAGCAGCTGAGCCAGGCTTACACGCCCTCAGAGCTGAACGATCTGAGCGGTCAGTGGCAGGCGATGCTGGCTGATTTTTATCCTTTGCCAGAGGGCCTGCGCGTGCCCCGGCCCCGTTCCGATGACGACCGGGTCTGGTGTACCATGTGTGAGTATCAACGACTCTGCCCGGAAGGACAACATCATGCTGAACGATATGAAAGACCTGATCTCCTTATGCAAACGCCGGGGCCTGATTTTTCAGGGCTCTGAAATTTACGGCGGCCTGGCCAATACCTGGGATTATGGCCCGATTGGGGTGGAGCTTAAAAAAAACATCAAAGACCACTGGTGGAAGAGCTTTGTGCAGGACCGCGCCGATATCTACGGCCTGGATTCTGCTATTCTTCTGAACCCCCGTGTCTGGGAAGCCTCTGGCCATGTGGGCTGCTTTAATGACTACATGATGGACTGCCGCAAGTGCAAAGGCCGCTTTCGGGCCGATAAGCTGATTGAAGAAAGCATGATTGCCGCCGATCAGGCCGCTGAAGTGGGCGGCTGGTCCAAAGAGCAGATGGAAGGCTATATCGCTGAGCAGGGCCTCAAATGCCCGGAGTGCGGGGCCCAGGATTTTACGGAGCTGCGCCAGTTTAACCTGATGTTTCAGACCCACCAGGGCGTGGTGGCCGACTCCACCACTGCCATTTACCTGCGCCCGGAGACGGCCCAGGGCATTTTTCTCAACTTCAGGAATATCATGAACACCCTGCGACCCCGGCTGCCCTTTGGTGTGGGCCAGATCGGCAAAGCCTTCCGCAATGAAATCACGCCGGGCAACTTTATCTTTCGCACCCGCGAGTTTGAGCAGATGGAAATGGAATACTTCTGCGCGCCCGAAGAATCCCTGCAGCACTATGACGCCTGGCGCCGCTTCTGCATGGACTGGCTGGCCGACATTGGCCTCAAGGCCGAGAATCTGCGCATGCGCGACCACAGCGAAGACGAGCTGTCACACTACTCCAAAGCCACTTCAGACATTGAGTACAAGTTTCCCTTTGGCTGGGGTGAACTCTGGGGCATTGCCCATCGGGGCGATTATGATCTGACCCAGCACCAGACCTTTTCGGGGCAGGATATGCATTACCAGGATCCCCAGAGCAATCAGAAGTTTGTGCCCCACGTGATTGAACCGTCTCTGGGCGTGGATCGCCTGCTGCTGGCCGTGCTGGCCGATGCCTATGATGAAGAGGAAGTCAACGGTGAAACCCGCAGTGTCTTGCGTCTGCACCCGCGCATTGCGCCGATCAAGGTGGCAGTATTACCGCTCTCTAAAAAGCTTAACGATAAAGGGCTTGCGGTTTATCAGCAGCTGCAGAAGCATCTGGTCTGCGACTTTGACACCACCCAGAGCATCGGCAAGCGCTACCGCCGCCAGGATGAAATCGGCACGCCGCTGTGCGTCACCATCGACTTTGAAACCCTCGAAGACGGTGCGGTCACCATTCGCGAGCGCGACAGTATGGCGCAAACGCGCGTGAGTCTGAGCGAGCTTTTGCACGCCCTGCAGGCCAAACTCGCGATTTAGCTCAGTCTTTGCGGCTGACGGCATCCAGAATGGCCCAGCGCTGGCTGCGCAGCAGCTGCTCACAAAAGGGCAGCAGCAACCACCAGGCCAGGGCCATCAGGCCTGTCAGTCCGGCGCTCAGCAGCCAGAGCGGCTCCTGGTGCCAACGGGCCAGCCAGAGCGGGCTGCTGGTCAGCAGGGCCAGCAGGGTCATGACCTGCAGGCCCAGTAAAATCGGCGTGCCGTTGCTCTGGCGGTACTGGGTCTGGTTCAGATCCATGCCCGCCGGAAAGCGCAGCGAGAGCAGATTGCCCATGCTCAGCACCCCCAGCAGCAGGCTTAAAAACGAGCAGATGCCAAACCAGAGCGTGGCCAGATCCAGCGTGCGATACAGCAGCACATAGAGTACCAGCACAATTGCAAACTGGCCACTGGCAAAGAGAGTCAGGGCCAGGTTTTTGGCCAGCAGCAGGCTGCGTTCGGGCAGACCGGCCAGCAGGTAGAGTTTAAAGCCGTCCTGATCGGGGCCAAAGAAGTTGATGTACAAAAACAGCGAGGTCATAAAGATATATACGGTCATGCCCAGCAGCAGGGAGTGAGAGGTAGCTATCGGAGAGCTGCCCAGCCCCACCAGGCGCAGGATCATGATCAAAAGCGGTGTCAGAAAAAAGCTCAGCTTGCCCAGAATGCTGCGAAAAAAGGTGCGCAGTTCTTTGAGTACAAGGGTGCGCAGCAGGTGCGGCCATTGCAGGCGGTAGCGCGTCAGCCGGGCCGTGTGCTGCCGCCGGGGCAGGTTCACCGCTGCCGGGGGCTCCAGAAACAAACGCCGCAACAAAGCCACGCCGATCAGCTGGGCCAGCACCGTCCAGAGCAGCAGCTGCAGGCAGCCCGTCAGCCAGAGGCGCAGATCCTGCTGCTGCAGGCCGCTGAGGCCCTGCACAAACCAGCCCGCCGGACTGCCGTGCACCAGCGCTGAGAGGATCGGCTGCAGCTTGAGCCAGACCGGCCACTGGTACAGCAGCAGCTCCAGGGTGGGGGCTTTCAGGCCCTGCAGGCTTTCAAAATTGCCGCGCTCAGAGATCAATGCTGGAATAAAGGTCAGCAGAATCACGCCCAGAATCACCGCCAGGGTCAGGCCCTCGCGCAGGTAGCGGCTGCTGAAGAGCAGGGTCACCAGATCCTGCAGCAGGCGGCTCCAGGCAATGTGCAGCGCGATCCAGAGCCCCAGCAGGATCAGTGTTGGCCCCAGGGCGATCAGCCCGCTGCTCCAGACCGTGCCCACGGTCAGGCCGATCATCAGGGGGTAAAAAAACAGGCTCCAGGGTTCAAATACCGCCAGCAGGGTATGAAAGGCGTGCAGGGTGCTGTAGGCAATCGGGTAGCACGTCAGGCGCGAAATATCCAGGCTCAGGTTTTCGTTTTTGATAATAAACAGCAGCGGTGAAATCATCCAGATGCTGCCCAGGCCCAGAAAGAGAACGGTCCAGAGGTACTGCAGCAGCTCCAGTTCCATGCTGTTGCCCAGCCCCGGACTCAGGGCCGGGCTCAGGGGCAGGGTGGCCAGCAGCATGCCGCCCATGACGCCCAGGGCAATGGCCAGCAGCGCGCTGAAGCCCACTGAAATCAGCATGCTCCAGCGGTAAAGTTCATCGCGCTGGGACCAGAAGCGCATCAGCAGCCGCCATTTGAGCTGGAACAGCGCCCGGAACTGCTGGCGTTTTATTGCATCCATGAGAGCTGGCGGGTGTTTTTTTGCCCGCCCACAATCTGAATAAAGGCTTCTTCAAGCGAGGCTGTGCCAGCCGGGGTTTCGCCCGTCAGGCGGTCCAGCATCTCCTGCAGCGGGCCGGCGGTGATCAGCTGGCCCTGATGAATGATCGCCAGATGGTCGCAGAGTTTTTCGACAATATCCAGAATATGGGAGGTTAAAAAGATGGTCACCTGGCGGGCAATCAGATCCTGTAAGAGTTCACGCAGAATGCGCCCGGAGACGGCGTCCACCCCTTCAAAGGGCTCATCCAGAAAGAGCAGGCGCGGGTTGTGAATCAAAGCCGCCGCCAGGGCCAGCTTTTTGCGCATGCCGTGGGAGTAGTCGGCAATCAGGCGGTCGTTGCGCTGGCTCAGCTCCATCAGCTCCAGCAGTTCTTCACTGCGGGCCTGAATCAGATCTTCGCTGAGGCCGTACATGGCCCCCACAAACTCCAGGTACTCACCCCCGGTCAGGCGTTCAAACAGGTGCAGCTTTTCGGGTACGACCCCAATCTGACGCTTGACCTCAATCGGGGCCTGCCAGATATTGTGCCCCAGCAGATAGACTTCACCCGAGCTGGGCTGCAGCAGGCCGGTCAGCATTTTGATGGTGGTGGATTTACCGGCCCCGTTGGGGCCTAAAAAGCCAAAAAAGGAGCCCTGGGGCACCTGCAGATTCAGCCCGCGCACCGCCTCAAAATCGCCAAAGCGGCGGCAAAGCTGGCGGGTTTCGATACTCAGAGGAATGGCTGACATGGCTTCAGTATAGCAAGAAAGCGGCTTTTTTCAGGTGTCAGCTGACACGCACACCCTTGAGGGTCTGTATCAGAGCCTGTATCAGGGCTTGTGCTGCGCCAGCCGGGCTTCCAGATCACGGGAACGGGGCTTGATCGGGCCACCGGGCATGCCATGACTCATGACTGCGCTGCGCCTGAATCAATAGATGGTCCCCAGCGCTCAGAGGATGGGCCAGGGGGCAGGGCGATTTCGCGCACACCGTTATTATCAAAGACATAGAGCCGGTGACACGGCCCCAGCAGAATCTGGCGGGGGGTATCAAAACGGGCCTGGGTAGCCTTGTCATCTTCAGAACCGGCTGTGCCATCACCGGCCAGGGTGGTGACTTCGCCAGTGGGTGAAACCTGACGGATGGCGTGATTGCCGGTGTCAGAGACATATAGCGTGCCATCACGGGCAGCGGTTAAAAATTCAGGGTTATTAAAGCGGGCCTGCTCTTTCAGGCCGTCTTTAAAACCTGCTTCAGCCATGCCAGCCCAGCGCTCAAAACTGTTGTGGTGAATGCGGTAAATTTCATGACGTGAGTCGATCCAATCGGTGTGAGCATCCAGATCGGGTGGTGTTGTTGACATGGGAGGCCAGTCTTCAGCTGGAATAGATGCGGGGCGAGTATAAGATGGAATGGAGTAATAGAGCCCATTGGCATCAGCTGCAAACCTGAAGATATCTCTAGGACAAGTGAACCTTTCAGCTGAGCCTGAAAAAATTTCTTGAAAGTCTTTAGGTCCCAGAACTTTCATAATAGAGCACCTGCTGCCAAAACCAATAATATCTCCACCTGGCGTACTCAGTACAGGGCCTCCCAAAGTATTTGAATTTTCTAACCAAACCTCTTCATGGACCCAAAGCCCTGCGGTATCCAGCATGCGCAACTGCCCAGCAGCCCGTCCATCGCTGACCCAAATGCGTGAACCAAAAACAGCTACATAGCCAGGATTCCCTGTTGGAGCGGGTGTATGAGAGGGGAAACTGAACGTCGTAATATATGTCGTGGGCTTGACAACCTCTGGCCCTGTTCGAATTTCGGTTTGTTTGCCTTCACGGTTCACCCGAATCAAAGCATCCCAGCGCAGTTCAGACTTGTAGTCTGAGCGTGGACTGAAAAAGAAATCACCACTCTGATTAATATCCACACTGGCAATCTCCCAATTGGGCTTCCAGCTTAAGGTGCTGACCTGGGGCGTGTCTGCCACGGTCTGGCAGTCAGGTCCTGCCAGACCGCTCCAGTTCAGGCAACTGCCCAGCAAGCCAGGCAGAAGCCATAATAAACGTCTGAGCTTCATAGTGGGCACCGTTCAATCGTAAAGCGGGCCGTGACTGAGGGCCGGGGTGAGGTAAAGTTCTGCAATATCATGACGTCTGCTCAGGTGATGGATTAACAGGCGGTCCCCAGCGCTCAGAGGATGGGCCAGGGGGCAGGGCGATTTCGCGCACACCGTTATTATCAAAGACATAGAGCCGGTGACACGGCCCCAGCAGAATCTGGCGGGGGGTATCAAAACGGGCCTGGGTAGCCTTGTCATCTTCAGAACCGGCTGTGCCATCACCGGCCAGGGTGGTGACTTCGCCAGTGGGTGAAACCTGACGGATGGCGTGGTTGCCGGTGTCAGAGACATATAGCGTGCCATCACGGGCAGCGGTTAAAAACTCTGCGTGATTGAAACGCGCCTGTTCACGAAAGCCGTCTTTAAAGCCTGCTTCAGCCATGCCAGCCCAGCGCTCATAATTATTACTGTGAATACGGTAAACTTCATGGCGTGAGCTGATCCACTCATCATGAGCATCTCGATCTGGCGGGGTATTTGACATGGGTGGCCAATCCTCAGCGGGAATCGATTTTGGGCGACTGTAAGATGGAATAGAATAAAAATAGCCATTGGCATCCACCGTCAGCGGTGGCATGATGGGGCAGGCATGAACATGTGACTGTTCAATTGGCGGGCTTGCAAAGACTTTTTTTATTTGTTTGGATGTTTGTATATGAAAAATATCACAGTTAACACCCATTCCAAATAACTTACCATCTGGTCCAGTTAAGATAGCGTTTCCTGCCCAAAATGTTTTTTCTGGATATTTTCCTTCCAACCAGACTTCTTCATGTACCCAAAGCCCTGCTGTATCCAGCACGCGCAATTGACGATTACTTTGGTAATCACTGACCCAAATGCGTGAGCCAAAAACAGCTACATAGCCAGGATCACCAATTGGAGCAGGTGTATGGGATGGATATCCAAAGGTCGTAATATATGACTCTGGCTTCCTGACCTCTGGTCCTGTGCGAATCTGCGTCTGCTGGCCTTTGCGATTGATACGAATCAGCGCATCCCAGCGCAGTTCAGACTTGTAGTCTGAGCGTGGACTGAAAAAGAAATCACCACTCTGATTAATATCCACACTGGCAATCTCCCAATTGGGCTTCCAGCTTAAGGTGCTGACCTGGGGCGTGTCTGCCACGGTCTGGCAGTCAGGTCCTGCCAGACCGCTCCAGTTCAGGCAACTGCCCAGCAAGCCAGGCAGCAGCCACAATAAACGTCTGAGCTTCATTGTGGGCACCGTTCAATCGTAAAGCGGGCCGTGACTGAGGGCCGGGGCGAGGTAAAGTTCTGCGCCAGAAACGAGAGCGTCAGGTTATTGCCACCGGGGCCAAAATGGTCGGGATTAATATTAAAGCGCTGCGGTGGGCTGAATGATTGGCTGCTGGCCTGGCCTACAGCTCGCCCCCGCACCATCACATTGGCAAACTGGTTGGCCTGAATATCGACATACGCCTGTTTGACATACCAGTTCTGAGGCAGGTTATAGCTGCGGTAAATCACATAACTGCATTGGGTACAGGCACCTTCGCTGACCCAGATCGGAAAGGCGCCTGGAACCTGAGGTGTATACCAGGGATTGCTGACAATATAGGTGCCGCCCCCTGCCCATTGCCAGCTGGTGTTTGTTACAACGGTATCCACCACCGGTGAAGTGCATACTGGCGGCGGTGTGGGAGCCAGCGCCAAAGTGCGTACATGCGCAGGTGTTGAGAAGGGTGATGCACCACCAGAGCTGTTTAAGGCCCGGATGGTGACGGTATAAGATGTATCGGGTGTACGGGAAGCTACCGTCAGCGTGGTATTGGATGTACTTTGATACAGACTGCCATTGACATGTACTTCGTAACTGCTGGCCTGGCTGCTTGGAATCCAGACCACTCTAAAGCTCTGGGTTTGAATATTTTCAAACTGCACCCCTGTTGGGGCCGCCGGTACGGCAGCCCCAAAGTCTGGTTGAATCTGATGAACATAGAGTCGGCTGCCGCGCAGATGCCCCTGAACCTGCATTGGCTGGTTTAAGAAGTTGCGAATGGGGGGATTATTACCGAGTGACAGCGGTAACCGCAATTGATAGGTATTGTTGACGGCGTTTTCTGTTGCAAAGGGTCCCCATTGCAAATCATAAATCTGGCTCGGATTTGCACTCAACTGCAAGCGATATTTGCCGCCACCACTTAACAATGTGCCAGCAAAAGACTGCATGCGACCACTGCCCACAAAGTTTTGCTCATAAATCCGTTTTACCGCAGCTTCGGCATTTAAAATACGCAGGGTAATCTGGCGTGCAAGCGGCTTGCCGTCAGCTTCAATCAGGTTATTATCTATATAAGTGTGCTGGTGCGCAGTATCAATCAGAGCCAGACGGGCCTCAGCAAACGACAGATCAGGCTTGATCCCCTTCATTAACGCCACCGTACCTGCAACAATAGGCGCTGATGCACTGGTGCCCCTCCAGGTACTTTCAAAAGGAGCCTGGGCTTGTTTATAGCCAGAGCTGGAGGTAAGAGCGGGTACTATAACTCCCGTACCTGTCAGATCTCGTGTGGGAATTTGCCAGCTTAACATATTGCTGCCTGGTGCATAGACGGTCATGATGCTTTCAACATTAAAGGCGGCATGAGCAGCGGGCGACCAGTTTGAACCGCTTGTAATGTCCCAGACTGAACGGCTTAAAGCCTGCGGATTTGGCAAATGAGGTAAGGACGGCGTTATTGCTCCATGGATTCCTGCCGGAGGCAGTTGAACAGCGCCTGCTACCAGGGAGTGCGGATTTAAAACATTCATATTGTATTTTGCATCAACACTGTCGTTACCTGCTGCAAATACAGTAATGACTTTTTTGTTCCATAAATCATAAATCGCTTTGTTAAGCCGGGAGTATGCACCATCTGTATAGCGGCCTGCCAGTATAGCCCGCGTAACATTGATGTCAGGTGGAGGCCCCATGCTGATATTGATCACGCTGACTTTGTTTAAACCGGGATGATCATGAATGGTTCTGAGGGCATGAATGAGTTCAGATAATTTTGCATTTAATCCTGACCCCACTTTTATGGGAATGATATCAACATATGGAGAGGCACCTGCTGTGCCAGAGCCATTGCTGATTTGAGCGGCCAGGTTTGCTATTACCTGTGTGCCATGAGCATCGGGGTAGTTAATGAGATCTTTGTGTTTGCTTAAAAAGTCATAATCAGAGAAGAACTCTAACTTACATTGAGCAGGCGTTATCCCTCCCCCACATACTAAGTTATTCTCTTGTGCCATCAAAGCCGGAGTATAAAATGTCACCGGATCATTGCTTACAGGCTCATCAGTACACCAAAAACACCAGGTTTCTCTACCCAAAGCTCTATAATCAAAAGACTGTCTGTCAATAAAGCCTTGATTAATGCGGACTCGCCCGGCCAGATCCTGGCCATT
This sequence comes from Candidatus Sericytochromatia bacterium, assembly GCA_015272195.1. Taxonomy (GTDB): domain Bacteria; phylum Cyanobacteriota; class Sericytochromatia; order UBA7694; family UBA7694; genus JACYMC01. The sequence goes on from JACYMC010000011.1 coordinate 17,309, forward strand.
GCTGGTCAGGGTACTCAAGCCTGCAAAACCGCCGTCAATTACGGCAACCTGAACGGGTTCATCGGTCGTGTAGTTATAACCCATATTGTAATGCCAGGCTTCATTCAGACGGGTAGAATGTTCGTTCAGCCACCAGTAGTTTTGCACATTATTGGGTACAAAAAAGGGTCTGGGTGAAGCTACGGGCAACCCTAAACCAGGTGTGCCAAGGTCGCCGCCGCCTTCATAGGAACTGAAAGATTGTGGCTCCCAGTAAGTGTTGAGTTCTGCCCCGCGAATGTGCTCATTGGTCAGCAGATCCACCAGCAGAGCAAAAGTTCGGGCTGATTCCAGGTTGCCAATCGAAACCGAGCGGATCATGTCGGCGGGATCTGTGATTTCGGTATTGAGTTGCAGAAGTTTTTCTTCCAGTTGGTTCAGTTCAATGGCACGCATATTGACTTTGAGCAGATAGTAGGCATCATCAGCATCAATCGCAATTACATCGCCCAGATAGCGTTCTTTAATGGCCTGTAAATTAGCGGCCACAGGCTCGGCCACATGAATCATGACTTCACCGATGGCGGCGGGTGCAATCAGATGCTCATTGATCGCCAAATAGACTTCTGATGTCTGGGGCACCTCTACGTCTTCATTGCCAGGAATGGCAGGGTAAAGATCACCCAGACTGCTGGGATCAGCCGGATCAAAGATCACCTCATCAGGGGGGGCAGAAAGATCCGGTGTTGGGGTAGCCGTTGGCTCCGGTGTGGGCGTTTGCTCTGACGTTGGGGTAGCCGTTGGCGCTGGTGTGGGCGTTGGCTCTGACGTTGGGGTAGCCGTTGGCGCTGGTGTGGTAGTCGCTGTTGGTTGGGGCGTCGGCGTAGGTGTGCCTGGCTCAATAATCTGTGTATAAGGGGTTGTACCTGCTTCACACATCAAATCCACCAGCATGGGCAGATCACTTTGCCAGAGTGTAACCTTGTCAGGATTGTAGATCAGCTGGCTGTTGATATTCAGATGGCTTTGCCCGGTGGTGCAGAGCTGGCCTTCAAAGACAGAACTGGGGTTCAGGTTCATTGCCAGAGAGCCCTGATTCAGAATCGAAAACAAGCCATCAATTCTGGCATTGTCGCTCATATTAAAGTTATTGGCGCGGGCACCCACAAACACACCGCTCAGCTGAGCCTAGTTGCTGAGACTGACATTGAGATCGCCCCGGGTCGTTAGAATGCCTTCGACGCTCTGATTTAATGTCAGGTTATTGCTGCTGGCAATAAAGAGTTTGGTTCCCGACAGATCGTGATTGATATTGACTGCACCACCGTAAACAACTATTTCAGAGCATTGGGCTCTCTGAATGGTTTTATCCAGAGCCCCACTGCACTGTAGTCCTGTGCTGGTGCTATTGCAGTTTCCATTCTGAGGCTGGGCAGCGGGTACATAAACACAATGCCCCTGACCGGCTATATTGAGTTGTTCAGCCTTGTCCAGAACAAGTTGATCTAACTGATCAAAAAGATGGCTCTGTTGCTGAACACGAAAGCCGTCTGTAAAAGGTACTTTGGGCAATCCCTGATACTGCTCACCCAACAATCCCGGATCAAAACGAAGATCAATTTTATCTGGCTGCTGTGCCGTGCTGGTGACAGCCTGCTGGCGCTGCTGGCCCCAAAACTGCCCACCCACCAGATTGGGGCTGCCTGGCTGACAAGCCACCAACACAGGCAGCAGTACAAAACTGACCCAAAATTGCCTGCCAAATCTTATCCGTTGTTTGTTTCCCATGATCCTACTCCCTCACGACTCAAAATACATCACATGCATGCCCATAGGCGTTTGATATGTCAAAGAATGTTGACCAGGCTGGCTAAAGGGTGCTGAATCTTCAGGAAGAGCCACCTGCAGGGTTTGAGTGCCGTTCAGCAGGCTGGATGCCAGAATAGCAACAATTTCCCCATTTACTTTGGCTTGTGCAAAATGCGGGTTCAGCATCAGGTTATGGCCCTGTACCTCCAGATAAATTGGCACTTGCGCTTCATCACGTATTACCGTGACCGACAAGATCTGTGGTTGTAAAAAAAACACCAGCTCTGGTGTTCCCACCCTGATCTGATGCTGTAATGTTGTCTGTGGTGTTTCCAGCACCAGCTTATGCGGCCCGGTCAGATAGAGATCAGTCAGATAGGCTGTATTCAGGCGGGCTTTAATCCGGGTGTTGCTGACAGAGATAATTTCCCACTCAATGCCATTGTCCAGAACTAGCCGCACAGGATCGCCTGCTGCCAGAAAAAAGTAACCCTGTGCCTCAATGACAATCTCTTTGCCATGAAAATTGGGCGTCAGGGCATCCGGGGCATCGGCTCCCAAAACAGACCCGCCATTGTGCAGGCGTATATCGTCCAGTACAGGCAGACCATCGGGTGGGACAGTGGGTGTTGGTGTGGGTTGGATGTTAGGGGTGCTTCCACTGCCACCAGAGCTGTGACTTCCAGAGCCGCTGGAACCCCCGGAAGCAGATGAGCCTGTCACAGAAGAAGACAGCTCTGATGGTGACACAGGAACTGTCGCTGTGGGCGATGGCGTGCTCGGGACGATTGCGGGCATATCTTGTACAGGCTTATCTGCAGATCTGGGTATGGGGCTTTTAGTTGGGGTGGGTGTAGGTGAATGGCTGTTGACAGGTGGTGTTGCAAAGTCTGGCTGAACAGGTAAGCTAGCTGAGCGGGGTGGCTGACAGGCACTCAGCACAAACCCCCAAAATACAATACTCCGGACAGAACTCATTAGGCAATGGCCCCGTAAACACGTAACTCTGGGTAGGCAGGGTGGGATTTAATCGAAGTTCGGTCAAGACCGAACCTTGAAATAAAGCGATCCAGCAGATGTTCATTGAACGCGAGGCGGTTCTGGGT
>JACYMC010000206.1 GCA_015272195.1 Candidatus Sericytochromatia bacterium
CGCTGTTCAAGCGCTGCATTGTACAGCTGCTGGCACAAATACAGCCAGCGTTCAGCATTCTGTGTTGTTATTTCGTTCGCAGTGGCTTTGAATTTGTAGGTCTTGCGCATATAAATAGCATACTTGGTTGATGAGCCATTTTCAATGGCTACACCTTATATCCCCGACCTGAAGGACGGGGTTTTACGGTGTGCTTGATAAGGGTCTGCTTTATGTCTGGTCTGGGCTTTGTTACACTGCTGTGCATCACCACTTGAAATGTGAATAAAAATGCTCAAAATTGTGGGCGGTTCGCACCGTGGCCGCCGCCTGAAATGGCTTGATATTCCTGAAATTCGCCCGACCCCTGCACGGGTGCGTGAAGCTGTATTTAATATTCTGGCGGATCGCGTACCCGACAGCAACTGGTGGGATCTTTGCTGTGGCTCAGGTGTGGTAGGACTGGAGGCCCTGAGTCACGGGGCGGCCTCGGTGGTTTTTGTGGAGCAGAACCCCCGCAGCCTCAGGTTGCTGCGTGAAAATATTCATACGCTGGAGCTGCAGGCGCAGACCCGTCTGCAGCAGCAGGATCTGCGCCGCTTTCTGCATCAGCAGAAACAGCTCAGTGCCGCCTTTGTTTATTGTGATCCGCCTTATGAAAGCCCGTTGTATCAACCCGTGGTGGAGCGCCTGGCGGCATTGCCGCTGGCTGAAGGTCTTGAACAGGTGACCCTGATTCTGGAGTACCGCCGCCGGCAGGCCAGCTGGACCTTACAGTCCCCCTGGCAGCTGGTGGACACGCGCGAGTATGGCGATACCTGTCTGGCTTTTCTGGAGCGCCAGGCATGAGTCAGGCCAAAAAAATCAGCCTCTGGCAGCGCCTGAATACGCCGATCTATCTGCAGCGCTATTATCGTCCCTGGATGCTGCCCCTTGTGGGTCTGATTGCTGTACTGGGCATGGGCTATGGTTTCTGGTGGCTGCGGGCCAACAACCCGGTGGGCGTGCAGATAGCCAAAAAGCCCGATGAGCAAATTGGTCTGCGCTTTTACAACGTGGAGTTGCGCGGCCGCAAAGAGGGCACGCCCTTTTTTACGATTATGGCCGATGAGGTCGAGGTCAGCCGCGATCAGCGCTATGTGACCTTTTTAAAAAAAGACAACAAACCCCGTGGCGAGTTTTATAACCTCAAAGACTGGGAGCGTGAAGCAGCGCCAGACGCTCCGCCCGATCCGGATGCCACCCGCCGTTCTGCACGCTGGACGGCCGACCGGGCGGAGTACGACAGCCGCATGCAGGATTTAAAAATGACTGATGGAGTGGAAATTGTGACCGACCTTGAAGACGTGATTCTGACCGACGAAATGATCTGGCGCAAGCAGGATGAAACCCTGTCCAGCTCCACACGCTCCAAGGTGCGTACCCACAAAAAAACCTATCTGGAATCAGATCAGCTGAAGTTTGAAACCCGCGATAAGGCGCTGTTTTTAGAAGGTCGCGTTTTTATTGAAATGCAACTCGGAAAGGATCAGGGAATCAATGTGGATGAATTGGACTAAATACAAAACAAGCTTGCCTGTGCTGTGGGTTTTGGGCTGCCTCTTGCTCGGGGCCTGTGCCCAGAACAAAGCCTATACACTGGCGGCTGAAATTCAGCCTGACGGGACCGCGATTGTGGTCAAAGGCAGCACCAATCTGCCGGACAAGGCCCTGATTCTGGTCTCCTGGCTGCAGCCTGCGAAGGATCAGCAGCCCGAAGAAATTGTGGTGCAGGAGTTTGCCCTGGCAGAGGCCGGCAGTTTTGAAGCCCGGCTGGAGCCTTTGCAGCCGGTAGCGCCGGGGCCTTACCAGCTGCGGATGCGTTTTTCGGCAGGCTCCTATGACCCCAGTGGTGGCAGTGTGAAGGCCGAAGTGGGCGAGCGGGGTGAAAATCTTGGTGGGCCGCTGGTGGTAGAAGATGCCGACGGCAGAATGTTACTGAATCTAATCGATTGGAATTATCAGCCATGAACTATGACGTCGCGATTGGCATGCTGGGCTGCGGTACGGTGGGCAGTGGTGTGGCCCGGCTGCTGCAGGAAAAGCAAAACCTCTATGCCCAGCGGGTGCAGGCTGTACCCGGCCTGGCCCGTGTGCTGGTCAGGGATCTGGCGCGTGAGCGTCCCGGTATTCCTGCGGAACTGCTGACGCTTGACCCCGCGGATGTACTGGAAGACCCTGAAATTCAGATTGTGATTGAGGTAATGGGCGGGATTGAGCCGGCCCGCGAGTATATTTTGCAGGCCCTGCGGGCCGGCAAACATGTGGTGACTGCCAACAAGGCCCTGATTGCCCGCCATGGTCTGGAGCTGTTTGAAGCGGCGGCTGAAAGTGGTGTCGCCCTTCATTTTGAGGCGGCCGTGGCGGGCGGGATTCCGATTATTCAAACACTCAAGCGCAGCCTGGTGGCCAATCAGGTCGACGCTATTTATGGCATTATCAACGGGACGACCAACTACATTCTCTCGGCCATGACCGAAGCCGGAAGCGATTTTCAGGCCGTGCTGCGCGAGGCCCAGGCCCAGGGATTTGCTGAGTCAGACCCGACTGATGACATTGAGGGCTTTGATGCCGCCTACAAACTGGCGATTCTGGCCGGTCTGATTTTTGATCAGCGCATCGATATGCAGCAGATTCACCGCGTGGGCATTCAGCGTATTTCAGCAGAAGACATTGCTTACGCCCGTCGCTTTGGTTATGTGATCAAGCTGCTGGCGATTGCCCGGCGCACCGAGCACGGCATGGAGGCCCGCGTGAACCCGACCATGATTCCGCAGGACCACCCGCTGGCTTCGGTCAATGGCGTTTATAATGCCCTGCTGGTCAACGGAGATGCTGTGGGCGAGCTGATGTTTTACGGACGCGGTGCTGGTCAGATGCCGACGGCTTCTTCGATTGTCGGGGATGTTTTAAATCTGGTGGCCGAGCTGGACGCCCCGCCCAATGTGCTGATGAGCTCGCCCTTGCCTGCAACTGCGGCCGTGCTGAGTCCGGCAGAGCGCGTCATGAACCGCTATTATATTCGGCTGCAGACCCATGACAAGCCAGGGGTGCTGGGGCAGATTGGTGCTTTGCTGGGTCAGGAAGAAATCAGTATTCATACCCTGGTGCAAACCAAAAACAATCCAGGTGAAGCGGAGCTGGTGCTGATCTCACACCCGGTCTCAGAACTGCGCCTGCGCCAGGCTGTGGCGCAGATTCGCCAGCTCGAGAGCGTGCGCGAGATCGACAGCATTATTCGGGTCGAAGATTTCCGTTTTCACTGAGGTTGATGTATTGGCGCCAGTAAGCCAGAAAGAGCCGGATGCGCTCTTTCTGACTGGCTGTATCTCCGATTTCAATATACAGATCGGGCAGTGGGGTGCCGGGCGGCACACAGGTCTCGATCAGAACATAAGGCAGCAGACAGGCCAGTTCCAGCAGGCGATCTTCAGCAGACGGGGTGGGTTTTGACAGCCAGCGCCAGCTGCGCCGGCGCTGTTTGCTCAGATAGGCCTGGATAAGCTGTGCACTGCTTTCGAGGCTGACTTCTGTGTCAAACCAATGGCTGAGCACTTCGGTGTAGGTATGTAGTAAGAGTTTGATTAACTGTTTTTGACGCTGTGCGTCCGGGGGCGGCAGATGGCTGAAATCAGAAGGCAGAAAGCGGTATTGCATGGCTTCCTGATACAGATAGCCGAGTTCACGGCGCCAGGCTAAGGGGTTTTGCTGTTGCCATTGATGGTAGGCCAAGGACCGCTCACGCAGAGAACCGGCATACAGCTGGTGGAGCAGCAGGCAGGCTTCGGAGGCGGCCATGGCGCTGCGGTAAAAGGCCTCCTGCAGCTGTGCCGGCTGCGGCCTGCTCAGCCAGTAAACACATCCGCGTAACAGTGTTTCCAGGGCGTCTCCAGGCGAGCTGATAAAGGCCTTATCAAGCTTGGGCTTCAGACTGCTGTCGCCCCAGAGGGTCTGATAGTGCTGACACAGCTGAAACCACTCCAGTCGGGGCGGCAAATGCTGAATATCCCGATCAAAGCCTGCGCTGCGCAACTCAACCTTTAAGCCAATATGCCCTGTCAGATAGCTTTCCCAGGCCGTATACAGGGCCTGATAAGCTGAATTGCCCAGAGGACGCTGATAAAGCAGGTAGAAATCGTAGTCAAACCAGGGTTTTTCTTCGGGGGGATCACTTTCAGGCAAGCGAAAGACGGCCCCTTCGCCACGCCCATAATCCCCCCCGAGCCAGATGGCGGCCAGGGGCAGATCAACAGCAGCATGACGGACGCGTAAAAAGTTAACAACCTGACGCAGATCCCGTTTGATGCGTTCATCCAGCAGGCGGCTGCCGCAGATCGTAAAACGGGACTGAAAATCACTGATATACAAAGGCGTGCCTGACTTACCGAGTTTTGCACTGGTTTGCCGTATTCCCCAGCTTGATTGTAACAGCCCCTCAGGGGGGAGCCAAGCAGAAGCACGTCAGACAGGCTATAATAACTGCAGTTGAGTTTTATTTTATTGAAAGAGTCTGACCCCATGAAAAAATATCTTATGATGGCCTCGCTGCTTGTTTTGCTGAGTGCCTGCCCTTCCAATGTTGCTCAGAGCGTAAGTGTATCGATCAGCCCGGAACTGCTGGAAAACCTGCAGGGCGCACGAGGCGCCAATACCACTGGTACGACTGCCGGCGGTGAAAAACCTGTCCCGCCCCCCGCTCCCAGTGTGGATGTGGACGCTCAGATTTAGGGCGAGATTGAGCAGATGGTCAACGAAAACGCCAGCGCGCTGAATCAGAAAAATTACGAAGCCTACATTGCCACAGTGCATCCCCGCTCCGGTCTGACCGAAGACATGACCCAGCTCTTTTTCTATCTGGTGCAGTTTGAAACCCAGTATTTTATCGATCAGGTTACGGTGCTGGAGCAGTCAGACAGCGAGGCTTATGTGATGGTGCAGCAGCGCATTTCCGATCTCGGTGGGGTGGTTTCATCCAATGTCTTTTATACCCTGGCCAAAGACGGCAGCCGCTGGAAAATCATGGGCCTGGGCCAGAAGTCGGGGCTTTAAATGATGCAGCGACGGCCTGAACAACTGGCCAGCAAGACCTGGGATGTATTGATTATTGGCGGCGGCATCACCGGCGCCTGCATTGCCTGGGATGCAGCCCAGCGTGGCCTCAGCGTGGCCCTGGTCGACAAAGCTGACTTTTCGCATGCCACCAGTGCCGCGCCTTCCAAGCTGATTCATGGCGGCCTGCGCTATCTCAAAAACCTGGAGTTTGGCCTGGTGCGCGAGTCTTTGCAGGAGCGCCGGGTGATGGAGGTGATTGCCCCCCACCAGGTGGTGCCCTTGCCCTTTTTACTGCCCGCTTACGGCTGGCGCACGCAGGGCGGTCTGCCCATGCTGGGTGCCGCCATGCTGCTCTACGAAGGCCTGTCATATGACAAGGGCTGGCTGGAGGAAGAAGCCCAGAAACTGCCCGGCTTTAAAGCCCTGAGCCGCAAGCTGGTGCTCAATATTGCGCCGGGGCTGCCGCAAAAGGGACTCAATGGCGGCTTTATTTATTACGACTGCCAGATGCTCTCACCTGAGCGCCTGACCCTCGACTTTTTGCTCTCGGCCGCCGAGGCCGGCGCGACCCTCTGCAATTATGCCGAGGTCATCGATTTTGAGGTCAGCGACGCTTGTCTGCGGGGGGTGAAGGTCAAAGACGTGATCAGTGGGCAGCAGTATGACGTGCAGGCCCGTGTGACCGTCAACGCCTCCGGGCCCTGGGCCGATCTGCTGCTGGGGCTGATGGACGGCGAGCCGGCCCGCAAGCTGCTGCGCTCCAAAGGCATTCATATTATTACCCGCCGCCTGGTTGAAACCGACTGTGCCCTGACCCTGGCCACGGCCGATGGCCGTCACCTCTTTCTGATCCCCTGGCGCGGGCACACCCTGATTGGCACCACCGACGTGGCCTACAAGGGCCACCCCGATCAGTTCCAGGTTACCGAAGCGGATATTGCCGGGCTGCTGGAGCAGGTCAACGCGCTCTTGCCCGAAGCCCGGCTGACGCGGGCCGACGTGCGGCATTTTTATGGCGGTCTGCGTCCGCTGGTCGAAGAAGAAACCCAGGTCCAGGCCGAAAGCTACAAGCTTTCACGCAAGTTTGAGGTCTTTGATCACGCCGAAAAAGGCCTGGAAGGCTTTCTGACCGTGATCGGGGGCAAATACACCACCGCCCGCCTGCTGGCTGAGCAGACCGTGGATCGCATCTACAGCAAGCTGGGCCTGGCTTCCGTGGCCTGCCAGACGGCCCAGCTGCCGATCTGGGGCAGCGGCCCGCACCGCCATTACAGCGATCTGGAGGCCAGTCTGCGCAAGAACAACCCCCTGATAGACCCGGCCCAGCTGGTGCTGCTGGCGCGGCATTATGGCCAGCGCGTGGGCAAACTGCTGGATCTGGCCAAGCAGACCCCCGGCGGCTTTCAGCGCCTCGGCCAGCACGAGCCCGAAATCGCGGCCCAGGTGCTTTACGGCATTCGCCACGAAATGGCCCTGACCCTGAGCGATATTCTCTTCCGGCGCACGGGTCTCGGTACCCTTGGCCCCCTGCCGGCCGAGCAGCTGCAGGCCATCATTGATCTGATGGCCGCTGAGCTGGGCTGGGATGCGCAGCGTACAGAAGCGGAACGGGTTGCCGTGCAGCGGGTGTATACGCCCCTGTCTGAAGCGGTCAGCGCCTGAGCCGTGCAGGCGGCCGTTATTCTGAATCCGGCGGCCGCACGGGGCCGCAGCCTCAAGCGCTGGCCCGAGATCGCGGCGGCCCTGGCCGCTGAAGGCGTACAGGCTGAGCTGCATACCACCCGCTTGGCCGGACACGCCACCACCCTGGCCCGTGAGCTGCTGCAGCAGGGCCAGCGCTGGCTGATTGCCGTGGGCGGGGATGGCACCCTCAATGAGGTGGTCAACGGCTTTTTTGACGCTGAGGGCCAGCCCCTGGCCCCGGAAGCCTGGCTCTCGGTGCTGATGTGCGGTACCGGCGGCGATTTTGCCCGCACCCTGCGTCAGCCAGCAGATCTTCAGCAGGCCGTGCGCCAGCTGGTGCAAGCAGCCCCCCGTCAGATAGATCTCGGGCGGCTGGACTGCCAGAGCGCTACTGGCGCAGCCTGCACGCGCTATTTTATCAATATCGCCAGCCTGGGCCTGGGTGGCGCGGCCTCGTATCGCCTGAACCAGTCCCGCCTGCTGGCGCGCCTGCACGGCCAGCTGGCTTTTTTGCTGGCCACCCTGCAGACCTTTGCTGAATTTAAGCCCCGCCGGGTCTCGCTGCGCTGGGCCAAAGACGGCCAGACCCGTGAGTTGCAGCTGCCGATTCAGCAAGTGGCCGTGGCCAACGGCCGCTTTCACGGGGCCGGTATGCAGGTCGCACCGCTCGCTGAACTTGATGATGGCCGTTTTGATGTGGTGCTGCTGGAGGCCACGCCGCGCCTGCGCAGCCTGCTGAGTCTGGCGCGGGTTTACAAGGGGCAGCATCTGCACGATCCGGGGGTGCGCTGGTTTGCCACCGACGCCCTGGAAGTCAGTGCCGAGGACCCGGCCCCGGTTTGGCTGGAGTGTGACGGCGAAAATCCCGGTCGCCTGCCGGCGCGCTTTCAGTTATTGCCGCGCAGCCTCTGGTTAAAAGCCTAAAAAGGAGCCCTGCATCAATTTTATGAACCCTTATGCACGCAAATCCCTCAAATGGAACGGCTGGGGCTGGAACAACACCCATTACGATTTTGGGGGCTCAGAAGCCAGCTTCTGGCCCTTTTTAAAGGCCGAGCTGGGCTGTGAAAACCTCAGCCCCAGCCCGCCCGTGGCTCTGAACGAGCTGAATCTGCCGCCCTCAGGGCTCTCTGAGACCCTGCTGGCTGAGCTGGACACGACCCTGACGCCCGCCCAGTGCTGTACCGACGCCTATGAGCGCGTCTTTCATGCCCGTGGGCGCAGCTTTGCCGATCTGCTGGATCTGCGCCACGGCCAGCTGGGCCTGCTGCCCGATGCCGTGCTCTACCCCGAGCGGGCGGAGCAGGTCGCGGCCCTGCTGGCGCTGGCCCGCCGCGAAAAGCTTGCCCTGATTCCCTTTGGCGGTGGCAGCAGTGTGGTGGGCGGGGTCAATCCCCCGCAGCAGCAGACGGCCCATCAGGCAGTGCTGACCCTGGATCTCAGCCGCATGAAGCGCCTGCTGAAGCTGGATCCGGTGTCGCTGACGGCCACCTTTGAAGCGGGCATTTATGGCCCCCAGCTCGAAAACATCCTGCAGGCGCGGGGCTTCAGCCTGGGCCACACGCCCCAGTCCTTTGAGTTCTCGACCCTGGGCGGCTGGATTGCTGCCCGCGGGGCCGGCGACCGCTCCAACCGCTACGGCAAAATGGAGAACCTGCTGGTGGCCGCGCGGGTGCTGACGCCCGCCGGCGAGTGGCGCACCTGGGAACTGCCAGCTTCGGCCGCCGGCCCGGATTTAAAACATTTGATTGCCGGCTCTGAGGGCCTGTTTGGGGTGATCACCGAAGCCACAGTGCGCATTCATCCCCTGCCGGTTGCCCGGCACCATACGGGCTTTTTGTTTCACAGCTTTGCTGAAGGGGTTGAGGCTTTGCGCCAGCTGGCCCAGTCGGCCCATCCACCCGCCATGCTGCGCCTGTCAGATGAAGCCGAAACCCATTTTTTGTTTTGCTTTCGCCAGAAGCCAGGCAAAGCCTCAGCCTCAGCCAAAGTGCTTAAAAAGATGCTGGCCTGGCGCGGCCTGGCCCAGCACCCGGCCCTGCTCCTGCTGGGCCTGGAAGGCGATCACAGCGAGGTCTGGCCCGTATTGCCCCTGCTGACGGCCAGCTGTGTGCGCAGCGGGGGCTTTCCGCTCGGCAGCAAGGCCGGTGAGAGCTGGAGCCAGAGCCGCTACAGCACGCCCTATCTGCGCGATACTCTGATGGATCAGGGTATTGGGGTCGAAACCCTCGAAACAGCGACCACCTGGTCGCGCCTGCTGCCGCTTTATGAAGCCGTCAAAACAACGTTGCAGACGGCCATCGATCAGCAGCTTGCCGCACCGCAGCGCGGTTTTGTGATGACCCATGTTTCGCACTGTTACCCCGAAGGGGCCTCACTCTACTTCACCTTTGCCTGGCCCATGTCGCAGACATGGGCTGAGCGCCAGGCCCAGTACCAGGCCATCAAAAACGCGGCCTGTGAGACCCTGGCCGCGCACGAAGCGACTTTGAGCCATCACCACGGCTTAGGCGCTGCCCACGCCCCCTGGCTGGCCCGCGAAAAAGGCCCCCTGGGCAAAGCCGTGCTGCAGGCGATCAAGGCCGAAGTGGACCCTGAGGGCCTGATGAATCCGGGCAAGTGGTTTTAAAGCGTTTGCGGCGGTCGCGGCGCTTCCCAGCTGAGGGGGGCGGCGTAAGCCTTTTGTGCAGGCACCTGCTGCCAGTGAAGCTGGCCGTCAGGCCAGAGCAGGGCGGCACTGAGATGGCCGCCAAAAACACAGCCTGTATCGAGGCCATAGGCCCTTGCAAAACGGGCCACACCGTTTAAAAAGGGCTGGTGGCCAAAAAAGACCGTGCCGGCCTGGCCGGCATAGCTTTCGGCCCAGAAGTGGTCTTCAGCATTTTCATGGCCCAGGGCCACAATATGCCCTTTGGGATTGACGTAGCGGCAGAACAAAAAACGCTGCACCTGATCGCGCAGGCGGCGCGGCCACTGGGCCTCGGTCTCAGGGTCGGGCAAGGCGCTTTCGTGGCGCCAGAAGGCCGGGTAGATGCCGCCGTGTACGGCCAGGCAGCGCTGCTGGCCCGCTTTAAAAACATAAAAGGGCAGCATCTGTTCCAGCAGGGTCAGCCGCTCGGGTGTGGGGTTAAATTCAAGCGGGGCACCGCGCCGGTGGGCGCGCAGGGCTTTTGCCTCGTGATTGCCGCGCACCAGCACCAGCGGCCAGTGTTGGCGCTGGGCCTGTACAAAGTCGAGCACCCCATCGGTGTCAGGCCCCTTGTCGATCAGATCCCCCAGAAAGATAATGGCATGTGCTTTGTCTAGCGGCAGCTGCTGCCAGAGAGCCTTCAGCTCGCTCAGGCAGCCGTGAACGTCACCAATCAGAATGTGCATCAGCTGTCTGACCGAAGGCGGCGCCAGCGCAGGCGGCTGATAAACTGCAGCAGCCCGGCCAGCGAGACCAGAAAGGTCAGCAGGGCAAAGCCCAGCAGCAGGCGCTTGTTCCAGATCGCTGAGCTGGTGTACTGCATCAGATGAAAGCGCCAGAAGCGCTGATACCAGCCCCAGAGGGCCTTGCGCCGGGCCAGCAATTGGCCATGCTCCGGGTGCAGGTAGATTTCGGTCTGCTGTGGGTCGCTGAACAGGGCCTGGTAGACCGGGCTGTCGGAAACATAATTGCCGCTGCTGCGTGGCAGCAGGTCCACCGTTTGCAGTGATCCTGTGCCGGTGTAATAGCTGCGGGCCAGCTCGGTGGCGAGGGCTGGCGAGACCGGTGTTTGCAGCTGGCCCTGCTGATCGACCAGATAGGCTTTGCCGCTCAGGGTATCCACACGGTAAAAGGCTTGACCGGCCAGCAGCTGCAGCTGCACGCTTCTGATCTGGGCCTCTGGGGGCAAAACAGCGGGCAGGGCTTCTGGTTTCAGCTTCACCGCGCTGAGGTTTAATGCCTGGGGCGGCGGATCGGTGTAGAGATCGCCAAAAGACCAGAAGGCCATAAAAAAGCCGCCTAAGCTCCAGAGCAGCAGCTGCAGGCTGACCAGCAGGCCGCCATAGCGGTGAAACCAGAACAGGCTGCGTTTAAACATCAGGGGCTCTCCGGGCGCAGCTGCAGCACCAGCTCAGGGAAGCGTACCGGCGTGAAGCTTAGTGGCTGGTTTTGCAGGGGGGTGGTGTTGCGCAGAATCGGACTGCGGTACAGGCCAAAGTATGGGCGGGGCAGGCTGTGGTTTTCAGGCTCCAGCGAGACCACCACTTCCATGTCGCCCGTACTGGGCAAATTCAGTGGAAAGCTCAGACCCGGCGGTGCGTTGCGCAGAAAGTCCTCACCCGGAAAGGCATAGGCGCGCTGGGTGTTTTCGAGGTGAGGGTTGCTGTCGTCCAGACTGTTGATGGCCCGGAAGCGGCCTGTCGGCAGCCAGCGGTTGTTGCGCCGGTCAACCAGCACCCAGCCGTTATAGACCCAGCCGCGCGGTGGCAATGACAGAATCAGGCCCGGAAACAGGTTTTGCGGCAGGGGCTGGGTTTCCAGCTGGTTATCGGTGCGCTGAATAAACCACAGGCCGCTGCTGTGTTGACTCTGACTGCTGCTGGGGGCGGCCAGCATAAAAAAGCCCTGCTGCAGAATTTGGTACGTGCTGGCAAAGGGCACGCTGAGGGTGGTCGTGTCGCGAAACTCGTAGCGGGCCTGCAGCAGGGTGCTGCCCGTGGGCTCCGGTACGTCTTCGCTTTCGATGGTCACCAGCAAAAAGCGGAAGCTGTCAAGCTCGGCCCGCGAAAAATTAAACACGCTGGGCGCCTGGGGGCCGGTGGGCAAGGGGGTGCGGTTCAGATCCAGCAGGCGATTGCCCTCGGCCCGGAAGCGCAGAATCTGGCGCGGCTGGTTGAGCTGGTCAATACCCCAGAGCACATAAAAGTTATCTGCTGGCAGGGTCTGAAAGTCGCGGGCACTGTTCAGCACCAGACCATAGGTTTCCAGACCGCTAACGCCATTTTGCAGGTGGATCGGGTAATTAAAGGCGTCCTGGGTGTTTTCAAGTCTGAAAATACCCTGGTTGACGGCGGCCAGCAGCTCTTCCTGAGAGCGGATCTGGCGCGATGGATCGTTGTTCAGGCTGTCGGCCTGGTTTTCGGCAATGGCCCGAAAGACCTGGCGCACCGGACTGTAAAGCAGCTCACCCGGCACGGAGTCAAAAATCGGCAGGGGGCGCGAGGGCAGATCGGTGCTGTCGCGATTGCGCATAAAGTACACAATACTGGTACCAATGCGGTTACTGGCAGCTGAATAGGGAATACGACCCAGATCCAGGTAAGCGATTTGCTGGTTCTCAGACCAGGCCTGACCACGCGTCAGATTGTCTGAAGGCAAGGTCAGCTCAGGGCTCAGGATCGGATTGTTTTCGACCCGTTCGGTGTCTTCGGTGCGAAACTGGCTGGCCAGAACGTCTCTGGCTGAGCGAATGCTGTTGGCCCGGTAGCCCGTGGGCACAATCACCCGGATCACGCGCCGAAAAGGCGAGTCGGGCTCATTATTCGCCGGGCGGTTAAACACCGGGTTCTGGCCAATCACTGGTGAACCGTCTGAAAAAAAGAATTCATAGCGAATCAGTGGGCTCAGCGGGCTGTTGAGCCGGTTAATGCAGCTGGGATTGTCGCCGCAGGTATCCAGATTCAGATAACGGATCTGCAGCCGGTTATAATAGGCCGGGTTAAAGCTGACGTTTTTCAGGCTTTGCAATGTGCCGGCGCTGCTGCCTTCGCCACCGGCGCCCGGAGGACGCTCAGAAGGCAGGCTGTTTTCAGGTGGCAGATCCACCGGCAGGGGCATGGTACAGGCAGCAACAAAGACGCCGACCAGGGCCAGCAAGAGCCAGACAGCACGTAAGCGGCCCTGCATGTGCGTCAGCTGGCAGCCTGGTTGTTCAGCAGGTCTTCAAAGTATTCAATAATGGCTTCGCTGTCCCATTCGTAGGCGCCGATCACGTGTTTGACCACCTTGCCATCCGGCCCGACAATAAAGCTTTCGGGCACGCCAGTGGTTTTGTAGGCACTTTTGGAGAGCTTTTGATCCACATCGTGCAGCACCGGGAAGTTCAGTTCCAGCCGGGTTTTGGTCAAAAAGGCCGGCACAGCTTCGCGGGGGTTGTTGTCGAGGCTGATGGCCAGGATTTCAAAGGGTTTATCGGCAAAGTGGCTGCGCAGGCGCTGCATGGAGGGCATTTCTTCGGTACAGGGGTCGCACCAGGTGGCCCAGAAGTTGATAAACACCACTTTGCCACTGTAGTCGCTCAGTTTGACGGTTTGCCCGTCGAGATTCTGCAGCGCAAAATCAGGGGCGGGCTGGCCTTCGAGGTTCAGGGAGGCGCTGGCTTCGGTGCTTTCTTCAGCGGGGCTGTTGCTGCCCAGCTGCTGACTGATGCTCCAGCCCAGGCTGGCCAGCACGCCGGCCACAATCAGGCCGGCCAGAATGCTTTTGTTTGGCTGTTTGCGTTTGTTTGGCTCTGTCATAATTGCTCCACCCATCGGATAAATGCCTCTGCCGCCTGTTCCCAGCGGAAGTGCGCGGCGAGGTGTTGCCGGGCCTGAACGGCCTGCAGCTTGTACAAAGCGTAATTTTCATAAGCTGCCCACATGGCATATTTTAACTGTTGTACATCCGGCTCCGCCAGCAGATGCCCTTCCGCACGGGCCTGCAGCAGGTGGCCGCCTAAAAATAACTCAGGAATATCCGGCGGAATCGGCTGCAATGTGTAGGGCAGCAGCTGGGCCAGGCCCGGCTGCAGATAGGCGGTGGGCCCGCCCCAGTGGGTGGCGATTACGGGGGTGGTGCTGGCCAGGGCCTCTATTATCGGAAGCCCCCAGCCCTCGCCGCGAAAAGGGGCCAGCAGTACGTGAGCCGAGCGGTAGAGCGCTGGCAGGTGCAGATCGGGCACGTTTTCGAGCAGGTAGACGTGGCCCCGCTGCTCACCGCCCAGCTCCTGAGCGCGAAAGAGCTGAATCAGCTGGGCCACCTGCTCTAAATCAGCCGGGCTGCCGTCTTTGAGGTAGCAGCGCATCAGCAGCTGCACGTCCTCTTGCCCGGCAAAGAGTTCTAAAAACGCCCTGAGGGCCAAATCAAAGCCTTTGCGATAGCCCAGCTGAGCCACAAATAAAAAGGTAAAGCGTTCGGGCACTTGTTTCAGGCGCGGACCGTCGGGCGTAAAGCGCTCACAGTCTACCCCTTCAGGCACAATGCCCATGGGCACGCTGACACCGGCAGCCGCAAAGGCCTGCTGGTGAAAGGCGGTGGGCACGATCACGCCATCCATGCGGTTGCAGCCGCCCACAAAATCCTGAATCAGGCTGTTGCTCTCAAAAATACAGTGCCCTACAGCCTGAGCGCAGCCCTGGCGGCCAGTAAATTCTGAAGCAATGCTCCAGTGCAGCAGCAGTTCGTCTGAACGTCGTGGTTGCTGGCTTTCGAGGGCCTGCAACTTCTGGCGCGTTGCGGCTTCTTCCTGCACATCAAAGCCGCTGCGCCATTGCAGCGGTTCGATGCATAAAGGGTAGGGGGCTTTTTCGGCCAGGGCCAGGGCAAAGTGCCGGGCGGCCTGCGCATAACCTGAGGCACCGTAAACCGGAGCCCGCAGGCGCAGCGCGGCAGGCTTCACAGATCCAGCAGCCCTTCAATCACTTTGACAATGATCCGTTTGTCGGCCAGCTGGACTTCGGGAACCAGTTCTTCTACAAAGGGAATCCAGTGTTCTTTGCCATCCGGGCTGGTGACAATCAGCAAATCCTGCTGGTTCTGTACCATCTGGGTCAGTTCGCCCAGATGCTGGCCCGCCGTATCGTAAACGGCAAAGCCTAGCAGGTCGTCGATGTAAAAGGTGTCTTCGGGCAGCTCCGGGGCTTCTGCTTTAGGAATCGCAATAAAGCATTTGCTGAAGCTTTCAGCCTCATTGCGATCGGCAATTTCTTCAAAAAAGAACATAAAGACATTGCCCTTCAGATGCTGAACGTGCTCAACCGTCAGCTCACGCTGGGCGGTTTCAGCATCCGGGTCGGCCAACACAAACACCCGCTCCAGAGCGAGCAGGTGTTCCGGGAAATCATTCAGAGAAAAAATCTTGAGCGCGCCCTTGATCCCGTGGGGACCAAGGACTTTGCCCAGGGTCAGAAAGGTATTATTCCTGGCCGCGGATTTCGATAACAACTCCATCTTTAACGATCACTTCAGTATTGGATAATTTTTCATAGAGATTGTCACCGACCTTGACTTCGACAAAATTGTCAACGGTGGCCTGCAGGAATTCACTGTCCATTTCGAGCTGTGAAATCATGTTCAGGCGTTGAAGCAGCTCAGATTTCTGGCTGTTGATCTGACCGCGCTGCTGATCAATCTGGTTCTGCAGACCGGCGCGGGCCTGATCTTTGTTGGGGATGTCCGGGTTTTTGTCCAGATCGGTCATGGCGCGCTTGCCCTGGAATTCCAGCTGCTGAAGGGCCAGATCAAAATTCTGCAGGGCCTGCTGAATTTCTTTGGTGGCTTCGGTTTTGAATTTTTCGGTGACGATGGCTTTAATGGCTACGGGGCGTTTGAGTTTGATTGAGTCCACGGTTTTGGGGTCCTTTCAATGATCAAAGATTCGCAGGGCATTATAGCACGGGCGCCAACGGCGGGCAGGGGTCTGCTGAAGCCCCTGTGCTTTTTGACAAAATACGTTATACTGAGCCAAATATCAGGAGGCTTAAGAGCCAATGAAAACATCTTTTAAAATCATGCCCCTGGCCCTGGCAGCTGTTGTGCTGCTGAGCGCAAATCAGTGCCAGGAGCAGGCAGAGGGACAGAAAATGAGCACCGAAACCCAGGCAAATGCCAACAGCCAGTCCGTACCCGCTGGACTCCAGATCGAAGACATTAAAATTGGTACCGGCGCAGAGGCCATGCCCGGTAAAGATGTGGATGTGCACTATACGGGTACCCTGACCAACGGCCAGAAATTTGACTCCTCCAAAGACCGTGGTGAGCCCTTTACCTTTTCACTGGGTGCCGGTCAGGTGATTCAGGGCTGGGACAAAGGTGTCGCCGGTATGAAAGAGGGTGGCGTGCGCAAACTGACCATTCCTCCCGAGCTGGCTTATGGCAATCGCCAGATAGGACCCATTCCCGCCAATTCAACCCTGATCTTTGAAGTTGAGCTGCTGAAAGTTAAATAAATGGCTGCTGCAGCGGAGCAAGGTTCGCCTGATGTGTCTGAACAAGCTGTGTTGATGCCCTGGGATGTCTCACAGCCCCAGCCGGCCATTCAGGCCCTGGCTGAAGCCGAACAGATGATCGGTGATGTGCTCGATCTGGGCTGTGGCACCGGCGAAAACGGTTTGATGCTGGCCAGTCGTGGCCACATGGTCTGGGGCATTGATGCTTCCGAAAGCGCCATTTCCCAGGCCCGTCAGAAGGCTGCCGAGCGCGAGCTTGAGGCTACTTTTATTGTGGGTGATGCCCTGAACCTGACCATTCTGGGTGAAGGCTTTCATACCGTGATTGACAGCGGTCTGTTTCACTTTTTTTCAGATGCTGAGCGCGAAGTGTATCTGGCCGGCCTGCGCCATGTGATGTTCAGCGATAGCCGCCTGTTTCTGCTGTGCCTCAGCGACCGGGAAGCGGCTGACCTGGGGGCGCACGGACCGCGTCGTATTCAGCGTTCGACCTTGCGCAAGTGTTTTTCGGCGGCCCAGGGCTTTAAGGTGTTACAGATTGAGCCTGCTGAGTATTTACTCAATACAGAAGCGGGCAGCGCCAAAGCCTGGCTGGCGGTTATCCAGCGACTTGAGTAGCTGGCGTCTGTTCCCTGTATAATACACCCAGTGATTTTATCTGATGAGAGGTCATCCATGCAGCACCCCAAACCCCAGCATCTGATGTTACCGGGCCCAACACCTTTGCCACCGTCTGTTTTGCAGGCCATGGCCAGTCCGATGCTCAATCACCGGGGTGAAGTCTGGCAGGAGCTCTACAAAGAAGTGGCGGCTGGTGTGCACTGGCTTTGTCAGACTGAGCATGAAACGGTCATGCTGGCCGGCTCCGGTACCACTGGCATGGAGGCCGCTCTGTGTAATCTCTTTTCGCCGGGTGAAAAGGTCCTGGCCATCTGTCAGGGCTCTTTCAGTGAGCGCTTTGCCCAGATGGCAGAAGTCTTTGGACTGAACGTGACCCGCCTCAGCTATGCCTGGGGGGAAGCCGCCCGCCCCGAAGACCTGAGCCGTCTGCTTGACGAGTCAGGCCCTTTTAAAGCGCTCCTGCTGGTGCACAACGAAACCTCCACCGGCGTGCTGAATCCCCTCGAAAGTCTGGCTGCAATTGCCCGCCAGCATGGCCTGCTGACCATTGTGGATGCGATTTCCAGCCTCACCACCACCCCATTGCCTGTAGACGCCTGGGGTTTGGATGTGGTGATCACGGCTTCTCAGAAAGGTTATCTGGCCCCGCCGGGCCTGAGCATGCTGAGCCTGAGCCCTGCGGCCTGGGCGGCCTGCGAACAGGGCACCCTGCCGCGCTATACCCTCGATCTGCTGCTGGCGCGTGACTATGCCCGGCGCGCCATGACGCCCTGGACCCCGCCGATGCCCGTGTTTCAGGCCCTTAAAGCCGGCTTTGAGCTTATGCGCCATGAAGGTCTGCTCCAGATTCAGGCCCGGCATTATCAGCTGATGCGCGCGGTCAGAGCCGGTTTACAGGCTCTGGGGATGAAGCTTCTGGTTGCGGATGAGCGTATTGCCTCGCGGGCTGTCACGCCGGTGTATCCGCCTGCCGGCGTTGATGCCGAAGATATCCGCAAAGTGATGCACAACAACTACCATATCACCCTGGGTGCAGGGCAGCGCAAGCTCAGCGGCCAGATTTTCCGGATTGGCCACCTGGGGTATCAGGATGTGCCCACGGTGCTGGGGGTACTGGGCTGTCTTGAAATGACGCTGGAGCAGCTGGGTTATCCGGTACAGCCCGGCACCGCGACAGCGGCTGCCCAGGAAGCTCTGCGCCTGAGCTGATGCTGCTGGATAGCCATGGCCGCCAGGCGACCAAACTGCGCATTTCGGTCACGGACCGCTGCAATTTTCGCTGTACTTACTGTATGCCTGAAGAGGGCCTGGTCTGGCAGGATCGGGCCGCACTGCTGTCTTATGAAGAAATCCTGCGTCTGGCCCGCCTTTTTGTTGACCTGGGGGTGACCCAGATTCGACTGACGGGGGGTGAGCCCCTGTTGCGCCGCGATCTGCCGGTGCTGGTCAAAGGCCTGAAGGCTTTGCCCGGTCTGCAGAAATTAGCGATCACCACCAACGGTACACTGTTGGAACAGCTGGGGCCTGCGCTCTATGCAGCTGGTCTGCGTTCGTTTAATATCAGTCTGGACTCGCTTGATCCGGTCCGCTTTCAGGCCTCAGTACGTCGGGACGCCCTGCAGCAGGTGCTGAACGGATTGCATAGCCTGAGCCGTTGGCCCGACTGTGAGGTCAAACTGAATACGGTGGTCGTGCGGGGCCACAATGAAGACGAAGCGGTCGCTTTTGCCCGGTTGGCCCGGCTGCACGGCTGGCAGGCGCGTTTTATTGAGTTTATGCCCCTGGGCCAGGACGATGCCTGGGCCCAGCACAGCGTGGTGCCGGGTGAAGAGTTGCGTCAGGCCATTGACAGGGTGTATCCGCTCAAAATGCTGGCACCTGCCGGTAAAAATCCAGCGGCGCGCTGGGGTTTTGTGGATGGTACACCCGGTGAAGTCGGCTTTATTAATTCGGTGACGGAGCCCTTCTGCCATAGCTGCAACCGCATCCGCCTGACGGCTGACGGGCAGCTGCGCACCTGCCTGTTTTCGTTGCGTGAGACCGATCTCAAGAGCCCCTTGCGCCAGGGTCTGGGTGATGCTGAGCTTATCGCCCGCATTCAGGACGCGATCTGGCAAAAAGAAGCGGGCCATCTGATCGCACAGCCCCAGTTTGAGAGGCCCTTGCGCACCATGTCACGCATTGGTGGCTGAACTGCATCCCCTGGCCTGGCTGCTGCTGGGTATCTGGGGCAGTCTGGGCCTCCTGTTTTTGCTGGGTTCCTTCTGGTTTTGTGTGGTCTTGATGGTTCTGACGCTGTTTACGGGCATTTTAACCGCAGTACCCGTGGGCTTTACCCTTAAAGGGCCTCAGTTTTTTGCCCTGCTGGGCCTGGGGGCCTGGAGCATTGCACAGCTGCGCAGGTCACAAGGCCCTGTCTTTCCCTGGGCCTGGCTGTGGCCCTTTGGCTTATTTATTCTGAGTATTCTGCCTTCGTTTTTAACCCTGGGTGGCCCTGATACCCTGCATGAAGCCACGCTCAGCCTGCGGCTTTTGCTGAATTACCTCTGGCTTCAGCTTTTTTTGCTGGTCCTCTGGCTGGCCGCGCACAGCTTGCAGCGCATTCGGCAGCTTTTGCTGCTGGGATTTGTGTCGGGGGCGCTTTCGCTGCTGTTTGGTTATGGGCAACAGGTCGCTTTTTATCTGGGCTATTATGACCCGCTGCAGTTTGTCGGGCGGCACAGCAGCATTGTCGACTTTTATGGCCCTTTTCTGCGGCTGGCGCCAGGTACCTTTGCCAATGAGTATGGTGAAATTTTACAGACCCTTGGCTTGCTGCTGATTGGCTGGCTGTATTTGCTGCCGCCGGAGCGTACCCGTTGGCGCGGGGTGCTGCTGGTTTTTTTCTGGGCCCTCGTACTGGGGCTGGTGCTCAATTTTACGCGGGCTTCCTGGCTGGTGTTTACGGTTGGTACCTTTGTCTTGCTGAGTATGTCCGGGCTCTCGTGGCGGCGTCTGCTGGGCGTTTATCTGAGCGGCGGGGTGCTGCTGGCGCTTTTGCTGTATGTGAGCCAGTGGGTTTTGCAGGCCAGCCTGCTGCTGCAGCTGGGGCGGCGTTTTCAGGAACTGGGGCGCATTCAGACCGCCTCTGCAGGGAGCCGTCTGCAAACCTGGCAGCTGGCCTGGGACGCTTTTTTGCAGTCGCCCTGGGTGGGGCAGGGCTGGGGCCAGTATGTTGAAACCCACAACGTGCCGCTGCAGCTGCTGGCTGAAACCGGGGTGCTGGGTTTTGTGGGCTTTTATGGCTTGATGGCCTGGTGCAGCTGGCGGATGTTCAGCGCCTGGCGACAGGCTCCCACACAGGATTGGCGCGGTCTGCAGCTGAGCCTGCTGATGGCTTTCTGGGGCTGTCTGGCCTTTGACCTGACCAATCACGGTATTGCGCACTTTGTGCTCTGGTATGTACTGGGACTGGGGCTGGCCACGGCCTGGCAGATCAGTGATTCAGAATGAACCGTTCTTCGCACTCCCTGAGTAGACTTGAGGGGATCGGCTGAAGTTTTTTTTACACATGAAAGGGTCTCCTTGAGGCGATGGATTCAATAACCACAAAGAAATCATC
>JACYMC010000232.1 GCA_015272195.1 Candidatus Sericytochromatia bacterium
ACAAATTGGCTTGAAAACATGATGATTGCTGCATCTTTGGGAGGATGGTCGCGGGTAAAATGACTTTACCAACAGAAAGCGTTAGAACTAGAGATGGAATATGGCAACCAGGCCAGCTCAAGCCGACGATGCGGCTTATCTGCATCGAAATACACCCGTCGGGCCTATCTCCAACAATAACATGAACTTGACAAACAGCTATCGCGACCAGCCCTGTATCATCAGATCCGTTTGCATCGGCGGTATGGGCAGGCGCGAACTTCTGGCAGAGCTTCAGATCAACGGCATTGAACTCAACGCTGCTGGCCTGGAGCTGTTTGCGAATGACACGTTCACCACATCTGAAGTCACGATGGTTCTTCAGTCTGTAGAGATTGCCGTTGACACCCTGGGCTTTCCTCAGGGGGCCACGATCGATAGCATCTGTGACAGCGCAGCTCAGCTTGGCCTGTCGCTGTGCCCTCTTGAGCTTGGCCCTCATCTCAGGCTTCAGTACCGTGACCAGCCAGAAGGTCACGTCGGGCATCCACCCACTCAGCATCGGGCGCCACCGGGTTCCCTGACGATCGCATCCGCTCCGCTGAGCGAAGACGACAACATCCCGAAGGGTTTCTATTTGCGCCGCATTGATGGCGTCCTGTGGTTGCGTGCTTATCGCTCAGGGCCTGAGCACATCTGGAGCGGAGAGGATCGTTTTGTCTTCATCATCTCGCCGAATGCGGCCTCAGCCTTGCTTTAAGAGAACGGCCCCCGGCATAAGCCACTGTTCAGGCAGATTCAGCATGCCCGGCATGGGGGGATGGGAGTGGGTGCGGCCGCTCAGCGCGGCGAGTGCATGCGCAGGCCTTTTTCGCCCGTGTCGGCCTCGACGGCACAGCTGGCTGAAGCACAGCTTTTGCAGGCCGGCTCAGCGCGTTTGCCCGCGCCGCTGATGCGCTGCAGGCGGCGCACAATATACAGGCCCGACACCAGCATCACGCCCAGTACAAACAGGTTTTCAAACATACATGCCCTCTATGACCAGCCCAGAATCCGGCCCAGCTGGTAGACCAGCATCGAGACCACATAGGCTGTGCCGGTGGTTATCAGCAGCACAAAACCCATATACTGCCGGCCAAACTCGTGCACCACGGCCCCCACCACCGAAATACACGACAGCAAAAGCAAATTAAACACCATAAAGGCCAGGGCCGAGAGGGGCGTAAAGGTCTGGCGCACGGCAGCGCTCAGACTGGATTCGATATCGTCCTCCAGCATCAGCGGGGTGGGCATCAGATTGCCCAGGGCGGCCGCCCCGGCGGCCACAAAAGCGTCTTTAAAGGCCACCAGCTGGGCCATCAGCTCGGGAGCAAAGCCCGGCTCTGCGGGGGTTTCGGCTTCACTCTGCACGCTCAGCACTACGCCCAGGGTGCCGACCACCATTTCTTTGGCCATAAAGCCCGGCAGCACAGCCGCCACGGCCTCCCAGTGCTGGCCAAAACCCTGGGGCAAAAAGACCGGCGCCATGACGCGGGCCGAGTAACCCAGCACCGTGCGCTCCGGTGGGACCCCATAAGGCAGATTGACCAATGACCAGAGCAGAATCATGCTGATGGCAATCACCGTGCCCGCCTGCTTGATAAAAGAGCGGGTCTTGAGCCAGATCGAGCCCCAGAGCATGCGCAGGGTGGGAATACGATAAGGCGGCAGCTCCATAATAAAAGCGGGGATATCTGCTTTAAAACGGGTTTTGCGTAGAATCACCGCCCAGGCAATCGCCACGGCAATGCCCAGCAGATAGAGGCCCAGAATCACAAAGGCCTGATACTGCCTGAAAAAAACCGCCGTAAAGAGCGCATAAATCGGCAGCTTGGCCCCGCAGGACATAAAAGACATCACCGCCACCGTCATTTTGCGGTCGGTTTCGTTGTCGAGCACCCGGCTGGCGTACACCGCCGGCACATTGCAGCCAAAGCCCACCAGCAAAGGCACAAAAGCCTTGCCATGCAGGCCAAAGCGATACATAAAGCGATCCATTAAAAAGGCTGCGCGGGCCATATAGCCGCTCTCTTCGAGCAGGGCCAGCAAGAGATACAGGCACATCAGCAAAGGCACAAAGGTCAGCACCAGCCCGGCCCCACCCAGCACGCCTTCCTGCAGCAGTGAAATTAGCAAAACCGGGGCACCCAGGCTTTCGAGACCCAGGCCCACCCAGCGCGCCACAAAACCGTTAAAAAAGCCGTCGATCCAGTCAATAAAGGGTGTGCTGATATCAAAGGTCAGCTTAAAGACCCCAAACAGAATCAGCAGAAAGGCCGGAATGCCCGTCCACTCGTTGAGCAGCAAGCGATCGACGCGGTCAGTCATATCGGGCGGGGCTTCTGCCGGGGGCTGCAGCACACGCGCCACCAGCTCAGCAATAAAGTGCTGACGGTGCTGGCTCAGGCTTTGATCGAGATCCGGGTAAAAGCTCTGCAGGCTCTGGCGATGCGACGCCGCCACCTGGCTGGCATCCACACCGTGCAGCGCTTGAATCTTTTGCAACGAATAATTGTCGGCCTCCAGCAGCTTCAGCGCCAGCCAGTGCAAGGGGACCCCTTCGGCATAGCGCTCGCGCTGAATCGTTTTGACCAGATGCTCCAGTTCTTTTTCGACCGTGGCCGGGTAAGGCACCCGCTGCGGCACCTGGGCCTGCCGGGCCGCTGCCAGCATCTGCTCTTTGAGATCTTCGCAACCCAGCCCCGTGGGCCCCACGGTGGCGACCACCGGCACGCCCAGGGCGGCCGAAAAGGCCGGAATATCCAGCTGGTAACCGCGGGCCTCAAACTCATCCCACATATTCAGGGCAATGAGCATCGGAATGCCCATCTCGATCAGTTGCAGCGTCAGATACAGGCTTTTTTGCAGATTGCTGGTATCGATCACGTTCACAATCAAATCGGGTTTTTCGACCAGCAAAAAGTCACGGCAGATCTGCTCTTCAATCGTAAAAGGGCTCAGACTGTAAGTGCCCGGCAAATCCACCAGATGCAGCAGCTGCTCCTGGTAAACCATGCGGGCTTCTTTCTTTTCGACCGTCACGCCGGGCCAGTTGCCCACCTTGAGGCGGGTCTGGGCCAGGGCATTGATCAGGGCTGACTTGCCCACATTGGGGTTGCCGGCAAAAGCGATCTTGAACGCGCGGGTAATGATCTCTGTCATACCCTACGCATGACCTGCGTAAACCGCCTGCAGCATAAAAGCCGGAGACAGACGAATCGCCAGGCGGGTAAACTCGGTTTTGAGCAGCAGCCCCCGGCCGCTATTTTTAAGAACCTGAACCTCTTTGCCCACTGCCAGACCCATCGACTCCAGACGCAGACAGAGCTGGCGATCGCCTGAAAGAGCGCGGATCTGCACGCAGGCACCCTCGGAAAAAGCGGCAATGGACTGGGGGGCATTGGCCGCCATGGTGCGTGTTAATGGGCCGGTTCCAACGAGCATGATGTGTACCAGATTGAGTCAGATTGCCTTCAACATAATCAATTGTTCAGGCTTCTGTCAATGCGAAAGCAGCCGTTAAAGCACAATTCACTTTTGAATATTATCTATTTTTAAAATTAAAAGATAATATTTAAACGCAAAAAAAAACCAGAACCCAGTCAAATCCAGTATTTTAGACCGCTGGAAATCGCCCCTCAAAAATCTGCCTGCAGATCTTGCAAAATTTGGTGACATAACAGTCAAACCCGCTTTTCAGTCGCAAATTTTTTTAAAAAATCACAGCTAAAACAAGAGGCTTTGTATTTAAAGGGCACCAGACATTTTATTCCGTTTAAAATAAAAATATAATTCAATTAATTAATAATTTATAAACGGAAATAGCAATTTTTTAATTGACAAAATCATGTCCTGATCCTTAAACTACACAGCAAACGTGTTTTTTTTAATGTTTCAAGGAGCATCAAAAAATGGAAGACAAACAATACCGACAGATTCTGATCGCACAGGACAACAGCAGCATTTGTTTTTGTCCGCACTGTGAGCGCATTTCGATGACTTACGGGCGCACCATGCTGGCCCTTGAGCTGGAACGCTTTGAAGACTTTGTGCAGTTTCTGAACGAGGCCTTTGCCCGGCACTTTCACCCCGCCCAGCAACAGGAGCTGCGCCTGCGTTTTTCAGACGTTTACCTCTGCTTTAACCAGCAGGAAGCCGACAGCTTCCTCTCGCTGGCCAATCAGGCCTGGACAGAAATCTGCCGGCAACGGCTGGAGACGCTCTTCTCCCGGTAAATTACTTCCAGGGGTTTAAAGGCTTGTGCTCTTTAAACTCACCGGCATCCAGCCGCTGGAAGTAATGGGACAGCTCTTTGACGGCCAGGGAGCCCATCAGAATCAGGATCGGCATATTGGCCCAGAGCATCCAGCCGGTGCCAAAATCGGCCAGCAGCCCCAGCTCTTTATCGGTGGTAATCAGCACCGGCGCAATAATGGTTCCCATTAAAAACAGAAACTTATAAATCAGCACGCCTCTATCACCAAACAAAAACACCACGCCTTGCTCCCCGTAGTAACCCCACGAGATAATCGTTGACAGGGCAAACATCACCACGGCCAACGTGACCAGCCATTTGCCCAGACCGGCAAAAGCCCGGTCAAAAGCGTGCCCGGTCAGACTGGCCCCCACAAAGTTGCGGTAAATGCTTTTGTCGGGCTGGCCGTCAGGCTTCAAAATCCAGCTGGCACCGGCCGGGGCTTCATCCCATTTCAGATAGTCCTGACCAGCACTGGCGCCGGCCACAATTGTGGCGTAAATTTTGGTGCGTTTAAGGCCTTCAGGCTGGGCCGGGTCGGGCACATTGACCACCATAAAAATCTGGGAGCCGGGCTGCCATTTTTCCCAGGAGGGCAGCTCAGGCAGGGCATCAACCGAAGTAGGGCCTACCACCGTCAGGGTTTCACCCCGCTGCACCAGCTCCAGCGGGCCGTTCAGTTCGCCGGTGGCTTCGCGGTTCCAGGTGCCCGTTGAGAGAATCACCAGAGCGGTAAGGGTACAAATCAGAATCGTATCAATAAACGGTTCCAGACCGGCCACAATGCCTTCGCGGGCCGGCTCATTGGTCTTGGCGGCTGAGTGGGCAATCGGCGCTGAGCCCTGACCCGCTTCATTGGAGAACAGGGCGCGCTGCAGACCAATTTCAAAAGTGGCATAGACCGCCACCCCCACAAAAGCACCACCAGCTGCCGCTGGCGTAAAGGCACTTTTAACAATCAAGAGCATCAGACCGGGAATCTGGGGCAGATTGACCGCCAGC
The DNA here is from genome assembly GCA_015272195.1 of Candidatus Sericytochromatia bacterium. GTDB lineage: Bacteria > Cyanobacteriota > Sericytochromatia > UBA7694 > UBA7694 > JACYMC01. The sequence continues at coordinate 5,276 of JACYMC010000232.1, forward strand.
ACCGCCAGGGCCGCCAAAACGTAGAGCGCACACATCAGCGGCACAATTTTACCGGCTACATCACCAATGCGCTTGATGCCGCCAATCAGCACCATGCCCACCAGCACCGCCATAATAATGCCCGTAGCGACCTGGGGAATGCCAAAATACACGTTGAGCACCTCCCCCACGTTCCAGGACTGAAACATATTGCCGCCGGTAAACGAAGAGATAATCAGCGTGACACAGAAAAAACCCGCAAAAAAGCGGGCCAGGGGCTTGCGCCAGTCGTTGTGACGCCCCAGGGTTTTGTCGATCACCCACATGGCCCCACCGTGGGGGTTGTCGGGGTCATCTGTGTTGCGATACATCAGGGCCAGGGTCACTTCAACGGTTTTAATGGCCATGCCCAGAAAGCCCACAATCCAGATCCAGAACAGCGAGCCCGGACCGCCCAGGGCAATCGCCATGGCGACCCCACCAATATTGCCCAGCCCCACCGTGGCCGAAAGGGCTGCCGACAGGGCCTGAAAGTGATTGATGGCCCCCGGCTCATGCGGATCATCATACACCCCGCGAATGACGTGAACACCGTGTTTAAACGCCTGAAACTGAATCATCTTGGTCCAGAGGGTAAACACAATCCCGGCCCCTAAAAGTACAAAAAAGGTCCAGGGTCCCCATAAAAATCCAATGATGAGTTCGATCACGCTCAAGACGTTCAACGCTGTCCACCTCCTTGTATTTTGAAGTGGTTCCAGTCTAACATTAATCTGAACAAACAGCTAACACGGCCCGATGAGAGGAAGCTTATGCGGCAGCAAGCGCTGATTAAACTGCCAGGGATCAGCTTAAATCTGGTGACCCACGGCAACCCGGAGCACCGTCCCCTTCTGATGCTTCACGGCTTCCCGGATTTTCATTACGGCTGGCGTCACCAGGCCCCCTTTTTTGCCGACAGAGGCTACTTTGTGCTGACCCCCGATCAGCGGGGCTTTAACCTCAGCGAAAAGCCCGCCGTCATCCAGGACTACAGCATGGACAGGCTGGGCCAGGATATCCTGCAGCTGCTGGATCATGTGAATACGGGCCCGCTGACCGTGATCGGACATGACTGGGGCGGTGCTGTGGCCTGGTGGCTGGCCCATCACCACCCGGAACGCCTGCTGCAGCTGGTCACGCTCAATATGCCCCACCCGCAGATTCTGAAGGACTTTATCCGCCACCACCGCCCGCAAACCTTCAAATCCTGGTATATGCTGTTTTTTCAGCTGCCCTGGCTGCCCGAGTGGATTCTCAGCTGGAGTGGGTATGTGCACTTTGCAAACGTGCTCAAAGAAGGCGGCAAACGCGGCAGTTTCACCCAGGATGACCTGAAGCATTACCGCGAAGCCTGGGCCCGGCCAGAAGCCATGAAAGCCATGCTGAACTGGTACCGGGCCGCCTGGCGCTTTCCAGCCGGGTACCCCCAGAGCCCGGTCAGCGTCCCCACCCTGATGTTCTGGGGACTCAAAGACCCGCATCTGGTCAGTGAGATGATTCAGCCGAGCCTGGACCTGTGCAGCCAGGCCCGCTGCATTCGCTTGAAGCACGCCGTGCACTGGCCCCAGCTGGATGAGTTTGAAGCCGTCAACGACCACCTGCTGGCCTTTTTGCGCCAGGCTGATGCCTCGACCTGAACCACTGTCCCCAGGCACAACAAAAGCCCCTGAAATCAGGGGCTTTTGCAGTTCAGCAAAAAACCTTAGTTTTCTTCTTCAATCGGCTCAGATTTGAGAGAGTGATAAATTTCCGAGTCGTTGGGGTCTGAGCCACTGTTGCTCCAGAGCACGCTGATGCGGGCCCGGCTGTCCACCACAACCTGGGGCTCTTCGCCAGGCAGCAACTGACGTGAAAGCGGCAAATCCTCATAACCAGGGAAAGGCGTGCTTTCGGTGGCGGGATCGGCCTGAGGCGGCGTGGTGGCCGTGGGCTGCGGCGTGGGGGTGGGGAAGGGATTGGCCTGTGTGCCATTGCTGTTCTGGCCAGCCACAAAGCCTTCGGGCAGGGTCCAGCCCAGATTGGTGCGCTTGCGGTAGCGAATGACCTGGGTGCCGTCGGTCAGGGCAGAACCCCAGGCAGCGTTGACATTGCCTACACCGTCAAGGGCCAGCGAAACGTCACTCAGCACAGGCAGGGCCTGCCCCGCGACTTCGTGCACGTACTCTGCCCGCGACCAGCTGTTATTGGAGCGGAAGAGATACTGAATGGTGTTATCCACGCGACGAATCAGATGCAGGCGGTTCAGCCGGTCAACGGCTGCCGCCAGATTGCGATCACGCTGGCCTTCGGCACTCTGGTTAAAAGGCACTTCTTCAATGGCACCAAACTGCGTACCATCCCACTCAATATACTGCACACGGGAGCTGTCCTGCACTTCCCAGACAATGCGAATCCAGCCATCGGTCCCGATACTCAGGCGGGGCCGTACCGAAGCGGTGCTGGTATCTGACAGCTGAATCGGCTGCAGCCACTGACCGTTCTGCAGCTGGCTGATATACACGGTGCGCACGCCATTGTTGAGCTGATCCCAGACGGCAAACACCTGACCATTGATCGGGTTGATCGCCACATCCGGGTTGTCGGCACTGACTTCGGTCTGGGGCGCATCGGTGGAAATCACCAGCGGCTCAGACCAGCGGGCCCCATCGAAGCGACTGAAAAGCACACGCCGACCGCGGAAGTCATTATTATTGCTGTTGGCAGACCACAGCACGTTGGGCGTACGGTCAACACCAGCAGCCACAACGGGGTTGCGTGCACCCCGGTATTTGTTGTCACCGGGGGGTGAAATAAAGCGATTATTGGTCGACCAGGTCAGACCGTTCCAGCGGCTGTAGAATATCGAGCCACTTTCTTCGTTGTTCTGAAAACCATCCTGGCGCCAGACCAGATGAATATGGTCAGCACCATCGACCGAAGCGCGTGGCTGATCAGACGAACCAATATTGCCGGAGGCGTTGATCGGATTGCGCCCCCAGCCTGTGGCCCGCACCTCAAAAGTAAGTTCAGATGCGGTGTTGCTTGTCACGGTCGTTTGCTGGGTAGCGCTCAGTTCGCCCAGCAGCTCAATTTCATCACCTTGCACCTGATAACCAGAGGCCACAACGCGCACCACCCAGTTGCCTGGCGGCACGTTGTCGATGCGGTAAGGAATCTCTGCTTCGCCGGCCGTCTCGTCAGGGCCCAGCGGCGGCGCCACCACAATAAAGGGTTCAGAAACAGGATCATTGCTGAAAATAACGGCAGCATCACCCGGCAGCAGACCGGTAACGGTACCGCTGATCACCCCAGGGCGCAGCACGGGGTTGGCCGGCACAATCGAAGGCACCTGGCCATTGGCCGCAGCAATTACCGTAGCAAAGGCGTTAAAGTTCACCAAAAAGGGGTTGGCAGCACTTTTGCCTTCTTCGATCAGGGCCTTGAGTTTATCGGTATCGATGGCTGCAGCGGCTTCTCTGTTCTGGGCCCGCACGCGCTCAACCACTTCAGCCACGGCGGTGGTCAGCGGGGTCACATCCACATCAGGCACGGTTTCAGAAGATTCGACGGTAAAGACGCTTTTGACCAGAGCGCCCGGCACTTCATTCAGGTCGTCCATGCCCTGTACGCGCAGCAAGAAGTTCTTGCCCAGCGGCACTTTAATGGTGGCCGTCATGCCGCCCTGAGAAATAGGGATGGTACGCTCAGCCAGAAAGTCAGTGGTCACGCCGGTAATGGTGACACGGATGCGGTTGATGCGCTTTTCTTCGATAAACTGGGTTTTAAAACCGTGGTAGTCTTTCAGCGCCTGGTAGGCTTTGGGAACCGGCAGCGCAATATGCAAGCGGATATTGCCATGGCCAGTATCCAGATTGAGCACACTGTTTTCAGTCTGCAGGGCCTGCTGAGCGGCAGATGTCTGGGGAACGGTAAGGGTCTGCTGACAGCTCAGAACGCTGGCGCAACTGACAGAAAGGGCCAGTAAAAGACCGGTGACACGTAAAGAATTGGCTTTCACGGTTCAAACTACTCCGTAAATCTGATGTTGGCGCGGATGGTGCCTTCCTGCACCTGAATCTGCACAATATTGCTGGTGACATTGCCGGCACTGGCAATCAGGTTGGTGGTTCCGGTCGCAATCGCGGTCACCACACCCGTTGAGTTCACGGTGGCCACCGCCTCATCGCTGGAAGACCAGGAGAAGGTCAGCTCACGGATATCCTGGCCCTCGGAGTCTTTGCCCACCGCCACAAACTGGCGCTGTTCACCCAGACGGCTGAACTGAAACACCGTCGGCTGAACGGTTTCGTTTTCGGGGCGCACCACAATGCTGCGCAGACGGGCCAGTTCGGGGTTTTCGTCTGACTCTTCGTCGCTGACGCCCAGACCGTTATCTGGTGTAGCAGGGGGTTCAGCCGAGGGACTGGCAGCACCCGCGGGGCTGACTGACACCAGCACCAGGGCCTGAAAGCCGAGTGACTCTGCACGCACCTGGGCGTTGCCAGGACGCAGGGCCGTAATCTGACCCTCAGCATCCACGCTGACAATATTGCTATCCAGGCTGACCCAGGTGGTGGGCAGGTTGCGCTGAATTTCGCCATTCTGGTTCAGCAGGGCGCTGACGCGGGCGCTCTGGCCGACAGCCAGAGAAACTGAGCCAGGTTCAATCACCAGGGGAGCACCCTGGCTTGTGGAGGTTGGATCAGATGAGGGGGTTCCTATAACGGGGTTATCGCTGCAAGCTGCCAGCACGAGGGCCGGGGCGAGGAGCGTCAGCAGAAGTCGTTTGCCGGACACAAGCCACATACTCCTTGGTTTTTGTACAGATAATTGATGCATATTGCACATTTTTAGCTTTTTACTCAGTTTGTCACGCACAAGTTAAACCCTGTCAGGCACAGACTGAACTTGAAAACGGGTGCTTGGCCTGAATTCAGATTTCAGTATAGCACAGGCTTCCGCGGGAAATAAACAGAGACCAATACAGGCTTAAAAATAAGCTGTCATCAAGCATTAATCAGGTTTTTCATAAATCAGACGGCCTCAGCGTAACCGATAAAGATTAAGCTTGCCGACGGATATTTAACGAAAAAACAAAAATTTAACAAAAAAATAACAATCAACCCGGCAGCTCAAAGGCCAGAATACGGACCTGGCCCTGGCGCAGCAGATTCAGCAAAACCGCATCCCCCGGGCGGGCATCGCCCAGAATCTGCTCCAGCTGTTCCAGGGTGCTGACCGGCTGGCGGTTGATTTCGGTCACAATATCGTGCTGTCGCAAGCCCCGGCGATAGGCCGTGCTGCTGCTGTCAATGCGGCTGACCACCAGCCCTTCAAGGTCACTGCGCAGGCCCTGACGCTGACGTTCTGCATCTGTAAGCGGCTGCACCTCAAAGCCCAGACGTTTAGCCAGGGTCTGGTTGCGATTGGCACCCACCGCCTGCTGAGCGGCAGCCCGGCGCAGACGGGGTTTCAGGCTCAGGGTTTCACCGGCTCGCAGCACACTGACGGTGACCTCTGTATCGGGTGCTGTGAGCGCAATGCGGTTGCGAAAAGCCGCCACCTCAGACACCGGCTCACCGTTGAGACTGACTATCAGATCATACTTCTGAAAGCCACTTTCAGCCGCTGGCGTTCCTTCAATCACTTCCATCACCAGAATACCCTGCTGCTGAGGCTTCAGCTTCAGTGCCACCCGCAGGTCTGCGTCAATTTCGCCAATATACACCCCCAGCTGGGAGCGGGTCACCTGGCCGTCAGCAATCAGATCCTGCATGACCTGACGGGCCATGTTGCTGGGAATCGCAAAGCCCACGCCCATATAGCCGGCGTCCTGGGTGGCAATGGCCGTATTGATGCCAATCAGTTCACCCCGCGTATTAACCAGCGCCCCACCGCTGTTGCCGGGGTTAATGGCCGCATCGGTCTGAATAAAGTCCTCAAAATCAGCCACGCCGACATTGGCGCGGCCCCGGGCGGAGATAATGCCTGCCGTCACCGTGGAGTCGAGGCCAAAAGGGCTGCCAATCGCCAGCACCCATTCTCCCACGCGGGTTTTGCCCGAATCACCGAGCACAGCGGCTTTTAAGCCACGCCCCCCGTTAATCTTCAGCACCGCCAGATCGGTGGGGGGATCAGAACCAATCACATCAGCGGGCAGACGCTTGCCATTCTGCAGGGTGACCTGAATCCGCTCAGCACCCTGAATCACGTGATTATTGGTCAGAATATAGCCAGCCTCAGCATCCACAATCACCCCGGAGCCCAGGCCACCCGGCATTTGTTCCGGCTGCTTAAACGGGGCATGGGTGTCATCATCTGGCACCTGGGTTTTGGCCGCCGGTGCCTGGGTGCTGATGCTGACCACAGCCGGCACCACCTGCTGCGCCAGCTGCTGAAAGTTCAGGCTCAGGTCCTCGGCCACCTGGGTCTGGCCCCCACCAGGGCGTTCACCGGAGGCAGTGGTTGTTGTATCAGCGACGGGCTCGCAGGCCAGCAACGTTGCTGTGAGCAGGGTCAGGGCAAGCAGGTAATGGCGCGGTCTCAGCATGGCTATGTTAACTCTCTTTATGGCTCCATCAGTAATCTGGGTTCAGTATACTGGATGTCTCAGGCTACGCGCAGGGCAAAGGCTTTGCTATACTATTTTTTAAACGGAATCAGACTGAAAGCAGATACCCCTTTATGACCCTGACCAAAAGCGTGCTCAAACAGGATCTGAACTTTTTAAATTATCCGCTCTGGTTTCAGGTCTCGCGAACCAATAGCGGCCTGAACTGGCAGGAGAGCGGCTACACTTACCAGGCCACCTGGCGTGCACCCGATCAGCTGGATCAGCTGTTTTTGATGTATCTGCTGATGCGCGCCCAGCAGGAAGACTACAGCCCCCGGCTGGCGCTGAGCCGCTATGAAATTCTCAAAGGCTGCGGCTGCCCGATCAATCCCCAGTATCTGCGCCGGCTCGAAGACAGCCTCAAGCGCTGGCAAGCCGTTGAGATTGCTTTTGACCAATGCTTTGATACCGGCCAGGAGCTGATTTCAGCCCGCTTCAGCATTCTGGATCAGGCCAGCCTCGATACCAGCCAGCGGCGCCTCAACCTGGTGCTGAACCCGGCATTTTTGGCCCAGATTCAGCATTCCACCCAGTTCAAATACCTCGATTTTAACTATTACCGCCTGCTGCGCCGCCCGGTTTCACGCCGCCTGCACGAATTGCTGAACGTGGCCTTTAAGCAGCAGCCCCACTGGCGGCTGCCCCTGACCGAGCTGGGGCGCAAGCTGACCCTGTACAGCCGCCGCAAAAAAAAGCGCAACGGCCAGAGCGAAGAGGTACTGTACCCCAGCGACGTGCTGACCGCGGTCAAAGCCGCCGTGGAAGAAATGAACCAGCTGGCCACCGATGTCGAGAGCCTGCGGGCCCTGGGCATGGACCCCCGCGAAATTTATGCCATTGCTTACGATACCGACAAAAAAAAGAAGCAAATCACTTTTCATAAAGCCCCCCTGTCGCATCTCTTTGATGAGCTGACCCTCGAACCCGAACACGGCCAGACCGAAGCCCGCAACAAGGAGCCCCGCCTGGAAGAGCTGGTGGGCTTTTTAAAGCGCAGTTCCCGCCCGCTGCGGGAGCTGATCAGCCGTTACTACCGCAGCCACGGCTATGACTACGTCAAATGGAACATCTTTTACGCCAACCGCAACGGGGCCCGCAACTATGTGTCGTATCTCAAGCTCTGCCTGCAGCACAACTGGGCCCAGGAGTTCCGCGAGGAATACGAGCGCATGTTTGAAGCCAGCGAGCAGCAAATCGACGAGCGCAAGCTGGGCGCGCTGATCAAAGTTGCCGAGCAGGCCGACTACCTGCTGATGAGCGACGGCCGGCGTTTTCGCATCAAGCGCGTCTTCCCCAATGGCGCGATTGAGATCTCCCACCGCAGCTTTAAAATGGACTTTGTGCTCTCACCAGCCCAGGCCTATGGCTGTCGCTTTGAACGCGAAAACCCCAGTCAGAGCCAGCGCAAAGACTGAGGTTTAACGCACTCAGCGCATCAGCGCTGGTAGTTGGGCGATTCGTTGGTAATGCTCACGCCGTGCGGGTGACTCTCTTTGAGCCCGGCCCCGGTGATTTTAACAAAGCGGCCCCGCGTCTGCAGTTCGGCAATCGTGCCCGTGCCGCAATAGCCCATGCCGGCCCGGATACCCCCACAGAGCTGATAGACCACATCCGACAGGCTGCCTTTGTAGGGCACCATGCCCTCAATGCCCTCAGGGACCAGCTTGCGCGACTGGGCCTGAAAGTAGCGATCGCTGGAGCCGCGCTTCATGGCGGCCACCGAGCCCATGCCCACATAGGCCTTAAAGCGCCGGCCCTCAAACAGAATTTCTTCGCCCGGTGCCTCGCGCGTGCCGGCCAGCAGGCTGCCCACCATCACGCAGTCCGCGCCCCCGGCCAGGGCCTTGACGATATCGCCCGAGAGCTTGATGCCGCCGTCGGCAATCACCGCAATATCGCGGGAGCGGCAATAAGCCGAGACCTCGGCTACCGCACTCAGCTGGGGCATGCCCACGCCTGCCACTACGCGGGTGGTACAGATCGAGCCAGGCCCCACGCCCACCTTGACCGCATTCACGCCGGCTTCAATCAGATCCGCCGCCGCAGCGGCGGTCACAATATTGCCGCCAATCAGCTGCAGCGTTGGAAAGGCCGCCCGCAGCGCGCTGACCATGCGCAGCACGCCCTCTGAATGGCCGTGGGCTGAATCCACCGTGATCACGTCTACCCCGGCCCGAATCAGAGCTTCGGCGCGTTCGAGCGTTTCAGGGCCAGCTCCCACAGCGGCCCCCACACGCAGGCGCCCTTTGCTGTCTTTGCAGGCCAGCGGGTATTCGGTCTGGTTGTCGATATCGCGCAGGGTGATCAGGCCGTGCAGGCGCTGGTCGGCATCGACAATCGGCAGTTTTTCGATGCGGTTGCTGAGCAAAATATCGCGGGCTTCGGCCAGGGTCGTGCCGACTGGCGCCGTGATCAGACGCTCCGAGGTCATCACGTCAGCCACCGTGCTGTGCTCGGGTTTGCGTGACTTGAGATCGCGGTTGGTAATAATGCCCACCAGCCGGCCATCGGCCTCGACCACCGGCAGACCCGAGACTTTGTAGCGGGCCATAATGGCATCGGCCTCACCCAGGGGCGAGTGGCGCTGCAGGGTGATTGGAGCGGAGATCATGCCGCTTTCGTTGCGCTTGACCTGCTCCACCATGCCGGCCTGGGCCGCAATGTCGAGGTTTTTGTGAATCATGCCCAGACCGCCTTCACGGGCCAGGGCAATCGCCAGACGGGCTTCGGTCACGGTGTCCATGGCGGCACTCAGCAGCGGAATATTCAGTTCAATCTCGGCGGTCAGGCGACAGCTGAGACTGACCTCGGCCGGCTGCACAGCGGAGCGGGCGGGCACCAGCAGCACGTCGTCAAAGGTCAGGGCCTCACCGAGCAGTTTGCCGTTGAGATCAGGGCTTAAAAGATGTGACATGGCTTAACTCCTTCTTATTCCCACTCCACCGTGGCCGGTGGCTTGGATGAGATATCGTAGGTCACGCGGTTGATGCCGCGTACCTCGTTGATAATCCGGCGCGAAACGCGCTCCAGCAAATCGTAAGGCAGCTGGGACCAGGTGGCGGTCATAAAGTCCTGGGTATCGACCGAGCGCACCACGGCGGTGTATTCATAGGTGCGCTCATCGCCCATCACCCCCACCGATTTGACCGGCAGCAGGGCCACAAAGGCCTGGGAGACCTTGTCATACCAGCCACTGCGGCGCAGCTCGTCCAGAAAAATGGCGTCGGCCTCCTGCAGAATGGCCACCTTCTCGGCGGAGATTTCTCCCAGCACGCGAATGCCCAGACCGGGTCCGGGAAAGGGGTGGCGGTCGATAAAATAAGCCGGGATGCCCAGCTCGCGGCCCACCTGGCGTACTTCGTCTTTAAACAGCTCGCGCAGGGGCTCCAGCAGTTTAAGGTGCAACTCTTCGGGCAGGCCGCCCACATTGTGGTGCGACTTGATGGTGGCCGAGGGCCCTTTGACCGACTGGGACTCAATCACATCGGGGTAAATCGTGCCCTGGGCCAGATAGCCCACGTTCTCGATGCGGGCGGCCTCGGCCTGAAACACAGCCACAAACTCGCGGCCAATGATCTTGCGCTTCTGCTCCGGGTCAGAGACCCCTTCGAGGGCCTTAAAAAAGCGCTCGCGGGCGTCAATGCAGTGCAGATCAATTTCAAAGTGCTCACCATAGGTGCGCATCACGTCGGCGGCCTCATTTTTGCGCAGCAGGCCCGTGTCGACAAAAATACAGGTCAGCTGGCTGCCAATGGCCCGCTGGATCAGCACGGCGGCCACCGAGGAATCGACCCCGCCCGAGAGGCCCAGCACCACCCGCTCGCTGCCCACCTGCTCCCGAATGCTGGCAATGGTGGTGTCGATATAGCTCTGCATCGACCACTGCTGCGGGGCTCGGCAGATCTGCAGGGCAAAGTTGGCCAGCATCTGGGTGCCATAGACGCTGTGGGTCACTTCCGGGTGAAACTGCAGGGCATACAGGCCCCGCGCCGTATCGGCGATGGCCGCAATGGCGTTATCGGAGTGGGCCAATACTGTAAAGCCTTCTGGCAAGCGGGTCACATGGTCGCCATGGCTCATCCAGACCTGGGAGCGCTCCGGCACCTCTGCAAACAGGGCCGAGGCCTGAGTGTGGCTTAATTCGGCCTGACCAAACTCACGCTGGGCCGCTGGCTCCACCTGGCCGCCGCACAACTGGCTGAGCACCTGCATACCGTAACAAATACCCAGAATGGGCCAGCCCTGCTCCAGCAGACCTTCAGGGGGCTGGGGAGCCCCTTCAGCATAGACCGAGGCCGGCCCGCCGGAGAGAATAATGCCCGCCGGCTGGTGGGCCTTGAGGGTGTCGAGCGAGACCGTGTGGGGCAGAATCTCGGCATAAACGCCCAGCTCGCGGATGCGCCGGGCAATCAGCTGATTGTACTGGGAACCAAAGTCCAGAATCACAATGCCGTTGTGCATAACATTGCTCCTTTTTGACTCTATGGTTCCACAGGCCAGCGGATCATGCAAAGGGATTGTGGGGGTTCTTTTGAACTGATGGCCTGACAGAAAAAGATGAAGCACTTGAATTACAGCACCTCAGTACAGACCAGCATTGAATTGTGGATAGCAGACCCAAACAACTGATACTTGATTACGAAACGCAAAAGCGATAATCAGAATAGATACAAAACACTTTCAGGAGGACGTAGAGATGCAACTGAGTGAACATGTCCGACAGCGTATTCAGGAACGGCAGATTGACCCCAACTGGCTGGCTGAAGCGCTCTGCAGCGGCAAGCGCCAATGGCGACATCAAGCGCTGATCCACCGCCTCAGATTACCTGAAAGTGAGCAGTGGCTCTGTGTGGTTACGGATACACAGGCACAGATTGTGATCACAGCCTATCACCAGGCCTGGCCCCAGCCACGCAGAAAATCGCCCGGACGCCAGACCAAAACAAGTGCGTCATACCGCAGCCGACCCAGCCTGAATCAGCTGCTGGGCCAGTGGCAGCCTGAAGACCTGGCCGCCATGTATGGGGGAGAGATATGCTAAGATGAAGCCGATGAAAAAAAAGCAGCAAGCCATTATCACCGGGCTGGAGGGCCTTCAGCATACGCTGCCAGCGCCACTGGTCGAAATGGTTTGCAAGCTGCTGGATAGCCTGGACTTTGATGACAAAGGACAGCTCAGAAAAAGCAAGTTTATTCACGACATATGCTTTGATACGTATCACCTGACCATGCGCTTCTGGGTTGCGACCCTGGCCGGACATGTGCTTTGCGGGCTGCCTGCCGAGAGCGAAGCGCAACATCAGTATCAGCGCGAAATCTATGAAACCCTGCAAAACTGTGCCCTGGGCAATTGGGTTCAGGATCTGCTGAAGCAGGTGGAAGCCAGCAAAGACTGGCTAGCGTCGGATTTTGAACCCCTATATCAGGCTTTGACACGCCGTCATCGGCTTCCCACGGGCATCACTGCGTTTGTGGACGCAGCCCAGAAATTTTTGCCGCATAATGGCCCATCCAGCAAATCATGGTCTGTATTTTTGTGTGAGTGGATGCCCTTTTATCGCAATAAAATGATTGGCCACGGGGCCTGCCGCTACCAGGAGTCAGACTACCAGCTACTGACGCTGGCCTTTTTAAAAGCCATCGTAACCTTGCTGAAATGGGTGCAGCAGCACTGGCCGCAAGAACTGGTTCTGTTGCGTCAAACAGAAAACCAGCCCCGCAGTGGGGGCACCACTCCCGCCAGGCACTCCATGCAGTGTCAGGTCTGGAAGACAGGCGATCGCCAGCCCAAACGACAAAGCGGTCAGTCCGAGACTGCCCTTTATGCGAACCGGCTTTATTTGGCCAAAGCCACAGACGCCACACCGGGCGAGAATAAGGAGCAGGCTAAAAAATGGGTCTGGAAACCGCTGGTAGACTATGGCGCACTTATGGTTATTCAAGCACAGGGCGCCCACAGTGCCTTTTATTTTTTAAATGCCCTGCCTGAGCGCCAGGCTGAACAAGAGTATCTGGAAATGTCGCAGGGTTTTTTCTGGCTGGCTCCGCTGCTTGAAAAACGTTTGCAGCAAGCGTTTCGCCAGCCTGTCCTGCGCCTACAACCGCGCCCCCCAAAACCCGATCCGCTGCGCGAACGCCTGCAGGTTCAACACTGGATTCACTTTGCCCTGCAGGATGAAGCGCAAGGCCTGAGACTTGAGCTGAAAGAGCTGTTGCAACGCTCTGAAGCTCTGACTGTACTGGAAGGGCCTGGCGGTGCAGGCAAAAGCGGTGCTCTGAGTGAAGCATACAAACACGCCCTGACAGACTGGAAAGCCGGACAGGGGCCGTGCCCGGTCTTTATTCGGCTGGGAATCTACCGTGAAAGCAAAGATCTGACCCAATTGATCCGCGATGCCCTGAGCTGCCAGGCGTGGACCCTGTCTCATCCCCAGCCGCTGCTGCTGTTCTGCGATGGCCTTAATGAAGTCATGCCCGGCCTGCGTATTCGGGTGGTGGAAGACATCCGTTACCTACTGGAGCATAACCCAAAACACCGCCTGATTGTCTCTGGTCGCAATGAAGACGGGGAACTAGAGCAATTGCTGGACGAAGCCCCTTTGGCTCTGAGCTTACTCCCACCTGAAACAGAATGGATACAGACGTTTTTAAAACAGGAAGGCGAACATGCCCTGGCCCGGTGGATGCATCAAGAATCAGAGGCCTTGCAGCAACTGCGCCTGAGTCCTTTCATTGCCCTGGTGCTACTGGAGCTGTGGCGTGGTCAGCCCTTTCAGCCTGAGCAAAGCTTTTCAAACGGCGTCTTGATTCAGGGCCTGCTGAACCAGATGCTGGCGCGGGAACAAAAAAAACAAGGCTACACCGCTGACTTTGTCAAACAGAGTCGCGAAGCACTGGCCGAACTGGCCTGCTTGATGCAAAATCTGGGCATTATTTATGTGGACGACCGCATTATCACAAAAAACACAAAATTAAGTCCCAAGATAAAAAATTTTGCACGCGCTGCCGGTATTCTCATCCAGGAAAATCAGAACACTTACCGTTTTTATCATCAATTGATATTGGAACTGCTGGCTGCTGAGCATTTTCTGCATCTAGAGGACAACTGGTCCGAAAAAATAGAGCCGCTCATCTGGAAGCACCGGGCAGCACTCTCTCATAAGCAAGCCAAAGTGTTAAATTCAATTGGTCAGCATGGCGCCATGGCCAGTCTTGAAAGCCGGATCCAAAGTCTCTCGCTGCTGCTGGATTTGCCGCTGCGTGATGAAGAAGCCATCCCTCTGCTGGAAGGCCTGGGCCATTGGCTTTATCAGCAGGTGGAAGTTCACCTGAATACTTGGACAGATGGATTCGCTGGTCGCAAAGAAAGCGAAGTTCTGATACATCTGCAGTGCATCCAAAAGCTGATTCAACAAATACAAACCTGCCAATACCCTTCCCGTGAGCAGCACCTGATACCTCAGGTCATTGTGCCCTGGCTCAAACGCCTTGAGCCCCACTGGTATCAAACATCTGATCCTCGTTTGCAGAAATGGTATGCGTATGCGGGTCAAAAGAGGCTGGCTTTTGCCAATCCACTTCACTTTCAGCTTTTGCGAGCCTTCCCCAGCCCTGAATGTCTCGCGGCCGGGCTGGAACTGGTGCAAAAGTATCCTCATGAAGTCCTGCTGGGGCAAGAGGGCAATCTGATAACTTACCAGTACCGCCAGGGTCTGATCGCATTTTTGTTGGCCCAGCCCGGTGGCTTAGACCATATGATCAACGCACTCTGCACGGGTCAACCTGAATGGGAGGCCTTTTTGCAGGAAGTACCCCTGGCTCTACGCAGCAGCTATGGATTGCCCGACACAGCACTCAGTAATTATTATGTCTTTTTTGAAGATATCAGAGAATCATATGATACAATCACAAAAATTTCGGCCCATAATCCTTTATTGATCAATCAAATCGCAAAAAGAAAGTATCGCGTATCCCTTCAGCCCCCTTCCCAAAACGCAAATCTCGGCTTAATCTAAATACATGACAGAATCAGAACGCATTGCTTATCTGGAAGAAAAAGTGGCACAGCTTGAGCATGAAAATGCGTTACTCAGAGCTGAGAATGCCGCTTTAAGAGCGGAAAATACCGCACTGAAAGAGCGCTCACGGCAAATCGAAGAGCTGCTGGGCCTCAATAGCAAAAATTCCTCCAAGCCCCCTTCAGGTGACTCAAAAAGCAACTC
>JACYMC010000088.1 GCA_015272195.1 Candidatus Sericytochromatia bacterium
CGGGGCTGCAGGCCGTTAAAGCACAGCTACAGCAGATCAGAAGCAGCGTGCTGGTGGCCAAAGCCCAGGCGCAGGCCAAAGGCGAGGAGGCCGCGCTGGGGCTGGGCACCCATTTTGTGTTTTATGGCAACCCGGGCACGGGCAAAACCACCGTGGCCCGTTTGTTGGGGCGTATTCTCAAAGAACTGGAGGTGCTGCCCGAAGACAGGGTTACGGTGGCTGAACGGGCCCAGCTGGTGGCCGGTTATGTGGGCCAGACGGCCATCAAAACCAACCAGCTGATTGATCAGGCCCTGGGCGGCATTCTGTTTATTGATGAAGCCTACAGCCTGGCCCCCGCCAGTGAAAACGATTTTGGCAAAGAAGCCATTGATACTCTGCTGACCCGCATGGAAAATGACCGCGGGCGTTTTGTGGTCATTGCCGCCGGCTACCGCGACGAAATGCAGCATTTTATTAACAGCAACCCGGGACTGCAAAGCCGCTTTAACAGCTTTCTGGACTTCACCGATTACCAGCCCACTGAGCTGCGCCAGATTTTTGACTATATGCTGCAACAGCGGGGGTATCAGCTGCAGGTCAGTGAAGAAGACCAGCAGCGCATCAACGCCTTCTTTGAACAGATGTACGCCCGGCGCGGCGAAAAGTTTGGCAACGCCCGCGACGTGCGCAACGCGCTGGATCAGCTGCTGAGCCTGCACAGCCAGCGCCTGGCCCCTTTGCTGGCCACCCGGCCCGAACATCCGGAGCTTTTTTTGATTACCGCTACCGATCTCAGCGCCTGGCTCGCGCAAACACCAAACTGAGCCAAGCATAAAAAAGCGCGGGCTGAACAGGCGCTGCGCGCTTAACAGACCTGAAAATGCTGATATATTCTATAAAAATGCTATAAACATGCTATAATCAGCTTGATTAAAGTATTCATCAGCTATTCAGTGGGGAGCCAGCACTTTGCCTGTTTGTGGTCTATTTTTGTTTGGCTGTTTTATCCTTGCCGCCTGCAGCCCGCTGCCCTTGCCGGCACCGGCAGCAGATCGTCCGGCACTGGCAACGCTTCCTGACGCCCGGCCCGTTGAATCCCCCTTGGCGTCCGTCTCGGCCACCCCAACGCCGCCCGCCGGTCCTGAAGCGACGGCCGAGCCGTCTGCAAGCGCGCTGCCCACGCCCACCACAGCCCCGCCTGAAGATCCCCGCCTGCAAGCCTTTGTGGCGCAGATTCACCGCCTGGAGTTGCGTTATCCGAGTCTGATGGTGCCCTATTCTGGCGGTACCAACGGTATGCAACTGAGTGTGCTTCTGCTGAATGTGCAGGGACAGATCCTCAAGGACTGGCCTGAAGGCCTGCAGCAACGCCTGCGCTACAGTTCCAGCCAGCCTGATGTATTGGCGGTGGATGAGCAGGGACGGTTGCGGGCTTTGCAGAGCGCTGGCAACAGCCGCATCCGTGTGGATTTGCTGCAAAGCACTCTTTCAGCTGAGCAGATGTTTGTGGTGACCAGCAGTAGTACCGCCAGTGGCGGCGGCGGCGGTGGTGGTGGCGGCGGATCTTCCAACGGTGATCATAACGCTCCCCCAGCCGGGCAGCGTGAAAAAATCGTGGGCAGTATTGCTTTTCAGTTTTAAATTTTAAACAGACAGAGGTGCAAGATGGTTATCAAAAGCGTGTTGAACGGGGCGGCGATCAGTGTGAGTCTAAGCCTGCTGGTGGGTTGCAGTCCGCCAGCCATGGCGCCAGACAGCGTACCGCAGGCGCTCAGCACGCTGCCGGCCAGCGAAAGCGCTTTAAAACCGCACGAAACTGTGCGCATGGTCTTTCATGTGCCGGCCGGCTTTCAGACCCAGCAGGTCAGTCCTGAAGACCTGAAATTTTTAAGCCTGAGTGTGACCGGTGCTGATCTTGAACAGCCTCTGCACCACAGCGGACCGGCCCTGGTGCCCGTCACGGGTGAAACGGTCGTGCTGGAAATTGATGATGTGCCCACGGTCCCTGGTCAGCTGCGGGTGGTGACGGTTCAGGGTTATGATGCCGATCAGCAGCCGCTGGCGGCCTTTACCGGCAAAGGCTTTTATTATTCTCAGCAGGCTGGCGTACGCACCGTGACCGTGGATCGCCGGCATCTGCTGCTGGGCCTGACGCTTGAAGCTGTCCTAGGGTACGGCTGGCCTCAGTGGTGATGGGGGAGATGCCTTGCAGGCTGAGATGGCGCTTCCCAAAGATATTGTGGTGGGCAGCGATGACAGCATTTATATTGCCGACAGCAGTGCCCACCGCATTCGTAAACTGACACCCCGGCACAACTGAGCGTTGTAAAGGGGGGCCGGTCAGCAGCAGCGACCGGCCAGGCTGTTATAATAGCCCTTCATGACCGCGCATTTGAAACCGACCACCAGCTTTTGTATGCTCGTCAGAAACGGCCGCCAGACCCTGCCGGCCTGCCTGGCCAGCGTGCGTCCGCTGGCGCCCTGGATTTATGAATGGGTGTTTCTGGATACGGGTTCAGACGATAGCACACCAGACTATCTGCGAGCTGAAATACCTGAAGCCCGCGTTCTGGCAGTGCCCTGGCCGGGGCATTTTGCCACCGCCCGCAATCAATTGCTGGCTGAAGTCAGCGGTCCCTGGCTGCTGATGCTGGATGCCGATGAGGCCCTTGCGCCTGAATCGCTGCCGGTGCTGCAGCAGCTGCTCAGCAAAGAGCCCAGCGGCCCGGAGGCCCTGGCCTGTCTGCGGCTGGATCACGACAGCAACGGTGATGTGTTTCAGTGGACCTTTTTACACCGTCTTTTTGCCCAGGATCCCGCCCTGCATTTTGTGGGGGCCATTCATGAGCGGCCCTGCCTGCAGCCGGGAGAGCGCATGCCCACGCAGATCCGGCCAGATATTGTGATCAGGCATCAGGCTGAACGCAGCATGCCGCCGGTCAAAGCAAAGCAGTATCTGAATTTGCTGGACTGGGCCCGCCAGCATGAACCCTCACCCCTGATGGATTTTTATCGCCTGATCCATCCCGACACCGTGGCCAGCCAGTCTGCTGAACGCCGCCTGCAGCAATTGCAACAGGTCTTTGCGCAGAGTCTGCAGGGGCCACCGTCAGGCCAGACCTTGCCCGGCTGGATGCCGGCGCCGTTGGCTGAGTTGCTGCTTGAAATCCAGCAACTTCAGGTTGCGCTGGGGCAGCATCACCACCTGATCGCAGAATGGCCACACAGCACCGCCGCCGCTGTGGTCTATGCTGAGTCCTGGGTGCTCTATGGCGACGTGCTGCGTCGGCAGCACAGGCTGGCCGCTGCAGAAACAGCTTATCTGAACGCGCTGGACCCTTATTATTCGGCAGCTGATCCCGGCGGCGGCTGGCAGAGCTGGCGGCCCCTGCAGGCCCTGGCGCAGCTGGCTGCGCAGCAGGGCCAGCCGCTGGCGTCAGCAAGCTATGCCTGGCAGGCCCGGCACAGTGCGCCAGATCGCTCTATTCCTTCGCCGGACCTGATGCTGCCTGAGCTGCTGCAAAGGCTGGCAAGCCTCAGCACAACCGCCCTGAATCGACAGGATCCCGAGGGCGCCTTGTATTGGGCCAGCCATTATCTCGTGCACCATGTTGAGCGTCAAATCCTCTGGCAGGCCTGGCAGGCGGCAGCCCTGCATCATCATCAGGCGACCCCGATACTGGCGGCCCTGCTGCATTTGCTCTGGCCAGAAACCCGTGCCCAGATTCCGCTGCTGCCGGCCCTGAGCCCGGACCGCCCCGGTGATCCGGTGCTGCCGCGCCTGCAGCAGGCGCTTTTGCCGGGCCAGATTCGGCCCCGTCTCAGCCTGCACACCGCCGCCGGTGTGGACCCGCAGCGTATCATGGCCTTGCTGGCACCTGTCACACCCTGTGAGCATGACGCCCCTGATGGCTGGCATCTGCTTGTATCCGAAGCGGCAACAGATCCGCCGCCCGCCTGGTTGCAGCAGCTGCAGCTGCTCAGTGCTTTGCCGCCCGGTCGCCTGGATATCTTTGTCTGGCAGTCAGCAGGCTGTCACCTGCGCCTGATCCCCTGCCATCTGCGCAACAGCAATACCCCCGGTATAGAAGTGAGGTTAAACCCGTGACATTCCGCCCTGCCCCCCGCCTGAGTCTGTGTATGATCGTCCGCAATGAGCGGGAGCGCTTGCCAGCCTGTCTTGACAGCGTCAGCGGTCTGGTCGACGAGTGGATCTTTGTGGATACCGGCTCCGATGACGGTACGCCGGAATACCTTCAGGAGTGCCTGCCTGAAGCCGTGATTCTGCACCAGCCCTGGCGCGATGACTTTTCAGCGCCGCGCAACGCGGCCCTGCAGGCCGCCAGCGGCCAATGGATTCTGGTGCTGGATGCTGATGAGCGCCTTAACCCTGCCAGTTATGCCCTGCTACAGCATCTGATCCGCCAGCAGCCGGCCCCTGACAGTGACGGCTACCTGTGTCTGCGTGTGGACTACGATGCCGCAGGCCAGCCTTTTGCCTGGCATTTTTTGCACCGTCTTTTTGTGCGTCAGCCCGACTTGTGTTATGTCGGGCGCATTCATGAGCGCCCTTGTTTAGGGCCAGATCTTTTGCTGCGGGCGCAGCTGCGACCGGATCTGCTGATCGATCATCTCTGTGAAGACGCTGACAAGCCTGAAAAACTGGCCCGCTACGAGAAAATTCTGACGCTGGCCCGTGCCGAAGAGCCTTCCCCGCTGATCGATTTTCACTGGGCCACGCTCCCCTCCGTGCGTGAAACAGTTCCCGTGGCTGAGCGTCTGGACGTGCTGCTACAGGCAGCCGAACAGCTGCGGCAGCCCGTGCCCGCAGGCCAGTGGGCGCCGCTGTGGGCCCTGCCGCCCAGTGAGGCCCTGATTCTGGAGATTCAGTACCTGATGCGCGAAAGCGATCAGACCGAGCGCATGCTGGACTGGTTCTCGCGCTGGCAGGATCAGCCTTTGTGTGCTGAATCCTGGTCAACCTACGGCCTGGCTCTGCACCAGGCCGGGCAATATGAGGCGGCCGAAAGCGCGCTGCTGAAAAGCCTGGACCCGTATTATCCGGCCAGTGATCCGGTCCAGGGCTGGGACAGCTGGCGGCCCCTTTATGCTCTGTCAGATATCTATGCCCGCCGCCAGGCCCATGATCAGGCCATTTCCTGTGCTTTGCAGGCTTTGCTCAACGGGCCGGAGGCGGCCGTTGCTGCGGATATTTTTGCTTACCTTGAGGTGCTGCTCAGAGACGATGCCCAGGGCCTGCAGCGCTGGCTTTATGCCTGTCGCCATCAGCAAAAAGTGCTGTTGCAGGAACGGCAGTACGCGACTGCGCTGCAGCTGGGCGTCTGCTTTCTGGCGCATCATCTGGAGCTGGAGGTTTTGCAGCGCAGCCTCAGCGCAGCCTGGCGTCTGAATCAGCCTGAGCTGCAGCCATTGCTGCAAAGCTGGGGCCATCTGCTCTGGCCCCAGGTGTCGCTGTTTCAGCATCCGGTGCCGCCGGGGGGCCGCACGGCCAGTGCAGCTCTTTTCAGCCGTCTGTTTCAGGCTTTGCTGCCCGCCATGCTGCCGCCGCCAGTTTATCTCAACTGGCAGGCTGAGCAGACGGCTCACCAGGTGTTCTGGCAAGACCTGTTTCCGCAGGCCTGGGCAGAGCCTTACCCGCTGCAGGGCTGGCAGCTTCAGGTGCTGACGGCCAATACAAAACCCTCAGCAGCGCTGATGCGTCAGTTACAGGCCCTGATCGCCCTGCGTCCGGCCCGGCTGGACGTGTTTATCTGGCGCCAGTCCGGTCTGCATCTGCGTCTGTTGCCTTTGCCCGGCCTGCCGGGCCAGACCCAGGTTTACCCCTGGCAGTGCATGTATCTCAAGCCCGACTGAGTATGCGATAATACCCCCATGACAAGCGTTCTGCACAGTGAGATCTGGAAGCGCATCCGCCAGATCGAAATCAAGTCGGCCCGTCTGGTGGACCAGATGCTCAGCGGGCAATATGCCAGCGTCTTTAAAGGGGTGGGGCTGGAGTTTGAAGAGGTGCGCCCTTATCAGGAGGGGGATGACGAGCGGCATATTGACTGGAACGTCACCGCTCGCACTGGCCAGGTGCACATCAAGCGCTTTATCGAAGAGCGCGAGCTGAGCCTGTTTTTACTGGTGGATGTCAGCCCTTCGGTCTATTTTGGCTCGCGCCAGCGCCTCAAAATGGATCTGGCCATTGAAATGGCGGCCATTATGGCTTTTTCGGCCCTGCGCAACAACGATCGCGTTGGCCTGCTGACCTTTGACGATCAGGTGCGCCAGGTGATTCCGCCCCGCAAAGGCCGCCGCCATGCCCTGCGCGTGATCCGGGAGCTGCTGGTGAGCCTCGAGCAATCCCATGATGAGCCCCGCGTGACCCGGCTGGATAAAGCCCTGGACTATGTCAGCCATATTCTGCACCGCCGGGGCGTTTTGTTTGTGCTGTCAGATTTTTTAGAAACCGGCTCACTCTTTCCGCTGCAAGTGCTCAACAGCCGGCATGACTGTATTGCTGTGCGGTTGCAGGACCCGCACGAGCTGAGTCTGCCCGATCTGGGCTGGGTGCGCCTGCGCGACCCTGAAACCGGTCAATCGGCCCTCTGGGATCTGGGCAATGCCCGTGTGCGTGAAGCGTATCAGCGCCAGGCCCGGGCGCGTGAAGAAGCCCTCAGCGAGGGTTTTCGGCGCATGGGTGTGGATCAGATTGTACTGCAAACAGACGTGGATTCAGTCTGGCAGGCGCTGCTGCGCTTTTACCAGCTGCACCGCAAGTAGCTTATCTGGCCAGTCCCTTGAGCCAGTTGAGTACAAACACACCGTTGGTACGCGAAACGCTTTCATCGGTTTTGAGCTGGGCCAGATGCTCCACAAAGACCTGTTTTTCTTCGGCGTTCATGTCCTGGCGACCCTGCCACTCAAAAAAGCTCTCGTTGCTAAGCTGCTGCACGGCTTCCTGAGACATCTCAACCACGTTTTGCAGCTCCTGGGGTGAAAAATTGCCCTGAATATGCTGCATGGCGGCCTGCACGTCCTGATCAAAGAGGGGTTTGTTGCGATCGGCTTCCAGGGCCTGAATCTGACGGATCAGGCCAATCATGCGTGGCATTTCAACCAGACCGCGATCCGCCAGAAAATCGTCGAAGTCCATCAGGGCTTCGCTCTGGGGTGCCTGTTGGGCAAAGGCAAAGCCGATCGGTTTTTCCTGGGTGCTGAGGGTCTGGGTTTCGAGCAGCTGATGGCTCTGCAGATCGATGCGCGAGATCAGCGGGGTACAGAGCGCGGGCTCATCGGTGTAGGACATGATCAGCAGGCTGTGACCATCGGGGCTGACGGCCATCAGGTCGCAGGGGTCATCGAGGGTACTGAAGCGCTTGCCGGGGACCAGAATGGTGCCTTTGTGCTGCAGGGTGGCCGTGTCGTACACCAGAACGGCGGGCTCCTGCTCAGGATCAGCCAGCAGCATCAGCAACTGCTGGCGGCTGCCGTCGAGCACCAGGCTGCCCAGCACACCGTGGGGGGTGGAGATGCGCTGCAGGTCTTTTTTAAAGGGCTGAATGACAATCAGGTCGGAGGTCTGGTGGTCGGTCACATAGGCCGTGTGGGTCTGGCCATCATAAGCCAGGCAGAGGGCCTTGGTGCTGCCAGGTTCGCGCAGGCTGAGGCGGGCCTTGTTGAGGTTCAGGGTCAGATCGCTCATCAGCAGGCTGCCCTGGGCCCGATCCGTAAAAAAGACCCCGTCATCCTGTCCGGCAGGGAAGTAAAAATCATAAGGGCCGCGCGCCACGTTTTGCAGCGGCAATAAGGGATTCAGCAGCACCGAGAGCTGGTAGGACTGGTTGTTGGCCCAGATGTAGCCGCCCTGACTGGTGGGCACAATTTCAGGGCGGGAGCGGGCCTGCACACTCTGAAAGCGCCCGCTGGCATCAAACAGGGCCAGTTTATCGGAGGTAAAGGGCACCCAGTTCTGACGCAGGGCCTCGGCATTCACTGCCGGTGCGGGCATTTCCAGCGCGCCCCAGCTGTCCTGGGCGTCGTCACGGCTTTGCAGGGCCAGCACGCCTTTTTCGGCTTCCAGAACGTATTGGCACTGGGCCGCCTGAATTTTCATCAGAATGTAGGTCTGGTAAGCAATTGAAATATCTGTTGCGCTGACCAGATCGTGTTTGACCAGTAGCGAACAAAGTTTTTGTACAGCGTCACTGCGACGGATTGTCATGCCCCAAACCAGCCCCGGATCTTTTTACGGCCCATCCTGCAGCAAGGCATTGCAGTCAGACCTTCTTCAGCCTAGCATATCCCCCTGCAAAGCAAAAGCGCTCTCAGTGCCCGTCAGGCTTAAGATAAAATTAAAACAAACTTAGGCTGTGGGCTGACAAGCCCTGTTGCGGCCTGCCCGATAATCTCAGGGTATCCCCCACAAGGAGTTGTCTGATGAATCTGCCGGTTCGCTCTCACGCTGCAGCCCCCCGCCTGGGTATGGTCAGTCAGCTGCTGCGCCGGCAAGCCTCAGCGCCCGCCACGCCCCCTGCGGCGCCCCCTTTTCAGACCGGCGATCGTTTGCACCTGCAGGCCCCGTCACAGCTCTTCCGCTCATCGCCCGCTGTGCCTGTGAGCCTGCCTGGTCTGGCCCCGGCACCGGCGCTTTCAGTCCCTGTTAATGGGCAGCCTGCGGCCCAGCTGCAGGCCCTGGGCCAGAAATATGGCGTGGCCCGCCAGGCCGGCGAAAGCCTGCGCCAGTACGAAAGCAAAGTCATCAAAGCCATTGTGCGTCACAAGGCCCGTGAGCACGGCATTCCTGAACGCATTGCCCTGGGCATTGCGGCCAATGAAAGCGGCTTCAGAATGTGGAAAGACACCGGCAGTGCTGAGGTGCTGCAGGGCCGCAATGTGCGCGATGGCGTACTGAAGTCCACCGACTGGGGCGTGATGCAAATCAACGACAAAGCCCACCCGCGTGCGTTTCCCCGTGTGCAAAACGATCTGGAGTACAATATTGACTACGGCCTGAGCTATCTGGCCCGCCAGCGCAGTCGCGTCAGGGGCAGCCTGGGTCTGGGACTGGGCGACTGGGATCGCACGGTGGCCTCGTATAATCTGGGGCACGACCCCAAAACCGCACGGGCCCTCAGCATTGCCCAGCGCTATGTGGGCAAGGTGGCCCAGCGGGCAGCACAGGTCTGAAGCAGCGTCTCCGGTTTGATTCAGTCATAGCGCAGGGTCATGGCCCGGTAGGCCTTTTGCATCTTATCGTGGCCCGCGCGGGCGCTGGCTTCACCCCAGTGGCTATACAACCAGAGATAGTTTTCTTCCACCCAGGTCATCATCGTGATCAGCTCCCCTTGTAAGCGGGGAATATCCTGCAGCACAAACAGCGAGGGTGTCTGTCCCAACTCCAGATAAACTTCCCGCTGATCGGCATTGTACTCGTTATAAATTTGCAAGCCCTGACGCGTTTCCCGGTTAATATCTGCCGCATGCAGGCTGAGGTTTTCGCGCAGCCACTGCTGCAGCATGCGTGCGCTCAGCTGGCGGGGATCCGTTTCGGTTAAAAACTGCAGCAGCGCACGGGCCAGGGCCAGGCCCTCTTCGGGCGCCAGGCTGCGAATCAACTGGTGGATGCGCATCAGCAGCTGGTGCAGCACCAAAAAGTTCTGGGTTTCAGGGGCAAATACCTGTTGCTGGCTGATGGCGCCTGAAATCTCCATAAAAACATAGCGGTGCAGCTGCATCATCTGGCTGGCCAGAGCGTCGTTTTCACGTTCACACTGGGTTTTTAAGAGGCTGGCCGCCATTTCTTCGGCAGACATATTCTCATCCAGCGCTTCTGCTTCTGTTGCTTTCAGCGCATCCTGAACTGAGGCCAGCCAGCGTTGGGTATGTACAGAAGCCGCATAAAAATGGATGGGGGGCAAAGGCGGGCCTCCGGGTGTGGCAATATACGGTGCCGGTGCTGACACCAGAAACAGGGCCAGCAGGCAGCAGAGCAGGATCAGCTTACGTTTCAGGCGAAACATCATGGGCAGCAGCTCTTTTCTGAAGGGCTTCTCTTCCACCATAACACACACCCGGCCCACCGATACAAGCGATCCGCTGGTAGCAGGTCTGGTAAAGAGCAACAGGCACCCGCAAAGCCGCAAAACCCTCGGATGATTTCAGCGCTCAAAAAGTGTTAAACTTAAAAACAGTTGAGCACAGTTGAGCAAGAAAGCCAAAGGAAGCCATGAGCAGCTACGAAAAATCTCAGATCACCCAGGCCGTGGAGCGCAAGCAGCAGCTCAAAAAAAACGTGGCCGAGCTGGTGGAGCAGACCCAGGACGTCAGCTCCAGTTTTAATATTGCCCTCTCGGCGCTTAAAAACGGCCAGCCCGAAACCGCCCTCAAAAAATTTGAGCAGGTCTTGCGGCTGGATCGCTCTGAAGACATGCTGCGGCAGGTCAAGCCCAACCTGGGGCAGGCCTGGCTGCAGCTGGGCGATATCCCGGCGGCCCTGCGTGAGTTTCGCTCTGCCCTCAAGCTCAACCCGCCCGACGAAATCAAGGCCTTTATTTACGCCAATCTGGGCTATATCTACACCCAGCAGCACTTTCATGGCTTTGCCATTCGCGAGTACCGCCAGGCCCTCAAAGAAAACAAACGCGATCAGACCAGCCTGCTGACCCTGGGCATGCTTTATGAAAACGCCTACCGCTACGCCGATGCCCGCGATGTCTTTCAGCGCCTGCTGAAGCAGGATCCTGAAAACACCTATGCCAAAGAGCGCCTGGCGGCTATGGATGAGGCCCTGCCCGTGGTGGCCCGTCATGAGCCTGTGCGGCTGGTGCACATGCTGCAGACCCTCGGCCTGATTGTGGTGATGAGCTATGACCAGACCTATGACGGCTATTTTCCGATGGTGATTTACCTCTACCCTGAATCCCCCCTCAAGGAGCTGCTGCAGCCGGGCCAGAAAATTCTGAATGTGTTTATCAGCGGGGGCGAAGATGTGGCCGAGGATGATGAGCGGGATCTGCTGCAATTGCTGCAGTCAGCACCAGATACCGACGTTGGGTTTCTGGTGGGCGAAGAAGAGTTTAACGTGCGCTGTATCAAGCCCATTCAGCGCAAAATTGAGCTGAACGAGCGCATTACGGTCTACAAAAACTGGCTGCAGACCTTTGATAACCGCCTGGCCTGGCTCTGGGCAGCCCCCCTGAACGTGCGCGAAGAAATCGGGCCCCTCTGGGGCATGGAGCTGGAGTCACTTGTGATGGAGCTGAAGCCTTTGCAGCACACCTATGTCTATGACTTTGCCTACGCCCTGATGGTTGAGCATCTGCAGGCCTTCCGCATTACCGAGACGGACCCCGAGACCCAGGCCGTCAGTGAGATAGAGATTCAGTATCAGATTCATCTCGGACGCTACTTTGGCAAGCCCGACTTTGCCCAGGTGCAGGCTTTTCCCGATCTGATCCAGCAGTTTAACGAGGTACAGTTTCAGTATCTTGCCAATCTGCTGGCTTCCAGAGTTTAAAATATTTGTTTTGTTTGTGTTAAGTTACGCAGGCTCAACAACCTGAATGCCGATACTAAAAACAACCAGAATTTTATCTTGTAATACCGAAGGAGATAGCACGTCGTTATGGCCATTACCTACGTCGATGCCGCAAACTTTGCCGGGGTCATTCAGCCCCTGACCTCACTGGCTGCTGCCTATGAATCCCGCGCCACCCAAATCGCCCGCCTGTTTGTTCCGATTGCATCTTTTGCAGGTGATACGGCCCAGACCCTCACAGACGGCTCCTTCAACTCCAATAACACCTCGATTCTGAAGTCTTCGACGGCTGTGCTGGCCACGCCGGCCAATATTCTGAATGCCGGCAATACCACTGTAGCAGGCGATAACCAGGTTACAGCCAAGCCGCTGATCATCCGTGTTCAGCGCGATCCCTTCTCCGGTGAAATCACCAACTACGGCGTCTTCAACGCCGACGGTACGGTGCCCGGTTATGATTATGCGGGCGACCCTTCGGGCCTGAATGGTTCTTTTTATGCCGCTGGCATGCAAAAAGATCCCTTTGATCCTGCCCAGAATCCCCGTTACCTTGTGGATCGCATGACCGGTCAGGTTTATCTCAATAACGGAGCGGGCATCAACGGGGTCAACCTCGATGCTGTGGCTGGCGCTGAAATTGTTCGTGATTTGTCTGGTACGGAGATTCCCGCAGGCCAAAACCCTGCCCAGAATATTGTGGGCATTGTTGAATTCAAGGCCCTCGAGGGTGCTGCCCTGAGTACCGCCCAACAGCGGGCCAGTGAGCTGTCCAACGTGATTCAGTCTCTGTCTACCCTGATCAGAGGTATTTTTGACTCAGAGCGTTCGCTGCTGAACACCCTGCGTTAAGCCTGAACCCACTTCTTTGGAACCAAAGCGCCGCTGACGCGGCGCTTTTGCGTTACAATACCCTTTCAGTCTATACCCCAAGAGTTCATTATGAAATCAATTGCCACCAATCTGCAGCAGGCCCGCATCCGGGCTGAAAACGAACTCCAGCTGCTGTTTCAGCAGCAGCATGAATTTAAACGCCGGGCTTACCCTGAATGGGCAACCTATGACGGTGACCACCGCTTTGACGATCGCCTGACCGATCTCTCGGGTGAAGCGGAGGCCATGCGCCAGCAAAAAAACAAAGGCTTTTTAAAACAGGCGGAAGCCATTTCACCGGAACTGCTGAGCCCTGAATCCCAGCTGAACCAGCGCCTGTTTCAGAACATGCTGCGTGAAGAAATTGACTTTCACAGCCTGGGGTTGCATCTCTGGGCCATTGATCAGCAGGAAGGCATGCATCTTAAGTTTCCCCAGCTGGTGGGCATTCAGCCCCTGGAAAGCTATGAGCAGTTTGAGCAATACTTCAGCCGTTTGCGCTCCTTTGAAAAACAGGTCGAAGACACCCTTGCCAATCTGCGCGAAGGCCTGCAGCGTGGGCTGACCCTGCCGCGCAGTGTGGTATTGCAGAGCCTGGCACAGATGCAGGAGCTGGCCAGCAGCCCCCTGGATCAGATGCCCCTGTTTTTGCCGGTCCTGGAACACGAGGCGGCCCTGCCGGCCGATCTGCGCCAGCGGGTGGAGGAGCTGGCCAGTAAAATTATCTCTGAGCGGGTGCAGCCGGCCTACGCCCGGCTGCATGCTTTTGTTCAGCAGGATTATCTGCCCGCCTGCCGCGAAGATGGCGGGCTATGTGCCCTCAGCAATGGTGAGGCGCTTTATGCTTACTGGATTCGCCGTCACACCCATACCGATTTATCTGCAGAAACGATTCACGCGCTGGGTCAGCAAGAGGTGGAGCGCCTGCTGCAGGCGCTTCAGACCCTGACGTCCCGCCTCAATCTGCCGGCTGATCTGCCGGCGCTGCAGCAGCATCTGCGCAGCTGCCCGGACTACTATTATACTGAGCCTGAAGCGATGCTGCAGGATTATCAGCAGATGCTGGATCAGGCCCAGGCCGTGCTGGGGCAGTGTTTTGAAACCCTGCCGGAGAGTCCCTGTGTCTTAAAGGCCATTGAAGCCTGGCGGGCCGCCGCCGCCCCCCAGGCCTATTATTATCCGCCGCCCCAGGCTCTTTCACGGCCCGGCATTTTTTATGTCAACACCAGCATGCTGTCTGAACGTCCCCGCTTCAGTATGATGGCTCTGACCCTGCACGAAGCCGTGCCGGGTCACCATCTGCAGCTGGCCAGGGCCCTGGAACTCAAAGGGCTACCGGGGTTTCGCTACCATCTGGAGAGCACCTCTTTTGTCGAAGGCTGGGCGCTTTATGCCGAAGCTCTGGGCGAAGAGCTGGGGCTTTATCAGGATCCGCTGCAAAAGTTGGGCGCGCTGGCCTTTGAACTCTGGCGGGCCTGCCGTCTGGTGGTGGATACGGGGCTGCATGCCCTGGGCTGGTCCCGTGCGCAGGCGGTGCAATACTTTCGCGCCCATACCCTGCAGAGCGAGGCAGATATTCAGTCTGAAATCGATCGCTATATTGTGCTGCCCGGCCAGGCGCTGGCCTATAAAGTGGGTGAGTTGCGCCTGCGTGAACTGCGCCAGCAGGCCGAAGCCCGCCTGGGTGAAGCCTTTGAACTGAAGGCGTTTCATGAAGTCCTGCTGTCAGCTGGCTCGCTGCCGCTGGACGAGATCAGCCGGCGGGTAGCGCACTGGCTGGAGACAGAGGCTCAGTCTGCGGCGGCCAAAAAGGCCCTTTCTTCGACTTCAACCAGATAATACCAGCCCAGGGCCTCCAGCCGATAAAAGGCCAGCCAGACAGGGATACCGTTGCGTTGCAGGCGCAGGTAGCCGGAGCGGCCGGTCTGCAGCTCTGTCAGTACCCGGGGCTGATCAAACAAGGGCGTATCAATGGTCTGGCCGGCCTGCACCTGTCCAAAGCGCAGGCCGTATAGCCGGTCCCGATCGCTGGAGCGCACCACAATTTCGCCTTTCGCGTTGAGCAGGTAATGCTGCTGTACGCCTGGAAGCTCCAGAAAAAGCCAGGTGTCGATCAGATACTGGATGCTCAGCTCCAGTGCTACGACCCCCAGGGGCGGCTGTGCTGGATCTGCGGCCTGAATCGGCAGGCTCAGCGCCAGCAAAAGCCCCTGACCCAGTGGGTCGATATAAGGTGAACTCCACTGCGGCTGCTGACTGCTGAGCGCCTGCTGGTACCAGGCCTGCTGGCGGGGATCAAAACTTTCGTCAAAGCCTGTTTGCCCCGGATAGGTCAGCAGGGCCCCCTGGGCCGTGGCAATCTGGGCCCAGACCAGCGGCAGGCCCTCTTCTGCCATCACCTGGGCATAAGCGCTTTGCTGCTCAGGGGGCAGCAGCTGGCGAAACTGCCGGGCCAGCACGGGTGTCAGGCCGGCCAGTGCCTGCAGTGCGGTGTCGCTGGCCGGTGGGGCCTGCAACACCGGGGCACTCAGGCTCAGAAAGCGGGCATAGCGGGGATAATAGGCGTAATCGGCCGGTTCCCGGCCCGGTGTGGCAAAAGCCGCCGGCGCAAACACAGGCTGTGTGCTGACCTGACTGGATTGCAGCCGGGCCGCCGCTTCAGCTTCCAGGGCCCGCAAAGGCGCATGCAGGGCCAGCAGCCCGCTGTTGATTTCCTGGGCCCGGCTGGCGACCTGGGCCTGCAGTTTCTGCAATTGCCGGGTCTGTACAAACAGGCGCGTCTGGGTTTGCTGCTGCTGCCAGAGGGTCCAGGTGGTCAGGGCTCCAAGACTGAACAGAGTTCCCAGAATCACCAGCACACTGGCCGCCAGATGTTTCAGCAGCCAGCGCTGCCCGGCCTGCAGGGGCGTGTCGGGCTGGGCCAGTACGGCTTCACCGCGCAGATAGCGCCGGATATCTGCCGCCAGGTCCTGCACCCGTGCGTAGCGATCTTCCCGGCGGCGGGCGGTGGCTTTAGTGATAATGGCCAGCAGCTCCCGTGGCAGCGGCTGACGCGGATGCAGGGCTTTGGGTGGCGCTTTTTCGGCTTTGAGTACTTTTTTGAGCAGTTCGGTCAGCTTGCTGGCATGATAAGCGGGTTTGAGCAGGGTCAGCTCATACAGAATCAATCCCAGGGCAAAGAGATCGCTGCGGCCGTCCAGCTGATCGTTTTTACCGGCGGCCTGCTCCGGCGACAGGTAGCGCGGCGTGCCCAGAATCTGGCCCATGCGCGTCGCTTCAAAAACTTCTTCGTCCCCCGTATCCGGCAGGTTCAGCTCCACCGTCCCGTCGAGATCGGCCTGGCCCATCACACGGGCAATGCCCCAGTCCATCACATAGACTTCGCCATAGCCCCCCACCATAATATTGGCGGGTTTGAGATCCCGGTGCAGCACCCCTCTGTCATGGGCAAAAGACAGGGCATCGCAGACCTTGAGAAAGTGATCCAGCAGGGCGGGCAAACGCAGTGACTCTTCGGGTTCGTGACCTTGCTCCCAGGCGCTGCGGGCCGTTTGAATCAGCTCTTTGAGGGTTTTGCCAAAGACCAGCTTCATGGCATAGGCCCAGCCGTCCGATGTTTTTTCGAGACTGTAGACCGGCACCACGTTGGGATGCTCCAACTGGGCCGTGATCTGTACTTCGCGCACAAAGCGCCCCAGCACCTCGGCATTGACATTGACTTCTGATAACAGCCGTTTGTAAGCGACTCTGCGCAGCAGCGCCCGGTCGCGGGCCAGAAAAACCTCACCCATGGCACCGGCGCCGACCTGCAGCATCAGTTCATAGCTGCTGGCATCCGGTGCTGTGTCAGCTGCGGCAGCGTCCCGTCTGGACGCCGTGGGCTCAAAACCAAGGATGCCTTCCAGATCGGCCAGGGTGTTGAGTTCCAGGGCCTCTTCAAAGACAAAAGCAGATTCATCTGTCATGGGGGTATTTTACCCCAGCCTTTGAGGGGAAGCGAGGTGTGGCCGCTCAGAAGCCCAAACATCTGTTCAGTGTATTGAATTTCGGGCTATCCTGAACAACATGTTTACTTTTGAATTGCAAGCCACCTGCCCGCAAACCGGCGCCCGGGCCGGTCGTTTTATGACCCCTCATGGCGCCGTTGAAACCCCGGTCTTTATGCCGGTGGGCACCCAGGCCACCCTCAAATCCGTGCCCCATGACCCTTATGTTTCAGAACAGATGGAAACCCAGATCATCCTGGCCAATGCCTATCATTTGTATCTGCGTCCCGGCACTGAGCTGATCAAAAAAGCCGGCGGTCTGCACCGCTTTATGAACTGGAAAAAACCCATGCTGACTGACAGCGGCGGCTTTCAGGTCTTCAGTCTGAGTGATCTGATCAAGGTCAGCGACGACGGCGTGAAGTTTCAGTCCCCCCGTGACGGGGCTTACCATTTTATTGGCCCCGAAAAAGCCATGCAGATCGAAAACGATCTCGGCGCGGACATTATTATGGCCTTTGACGAGTGTCTGCCCCATGACGCGGACTATGAGCGCACCGTCAAATCGATTGAGCGCACCCGCCAGTGGGCCGAGCGCTGCCTTGAAGCTCATCAGCGCCCCGACGATCAGGCCCTGTTTGGCATTGTGCAGGGCAGCATGTTTCGTGACCTGCGCGAACAAAGTGCGCGCGATATCACAGCCATGCCCTTTCCGGGCATTGCCATTGGCGGCCTCTCGGTGGGCGAAACCATGGCCCAGATGCATGAGGTGCTGAGCTGGGCCACCCATCTGCTGCCTGCTGCCAAGCCCCGCTACCTGATGGGCGTGGGCACACCTGTGGATCTGCTCAAAGCTGTGGCCACCGGTATTGATATGTTCGACTGCGTGATTCCCACCCGCCTGGGCCGCCACGGCACGGCCATGGGCCTGCATGAGCGGGTGATCATTCGCAATGCGGCCAATCGCGAAGACTTTGGGCCTTTGTTTGCTGACTGCAGCTGCTATACCTGCCAGAACCATTCACGAGCCTATCTGCGCCACCTGTTTAAAGCCGAAGAACAGCTGGGCGGAACGCTGCTGAGCATTCACAATATTCACTTTCTGGTGCAGTTGATGCGCGACGCCCGCAGCGCCATTCTGGCCGGGCGCTACGGCGATTATTTACAGGAGCGTGGACTGGGATGATCAAAAAACTGTTGCGTGGACTGGCCCTGAGTGCGGGCCTGTTGACGACCCTGCCGGCCCAGGCCTGGTGGGATACGGGCCATATGGTCACGGCCCAGATAGCCTTTGAACAGCTCACACCCGCTGCCCGCCAGGAGGCTGAGCGCCTGATTGCACTGCTGAATCCGCTGGAAACGGTGCCGGCCCGCCGCCACTTTGTGCCGGCCGCGGTCTGGATGGATGAGATCAAGGCCCGCCAGCTCAAGGTTTTTGACCACTGGCACTACATCAATATCCCTTACAACCCTGAGGGCGTGGCCCGTCTGCCCGTGGTGGATGACGACAACCTCATTACTGCCCTGCAGTCGCTGGGCAAAACCCTGGCCTCCGAGCGAGCCGGCGATTTTGAAAAAGCCTTTGCTCTGCGCATGGTGCTGCATCTGGTGGGCGATATTCACCAGCCCTTTCACGCCGTGGGCAAGGTCAGCCACGCCCACCCTGAGGGCGACCTGGGCGGTAATCTGACCCTGGTCAGTGGTCTGGAAGGCATGCGCAATATTCATATGCTCTGGGACAGCACCGCCGGCCTCTTGCCCTCGGTGCGCTCAGAAGCCTGGCCGGGCCCGATTCCCGATTTTGCGGCCCGACTGCGCCAGCAGTACCCGCTTAACAGCTTTCAGCACAGCATGGCCTTTGACCCTGAGGTCTGGGCACGCGAGTCGTATCAGCTGGCCGTGCGCTACGGCTACAGCAGCCTGCCGGCAGACGGCCAGCTCAGCCCTGACTACCTGCGCCAGGTGCAAAGCATCTGCAGCCAGCAGCTGGCCCTCGGCGGCTACCGCCTCGCAGCCCTGCTGAATGAGGTGCTGGTCCAGCCGCCGGCAAGGCCCTGAGTACTTCAGGTGCAATAATAGTCGTTCCTGATACTTAAGCATAGGCCTCAAACCCGTATGGCTGTGTTGCCAGTGAGATAAGCTTGACGGCAGCATGACTTCCAGCTCACTCTTGTGGGGTTCAAAAACCTGATTTTTGTTTAGTTTTTAACGTGGGTCAGGTACAATGGAGGTGACACAGGATGTTAAAAAAGGACGAAAAATCGATGGCCCAGCCGCAGCCGATAGAAAATGAGCTGAGAGACAGATACATCGCTATCTGTCAGAGTGGCGGGAGTATTTTTCAGTTTCGCCGATTGGCCCAGGACTCAGAAAAAGAGTACCGCAGAGGCAATCTTTATGCCGGGGCGGTCTGGGCAAGTTGTCTGGCAGATATAGGCCGTATTCAAGAGGCAGAAAAATTGCTTCTTGAGCTGATGAATCTTATCCCTCTTCAACCCAGCAGCACCCTTTCTCAAAATGTACATTTAAACTATGCCCGAATCATGTTCTGCATGGAGCGCATTCAAGCAGCCTTAAAAATAATTGCTGATTTTGAAGAGCATATCGATTTTTCTTTACCTGGCGCTTATTGGATGCTGAGTGCTTATGCTGCGCTGGGTCACACAGAAAAAATTCGCCAAATTCATGAAAGCGGCACGAAAAAAGGCCAGGCTTTCATTTTGTCTCCAGCTATTTTGTATGCCTATCATCAAGCATGGTCTTTGGAAGACTTTGCCGCGCTTTTCTTTAAATATGCTGAGATTGCAGGCATTGCTGATGTCAATCTGGATACGCTTGAGCAGGTGATGGATAGCCTGGCAAGAGACCTGATTCAACCAAGCTTTAAGCCAAAGCTGTTTGACTCAGAACTTGCATACCTTGATGTCATCCACCAGACAATGCTGGATTATCTGGCAGAAGAAGAGGAATGGGAAGCTGAAGCGGCAAAGGAAGCCATTCAGCAGCTCAATGAATCTGATAACGGCATTATCCCATTTGAACAGGTCGTCAAAGAACTTGGCCTGGAACGTCTCATTCAGTAAGGCCGCCCAGAAAAATCTGGAGCGTGTTGATCATCAGCAGAAAATCAAGATAATTACGTTCCTTCAGCGTCCAGATATTCTTGAAAATCCCCGCAGTTCCGGCAAAGCGCTGAAGCCACCCTATGACCATTGCTGGCGTTACCGTGTTGGGAAATACCGTCTCATCTGCCAGCTTGAAGATAGCCAGTTGCTTGTACTGGTCCTAAAAATTGGTAAGCGAGATGACGTGTACAAGCGTTGACAGTCTTAGCCATAAACCCGCAGCAAAGCCTGCTCCACCAGGCTGGCTTTTGATTGCCTGTACGAGCCTGGTATTTGACGAAAACAAGAGCGACAGTGCGTATTTTTTAAGCCCTGAAATAAGTCCTTTCAGCTCTGGCTGATGCTGGTATCATCATCACTGACTCTAACGGATTCTGTTGGTAAAGGTAGCCATAAGCAGCCAAAAAAAATAAAATACTCTCTGTCCGAGATAAACCAAGGAAGAGAGATCAAATTA
>JACYMC010000135.1 GCA_015272195.1 Candidatus Sericytochromatia bacterium
TTTTACCCCTGCTGATCCCTGGATTGCGTACCGAACACTTGAGCCGAAACGTTGTGTCCACAAGGATTTTTAAGTGTAAATCTTCATGAGGCAATGTATCTATGAGACGCATGGCAAGCCATTTGAGCCAGAGCTGAGGGCGTAAATATTTAGCGCGCAAAAACTGTAAAAGCCTTTTATATTCAATGTTTGAAGCATGTTTATGGAGTGTTTTAAGGTTGGCGGTTTCAAAACAAATGATGTGCAAAAAAACCAGCCAGGACAGCGTGAGCAAATGCTTTGCCCGGAATTGATGACGCAAACCTTCCAGGCTTTTTCTGATTTCAGGGGGTATACAAGAGAATGGGTACATGGTAGCTTGGCTTCAGACCTTTTTGTATGGTTTTTATTTTGTTTGTTGTTATTCAAAATATACACTATTCTAAAAAGGTCTTCTTTCTTTATTTTCAGCGATCATGTCAGGCAAAAGCTATGAACATTGAGTATCTATGAGACGCATGGCAAGCCATTTGAGCCAGAGCTGAGGGCGTAAATATTTAGCGCGCAAAAACTGTAAAAGCCTTTTATATTCAATGTTTGAAGCATGTTTATGGAGTGTTTTAAGGTTGGCGGTTTCAAAACAAATGATGTGCAAAAAAACCAGCCAGGACAGCGTGAGCAAATGCTTTGCCCGGAATTGATGACGCAAACCTTCCAGGCTTTTTCTGATTTCAGGGGGTATACAAGAGAATGGGTACATAGTAGCTTGGCTTCAGACCTTTTTGTATGGTTTTTATTTTGTCTGTAGTTATTCAAAATATACACCATTCTAAAAAGGTCTTCTTTCTTTGCTTTCAGCGATCATGTCAGGCAAAAGCTATGAACATTGAGTTATTTAATCCTGTGAAATGTCTAGTCTGAAGTGTCCGTCGTCCAGGTGCTGGACTTGGCAACGAGATATCAGGCACAATAAAGGCAGCAGCAAAAAGGAGCCCCCTGCCAGTGCGCCAGATTCCCCACGAAAGCCACAGTCTGAAGCTGTTTGGTCAGAGCCAGCACCAGGCCTTTGCCCCCGGCAAAACCTATCAGGCCATGAGCTGGAATATTTTTAAAAGCAAGCGCAAAGGCTGGCAGCACGACTTTGCCCGCCTGCATCCAATGTATGACCTGCTGCTGCTGCAGGAAGCCAAGATCAACTTCAATCAAAACATTGATCACTATGACCCGGACTACAGCTGGCTTTTTGGCGAAAGCTTTTTGCTCAATCGCTGTGGCTCTTCCTGCGGGGTGCTGACTGGCTCCAGAATTCATCATGACAGCGCCTTTAACCTTCACGGGCCCGTACCAGAGCCGATTCTCAAAACCCCCAAAAGCACGGCCTTTGCCTATTACCCGGTCGCAGATCGCGACAGCCAGATGCTGGTGATCAACAGCCACTTTATTAATTTCAGGCAGACCCTGGCCTTTCAGCGCCAGCTGCACCAGGTGCTGGAAGTGATCGATCTGCACACAGGACCGATTCTGTTTGCCGGCGATTTTAACACCTGGAACGCCCGGCGGCGGCGCATGCTGATGGAAGCCCTCTCTGAGCACGGCCTGCAGCATGTGGCCTTCCCGGACGATCCGCGCAATTTTTTAACCCTCGACTATATCTTTGTGCGGGGGCTGAAGATCTCACGGGCTGAACTGCTCAAAGACATTATCAGCTCTGACCACAAGCCCCTGAGCGTGGCCTTTGAGATTCCCCTGTTAAACCAGGACCAAAAACAGCTGATTTTGCCTGATTCCCAAAAATTAAATCATCCTTAACGTTTATTTAGCTCTCTTAAGGCAATTTTCACGCCCAAACTGGCGATAAAACCTTTAAGACAAGCAGGAGGTTAAAGCCATGAAACTGGAACTGATGCTGCTGTGCACCGCCTTTTCGATGATGCTCTCGCTGATCGTCCGCTGAGCACCACCACATTGATACATATCAAGTTTTTTCTTTAGCTGCATCATCCCATCCCAAATCCGCATAAGATACCATCAGGGGTACCAAACAACACACGAGGTCCCCACCGATGTCCAAACACCTTCTCACCGCCTCCCTGGTCAGCCTGCTGACCTTCATCCCACTCAACAGCTTTGCCAGCCCCACACTGACGGCTGAAACCATCCAGACAGAGCACCAGCCCTGGCAGCAGGCCTTTGCCGAAAACACCGAAGCCCCCCTGATCCGGTTCAGCGCTGAAGCCCAGCCTCTGCACGAAACCACGGTCTTTGGTCTGCCCCTGAACATGGGACCCACCGATCGCATTCTGCGCAGCGTCATCGCCCTGGGCCTGATTGGCACCGGCATTTATGGCCTCAGCACCCAACAGATCAATGCCCCGCTGAGCTGGACCCTGATTGGCGTGGCCGCCATTCCAACCGCCACGGCAGCCACGGGCTTTTGCCCGCTCTACCCGCTCTTTGGCGTCGAATATTCATTTCTAGTTCTAACGCTTTCTGTTGGTAAAGTCATTTTACCCGCGACCATCCTCCCAAAGATGCAGCAATCATCATGTTTTCAAGCCAATTTGT
>JACYMC010000253.1 GCA_015272195.1 Candidatus Sericytochromatia bacterium
TTCGCCGGCTCGGATTGACGGGCACAAAGCTCGCCAAAGCACAGGCCGGAACAATCCGAAATATACCCCACACCTTATGTGAACGCACCTTTGTGAGAAATGCGGGCTAGATCTGTTTGCCTTCTTCGGGGTGATCCCAGCTGTCGGGAATGTACAGTCCCCAGGGCAGGTTGTTTTTGGTGACGCAATAGCGTCCCTGGGCCGGATTGCTGCCGTCATCACCCTGGCCAAAAAGGCTGACGTCCGCCAGGCTGGTGGGGGGATAATTGGGCAGATGCACCTCATGGCCACGCTGATCTTTGCGGTAGATAAAAGGGTTTAGGCGCATGTTTTCGGGTAGCTGTGGGTTTTTAAACGCGAGTTTAAACTGAAAATCCGCTGCTTTTTGAATTGGACAGTGACTCTGGGTATTAAAAAAACGGCAGTCGGGTGTGCCGGGGGCCATTTTACTGGCGTCCGGCAGCAGGTTCAGCACCAGGTATTGCTGGTTTTTTTCTGCGCTCAGGGTTGCGCTCTGACCCTGCAGGGCAATGGCTGCATCACCCAGTGCTTCAGCTTTAACGCCTGTAAACTCCATCGCAAAGGCGTTGTGCAGCTCAGCGCCACGGGCTACAATCTGGCCCTCAATATACAGTTCTTTGACTTGCCCCTGGGCATTCAAGACCTCTTTCTGACGAAACTGCACCACCAGATCGTTCATGTCATAATCGCCCTGCCGGGGCCAGTTGTCTTCAAAGACCAGGGTATAAAAGGCGTGCTCTTTGCCGGCCGGGGTCAGTCGATCAAAGGCCCGCTCGGGATCCTGGGGGTAAGCATCAAAGGCATCCAGTACCCCGTCACCATCGCTGTCGCGTACTTCAGCACCGGGTTCAGTCGGCTGGCATCAATCGCTTCGGGGGGGGGGGGGTTGGATTTGACCGAAAAGACAATATCGTTAAAGTCATGATCGCTGCCGCTGCGGGTGCGCGGCATGTCTTCCATGCCCACCGCTACACTCTGGCTGGCTTCGTCATAAAGCAGCACGGTATGAGCCTGCAGCTCTGACTGGGGTTCGGGGTTCAGGTTTTTGAGGGTATAAAAAATCTCCTGGCGGCTTTGTCCGGGATTGACACCATTTTTGGTTTCAAAACCGTTGGCCACCACCACAAAGCCCATGTGGGTGTTGGCCGGAAAGCGTCCCAGCGACAGGGTATCACCGCTGTTGAGGCCCCTGGCGCTGCCGCCGCTGTTGGCATAAGAGGCGTTGGGAAACACAATCAGCTCGCTCAGGGCCTCGGGGCTTTTTGGGGGATTCTGGGGGTCGTAGACAAAATAACCAAAACTGTTGCGGTAGCCCGCGCCTTCGTGCAGGAAACTCACAAAGACATCACCTTCTTCGGCCAGGTAAATATTGGCTTTTTCGTCGTGTACGATCGCACCGGGATTGTGCAGGTCAATGTGTTTGCCCTCTGGCAAGGCGGCAGACAGAGATTCCCAGAACGATTCCGGGTAGCTCTGGCGGGGCTGATCTTTGAGATTGAGCGGGATGCCGGCTGCATCGTGCTTTTCGGCATAAGGGTTTTGCAGGAATTGCCAGTTGATGCTGCCGTCGGGCTGCAGGGTATAGGCCGACAACAGCAGGTGGGCGCTCAGCAGGGTGGCGGCACGGGCCAGCCGGGGATGCTTTTTGAAAAAAGAAATCATGTTCAGATCCTCGCTTATGGTGTTTATTATTAGGCCATTTATTGGGCCACAGGGCCAAAATCCAAACGCAGGGCCTGACCTTGCAGGCGCACGCTGCGGCGGTTGTCGATGCCCAGCGCAGAGACGCTGACGTTGATCTCAGCCTGGGTCAGGGGCAGTTGCAGCAGGGTTTCAAAGCGGCCCTGACGGTCAGTCACGCCCATTGCCAGCAGGCGACTGTGATCGGCATCGGCAAAAATACTGACCGGTACCTGTTCATAGGCCTCGCCGTTGGGGTTGCGCACCTGAACCTGCAGGGCCAGCTGCCGGGTCATGGCATAGTCAAAGCCCCGGGGCACGCGCAATGGCTGCATGGGGATTTCACCTGCGGCTGTTTGCCTGTAGTTTCGGAATTTCAAGAGGCGCATAAGCCAGCCACCATCTCATAGGAGATATTTTTTCGCAGGTAACCCGCTGTGAGCAAGTTGCGAAAAATCCGAAAGGCTTGTATTTTGTCGCTTACAGCCCGCTGCACCTGCCTCGGTGACGCCAGACCCTCAGGCGCATACCAGTCGGTCTGACGAGGTTTGACTTCTTCCTGAATGGCCAGGTATTTCAACAGCGCATAGGCCACGAATGAGAGATGAACGTACCGCATGATGCCGGACATGGAGCGCAATCGGTAGTTAAAGGCGCCCATCTCCTGCTTCAGCTCTCTGAAGGTGATTTCGATCTGAAAACGGGCTGCATAATACTCAATCATCTCTGACTCTAACGGATTCTGTTGGTAAAGGTAGCCATAAGCAGCCAAAAAAAATAAAATACTCTCTGTCCGAGATAAACCAAGGAAGAGAGATCAAATTAATAACATGATCAGAT
>JACYMC010000260.1 GCA_015272195.1 Candidatus Sericytochromatia bacterium
TTGTAGTAACCTCTTTGACACTGGAGCAGACAACACCCAGAGATCTTTACGAGCAAGTCTACTGTGCCCGCGGGGACATGGAAAACCGGATCAAAGAGCAGAAACACGACCTCGCTGCGGGACGAACGTCAGCGCATCTGTTTCGGGCCAACCAGCTTCGGCTCTGGTTTTCAGGGCTGGCGTATGTTCTGATGCAAGCGATTCGCCGGCTCGGATTGACGGGCACAAAGCTCGCCAAAGCACAGGCCGGAACAATTCGGCTCAAGCTGTTGAAGGTAGCGGCGCGCGTCCTGCATGTCGGTGGGCACCTGATCTGTCAATTGGCGAGCGCGTGCCCCTTTCGTTCTCTGTGGGGACAGGTTCTGAAGCGATTGCGAATACCGTGAGCCTGAGCCCCTTCACCAAGATCTCAATCGCCTGAAACCAGGTTATCTTTGGCCTGTCGTCTTTCACCCAGCGAACGAACAAAGACAATGAATCAAGCGTGAAACGGCCTGTTCAGAGGCTACCGAGTTCAGTAAAAACTCCCGAAATATACCCTACACCTTATGTGAACGCACCTTTGTGAGAAATGCGGGATAGTAGCTGGAACGGCTCAGAGAAAGCATTTGACACTGACTCTCAATGCTCAGCTCTTCAGATGGATTGACCATCTGGCGCTTTTGCTCAAAGACCAAACTCCCTAATTTTTTTTTCCGCCCAGTTCACCTTCAGGGTGAGCTGGCCGACTTCTTTGTAGAGGCTATCAATGGTTTTGTCTTTCTCTTTGAGGTCCTCCTGCAGCTGTTTCTCTTGTCTTTTGCGGTTAAAAACAAGGTTCGCGTTCTCCACAAA
Organism: Candidatus Sericytochromatia bacterium; assembly: GCA_015272195.1. Classification (GTDB taxonomy): domain Bacteria; phylum Cyanobacteriota; class Sericytochromatia; order UBA7694; family UBA7694; genus JACYMC01. Next base: position 835 of record JACYMC010000260.1, read on the forward strand.
CTCTTGTTTCCACTGGGCCAAAAGCTTGGGGTGTACGTCATACTTGCTGGCCACTTCGGCGAGGGTCTGCTCTTCTTTGATTGCCTCCAAAACGGCTTTTGTCTTGGTCTCGGCTGAATGTTTGCGTCTCTTCATGAATTTTCCTTCCTGAGATGGTTTTATTGTCTCAGATCAGGAACTTAAAATCACGCTGATTCTGTCCGGTTTCTGGGGAGCAGTATAGTAAAAGACAGGCTGTATTTTTGTACAGGCATCGCGGTTTACTCCCGCGGGGCGCGCTCAGGCCAGGGCCCAAAGTACTGGTAGTACTGGCAGGGAATCTGCCCGTTAAACAGTTTGCGGCGCTTGCTGGCCCGCTTGCCGAGGTCCTGCTCCAGCTGGGGATCACCCGAGAGCATAAAATAGGACCAGTCGGGCAGCTCGGCCCAGACCGCCCGCAGCTCGGCGTAAAGCGTCTGCAGGCTCTGGCGGTCGCTGAGACGCTCGCCATAAGGCGGGTTGGAGATCCAGACCCCGTAGCGCTTGCGCGAGCGGAACTGGCTGACGGGCAAAGTCTGAAAGGCAATCAGATCCGCGACACCGGCGGCTTCAGCATTGTCGCGGGCTTTTTTGAGCACGCGGCCATCGCTGTCGGAGCCCAGCAGGCGGATATCGATCGGCTGAATCTGTTTGCGGGCCTGCTCGCGGGCCCGCTGCCAGATAGCCGCCGGCAGCCAGGGCCAGGCCTGACCCTGAAAGTCACGCTGCAGACCGGGCGCCTGGTTGCGGGCGATCAAAGCCGCTTCGATCAGAATCGTGCCCGAGCCGCAGAGCGGATCGGCCAGTAAGCGCGGCGGCTCCCAGCGGCTGAGTTTGACCAGGGCCGCGGCCAGGGTCTCTTTGAGCGGCGCGCTGCCGGCATCGCTGCGGTAGCCGCGCTTGTGCAGACTGGGGCCCGTGGTGTCGAGGGTCAGGGTGGCCTGATCGTTGAGCAAAGCCACTTCGACCGGGAAGCGCGGCCCGTCTTCGCTGAAGCGTTCCTGATTATAGCGCGCGCGCAGGGCTTCGATCATGGCTTTTTTGACAATCTTCTGGCAGTCGCGCAGACTGAAAAGCTTGGATTTGTGGGAGCGGGCGGTGACATGCATAAAGGCATCACGCGGCAGCCACTCGGCCCAGGGCAGGGTGCGCGTGGCGTCAAAGAGCTGATCAAAGGTCTCGGCCGGAAAGCGGGCCAGCTCAATCAGCACGCGATCAGCCGTGCGCAACCAGAGATTGGCCTGGGCAATGGCCTCGGCATCCCCTTCAAAGAGCACCCGGCCGTCGCGCACTTCGCTGACGGGCAGACCCAGATCGTCGAGTTCCTGACGCACCAGGGCTTCGAGGCCAAAAGCACAGGTGGCGATTAAAGTGTATTCAGACATCAGGCTTTATGATACACGGGAATGATGGCACCCGACACCGCCCGCGCAGCAGGCGAGGCCAGAAAACCAATCACCGCCGCCAGATCTTCAGGGCGGACCCATTTGTCAAAGTCTGCATCAGGCATGCTGCTGCGGTTGGCCGGGGTATCAATGGTGCTGGGGACGACGGCATTGACCGTCAGGGCCGTGTCTTTGACTTCCTGGGCCAGGGACTGGGTGAAATTGACCACCGCCGCCTTGCTGAGGGCGTAGGCCGTCACACCCGGTCCACCGAGCAGGGCCTGCCGGGCACCGACGTTCACAATCCGGCCGGCGTCGGCGGCCTTGAGCTGGGGCAAAAAAGCCTGGCTCATATTAAAGGTGCTGTGCAGGTTCAGATTGAGCTGATGGTTCAGATCCTCCGCACTGATGCTTTCGAGCGGCCCCATGGCAAAGCCCCCAATCAGGTTGATCAGCACATCCAGCTTTGGGGTGGCCTCCGCCAGCTGCTGCACGGCCTGCCGATCCAGAATATTCAGGGCTTGAAAGCGAATGTCGCCGGCAGCAGACCATTCAGCGGCCAGGCTCTCAGACGGGGGGTGGGCGTCGACGACGGTCACGCTGTGGCCGGCCTGGGCAAAGGCTTTGACCACGGCCCGGCCCAGGCCGCCGCAGCCGCCGGTAATCAGAATATGTTGTTGCATCGGGTTCCTCCGGTCATCCGCAAGCGCTTCAGTCTGCCTCCTGGAGCAGGCCGTCGGGCTTGAGGCGGGTATAGTGTTTTAAATAGCTTTCAAAGTCGCCCGTGTTCTGGGCTTCCATTTCGGCCTGCTGCTGCAGGGATTGCTGTGTCTGGGCCTGAAACTCCGCTTCGCGTAGGCCTGAGAGCGGGTGCTGGCGCAGGTCGCTCTGGTGCTCTGCTGAGCGCTCCATGCCCCATTCCAGATACTCCTGATCGGCCTGTTGCAGGGCCTCCAGTGCGCGGGCAGAAGGCGTCAGGCTGGCATCGCGCAGCAGGCCCTCCATGCGGGCCAGGGCATCGCCAAAGGTCTGGGTCTGGCTGTGCTGATCCATCAGCTCGGCCAGGGGCTGCATCTCTGCGAGCACGCTCAGTCCCCAGTCCTGCAGGCGGATCTCTTCCCCTTGGCGGCGCAGCAGCAGATCTGGCTGGCGGCCGAGCAAAGCAGCCTGCTGGTGGTTGAAGTTGTTTTCCTGCTCCTGTTCGCGGTCGAGCGGCGGATTGGGGTAGAGCAGGCAATAGAGCAAAAACAGGCGCACAAAGTCGAGCTGGTAGCCGTGCACCCCAATCGGGGTATCGGGCTGGTTGTCAATCGCCCGTACCTCCACATAGCTCACCCCCCGGCTGCGCACGGCCTGAAAGGGGCGCTCGCCGGGCAGCGGCACCTGCTTGGGCCGGATCAGGGCGTAGTGCTCGTTTTCGATTTGCAGCAGGTGGGTGTTGAGCTGCCGCCAGCTGCCGTCGCTGCCCCGGGTTTCGATCAGCGAAAAGCCAGGGCATTCGGTGCTGATGGCCTGGTAGAGCGAAGAGAGGTAATCGGTCACGCTGTTGTAGCTGACATGGGCATTGCAGCGCGAGGAGTTCACATAGCCAATCCGGCTCATGCGCAGGGAGGTGGCATAGGGGCCAAAGAGGGTCTGTTCTTTCAAGGCGCTGAGCTCGGAGGTCTGGCGCTTGACAAAGGAGCGATCCACCGCCGGTGAGGCGCCAATCAGATAGGCCAGCAGCCAGCTCAGGCGCAGGTAGTTGCGCATCAGGGCCAGGTAGTTTTCGGAACTAAAGACACCCAGGCTGCGGCTGTCGCCCACGCGCTCATGCAGGCGCTGCCAGAAGCTCTGCTGCCACGAAAAATTAAAGTGAATGCCCGAAATGACCTGCATTTTTTTGCCGTAGCGATGGGCCAGGCCCTGGCGGTAAATGGTCTTGAACTGGCCCGTATGGGAAGGGCCAAAGTCGGCGATCTGAATCTGGGCGTCATGCAGGGCCGGGGGCATGCTGGGGAACCAGAGCAGCTCATTTTCGGGCAGCTGCCGGGCCACATAGGCGTGCAGATCCTGCATATAATCGAGCAGCTCCGACAGGCTCTGCTGGGGAGGCGACACCAGCTCTGGCTGAGCGGCTGAAAAGTCCAGGGTAATGGTGGGGTGGGTCAGGGGCGAACCCCAGCCCGCCGGGTGCGGGGTCTGGGCCAGTTCAGCGCCATCGAGGCGCAGCATTTCGCGTTCCAGCCCGACCTGAAAGACGTTGGCCTGACGCCAGTCTTCTGGCAGCAGCAGCTTCAGCAAAGCATGATATGAAATCGCCCGGCCCATGATCTGAGTCCTTCTTTCCAGCACATAAAAATCATCTAAAATCTGCGTGTCAGCCCCTTATAATCAGGGCGGGTCTGTGATTAATTGAATATTAAACGACTTTGCACACGTTTACCAAGCACTTAAGCCAAAGGATACCACACGCCATGCCCAAACCTGAATCCCCTTCTGAAACACAGAATCCACCCTGGCCCGATCTGGGCCTGTTGCTGCTGCGCCTGTCGCTGGGCAGCCTGATGCTGACCCATGGCCTGCCCAAATTACAGCGCTTTAGCGAACTCTCCCAGACCTTTCCTGACCCGATCGGTCTGGGTTCCGGCTTCAGCCTGCTGCTGGCCGTTGGGGCAGAGGTCGGCTGTTCCTTGCTGCTGATCTTCGGTGCCTTTACCCGTCTGGCGACGATTCCGCTGGCGGTGACCATGCTGGTGGCCGCCCTGGTGATTCATGGCAGCGATCCCTTTGCCAAAAAAGAGCTGGCCCTGCTGTATCTCTTTCCTTATCTCACGCTGCTGCTGACCGGGCCGGGCCGCTTTGCCCTCGACAGCTGGCTGGTGAGATTTCTGCCCACAGCCAAAGCCACTGACAGCAACAACTAGCCTTTGAGAATCAGACGCCGGGCGCTGGCACTGCCCCAGAAAAACAACAGCGGCAGGTGCAGGCGCTGGCCCCACCACCACTCGTTGTGCAGCGCACCGCGATCTTCGAGATAGGCCAGATCCTGCCCTTCGCGGTAGCCGCGCTGCTGCAGCACCTGCTTGAGCCGCCGGGTATTGAGAATATTGGGGTTGCGATCGACGCGCAGCTTGCGACCGCCCTCGCGGGTGCCCATATCCAGCCACAGGCGCTGGCCGGCCGGATAGTGCCAGGCATCCTGCAGGGCCTCACCCCGGTTCCACCACAGCGAAGGTGACATCATGCCAATCCGGCCAAACACGTGGGGGTAATGCAGGCCCAGATAAAAAGAAATCAGCCCGCCGAGCGAAGAGCCCAGCACGCCGGTGTACTCAGGGCCCTGCATGATGCGGTAGCGCTGCTGAATCACCGGCATCAGTTCCTGGGTCAGGTAGCGGGCATACTGGGGGCCCTGGCCGCCTTCTTCGCCCCAGCGCGTGCGCATGCGGGTCCAGGTGTACTCATGGTTGCGGCCCATGGTGTTGTAAACCCCTACCACCAGCAGCGGCGGCAGAAACTGCAGCGAGATCAGCCGGTTGAGCACGTGCTGTACCCACCAGGGCTGGCCGCCAAAAGCCAGCTGGGGGTCAAAGAGGTTGTTGCCGTCGTGCATGTACAGCACGGGGTAGTAGCCCTGGCCGGCATCATAACCCGGCGGCAGATAGACCGCAATGCCCCGGTGGTTGTGCAGCCAGTCCGAGGCACTGATAAAGGTCTCAATGCGCCCGCTTTTTAACGGCTGGCCCGGCTTGAGGGCAAAGGCTTTGGACTGCAGCCGGGTTTTGCGGATCATAAAAGCCTGGGGCATGATCAGATCGCCATATAGTTTTCTACGGGGGCTTTGGAGCGATCCACGCTGGCAATGCCTTCACAGCTGGCGCAGACTTCGCCTTCGGCGTCCATGATCTCAACACGCGAAAACACCAGCGCCCGGCCAACTTTGGTGACGCGAGCCTCGGCCAGCAGCTGATCGCCGCGCAGGGGACGCAAAAAGTGAATATTGAGCTGTACCGTGCCCGTGCGGTGTTTCTGGCTATGACAGATGCCGGCCAGACCGACCAACAGGTCGCAGATACCCGAAAGCACGGCCCCATTCACCGCATCCGTGCCCAGGCCGCCTCGGTGCTGGGGGCCGGGCTTCAGGTGGGCCCGAATACAGTCCGGGTCTGAAAGATCCACCCGCAGTCCCATTTTGGCCAGGACCGGATTGGCGTTCCAGACGGCCTCCATCTCCTGGCGTTCTGCTGCAGACAGGGCTTCAATAGGCTCCTTGGACGACATGCCTTAACTCCTTCGTGTGTCTTGCTGTTCTCATCATACTCCGAAGGCCAAAGCTTTGTGTCGGATCTGCCAGATGTATATAATGGGTGTGGAATTGCACAGGAGATACGCAGCAACATGAGCATCAAGCGTCTGAAACGTCTGGGACTGGGCCTGATCAGTCTGAGTCTGGTGGGCCTGAGTCTGGCCTCCTGCAGCCAGGAAGAACTGCTGAACCGGGCCACCAATGCCGCCATCGGAGCGGGTATTGGCCTGATTCAGGGGCAGACCCTGACCCCTGAATCCGAAAACCGTATGGGTGAAGAAGTCCGGCGTGAAATTTTTAGAGAATACCGTGCTTATACCGGCTCTGAGCAGCTGGTCAGCTATGTGCGCTCAGTGGGCAATCAGCTTTTAAGCCACGCCGGGCGGCGCGATGAGGTCAACTACCGTTTTGACGTGCTCGACAGTCCTGAAATCAATGCCTTTGCCATTCCTGGCGGTTCGGTGTTTATCACCACCGAAGCCCTCAAATACCTGCGTAACGAAGCCGAGCTGGCCGCCGTGCTGGGGCATGAAATTGCCCACGTCTCGCAGAAACACACCGTCGAGTCCTTACAACGGGCGCTGGTGGCCCAGGGCCTGCTGCAGGGTGGTCTGAGCCAGCGGGATTCGCAACTGCTGCAAGGTGCGGCGGTGCTGACGCTGGATCTGATTCTCAAAGGCTTCAGCCGCGAGCAGGAGCGCGAGGCCGATCGGGTAGGCGCGGTGCTGGCGGTGCGGCATCAGTATGCCGAAGAGGGCCTGATCGGCTTTCTGCAGACCCTGCAGGAAGTCAGCGGTGACAGCCCCGGCGGGCTGGTGCAGTTTTTGCTGACCCATCCGGGGCTGGAAGAGCGTATGACCCTGCTGCGCCAGTTCCTGGCCGAACAGCAGCTCAGCCCCGAAAACCCCATTCTGAATGCCGATCGCTACCGGGATCATGTGCGGGTGCTGCCGGCCAAAGTGCCGATTGGCCCGGCCCGCGCCGGGACAACCTGATGCGCGCCGCCACCCGCAGCATTTCGATTGCCTGCCCGCCGGATCAGGTCTTTGATTTTGTGGCCCATCCGGCCAATCTGCCGCTCTGGTCGCGTTCTTTTTGCCTCTCGGTCTGGCAGGAACACGGCCAGTGGTGGGTTGAAACCCCTCAGGGGCCGATCCGCATTCGCATTGCCACGCACCGCCAGCTGCGCATTGCTGACCAGTTTTTAAACCCCGCACCGGGTGTTGAGGTCATGATCCCCACGCGGGTGGTGCCCAATGAGCGCGGCAGTGAGTTTATCCTGACCCTGTTTCAGCCGGATTCCCTTTCAGAAGAAGAGTACCAGCAGGAAGTCAGTTTGATTGAGCACGAATTAAGTCTTTTAAAAGATATTCTGGAACAGCAGACAAGGAGTTCTTCCCCATGAATACCCTCAACACCGCCTATCCCGTCATTTTTGACCGGTTGCAGCAGGCCTGTCGCCATCATTTTGGCAGCAGCACGGCCCATGACGGCAGCCCTTTTAACGGTGAGCTGGAGCTGAGTGCCCTGCCCCACGGCCTGGGCTTTCAGCTCAGCTATCAGGCCGAAGACAAGCAACGCCAGCTGCTGCATACAGAGCACAGCCTGATTGCCCTGAATCCCGAAGGCCAGCTCTGTCTCTGGAACCTCAACAGCAATCTGCAGGGGCTGCACAGCCATGTTCTGAGCGCTCAGGAAACCCTCGACGAAGGTGGCCTCCTGCTGCATTTTGATTATGGTCAACCCGGCAGCGAAGGTTTCCGCGAACGCGTCAGCCTGGGGCTTTATCGCGACGGTGGCGTCAGTTATACCTATGTCTGGGGCCTGCCCGGCGAGGCCATGGCAGAGCGCTCTGCGGTGCGCATGTACCCCACGGGCAAAGGCAAAGAAGGGCTCTGAGTAGTGATCAGAGCCCTTCTGTAAGCTGTGTTTAAGTCTTGCGCTTAGGCAGTGGCTTCGTCTTCAGACTCCAGCGCATCGCTGTCTTCTGAGAGGTCCACGCTCAGCTCGGTGCTCTGGCCCTCATCTTCGACAATCACGGTAACTTCTTCGCTTTCAGCGCGGTCGATCACGGTCACTTCGGCGCCCGTATCGGTATCTTCGCTTTCGACGCTGGTCTGGCCGCTGGCGCTGACACTCAGTTCATAGGTGTGGGTTTTGACCGTGCCGTCAGCCTGGGTAATGGTCAGGCTGCCGCTACCAATGGCGCTGCCGTCGGCAGCCACCACGCGCTCTTCGCTGCGCTCATGCTTGCGGCCGTCGCCCCAGCTGCTGGTGGCTGCGGTGACCACCTTGCGGGAGCCGTCGGCTTCGAAGGTCACGGAGCGGGTCACGCTGCGGGTAAAGCCATTGGGGCCGGTGGCCTCCAACTCATAAAAGGCGCTGACTTTGGCATCATTCAGCGTGGTTTCAGAGCGGGTGACCACACGGCTGACGCCTGTGCGTTCGTTACTGAATTCCACCGTGACGATTTTGGTCATGCTGCCGTCAGCGTTTTCAACGGTTTCGGTATTGCTGGTGCGCACCACGTTGTTTTTGCGGCGCAGCTGCTGTACCCGCTCACGCGCCAGTTCAGCGCGGGTCTGCAGGCGGGCCTGTACCTTGGCTTTGGCTTCCTGGTAGCGGGCGCGGCGCTCCTGCTGGGTGCTCTGGACATGGGCCCGCAGTTTGGCCGGATCAACGGTTAAAGTGCCATCGGTATTGACGGTCACGGCCTGAGAAGCCTGCAGAGCAGCCCGCTGACGCTGTGCCATCTGCATGCGGGCCTGAGCCTGGGCCTGGGCCTGCTGGCGGCGCTGGGCGGCCTGGGCGCGGTCGAGACGACGCAGCGCAGTATTGGCAATCTGGCGCAGGGTGGGGCGCACCTGGGTTTCAGATTCGGAGCTGGCTTCGGCATCGGCTTCAGCCTCTGCATCACCTTCAAGATTCAGGAAGCTGGTGGCGCTGACGTCACCCTGCTGTTCAATGCCCAGGGCCTGGGTGCGGAAGGAGCCTTCGGTGGCGGTCTGGGCGTCGGCAAAGGCCATATCGTCGGCAATCACAGCCTGCAGGGACTGCTGCAGCTCAGCGCTGGCGGCGACGCTGGTATTGGTGCTGGCCTGGCCGCTGGCGCTGCTGCCATTATTGACCTGCTGACCGTTAGCGGGCATGGTGGTGTTGGGGGCTGCCGGACCGGATGGGCTGGTGGGGGCGCAGGCGGCCAGCAGGCTGCTCAGCAGCATCGCGCTCAGCAGAGCGGGAAGGGTTTTGTTTTTACGTTGCATCATGACACAATACTCCTTGGTGCTTTTGTGATTTATATTGACAACTTGTCAAGCCCTAACAAAATTAACTATAACAAGCCCCACCACAAAAAGCAAGGCTTGTTTTCAAAAAAAACCGGCTTCGGGCTATACTGAAAAATATCTGCTATCCATCAAAGCAAGGAGCCCCCTGTGTCCAAACCCTTTTCAGAAGCCTGTGAACGCAACAAAGAACCGATTGCTGAACACCTGATCCGACTGTTTGCAGCGTGTCGCCAGATTCTGGAAATCGGCAGCGGTACGGGCCAGCACGCCGCCTATTTTGCCCTCAAGCTGCCCCATGTGACCTGGCAGCCCAGCGACTTGCCCCTGCACCATGCGGGCATTGAAGCCTGGATCAAAGGCAGCAAGCAAAGCAATATTCTGCCCCCCCTGCATCTGGATGTCAGCCGCATGCCCTGGCCAGAGCTGAAGGCAGACGGCATCTTTACGGCCAATACCCTGCATATTATGCCCTGGGAGTCAGTGCAGGATTTGTTTAAAGGTGCTGCCGCCCTTTTGCCGGCCAAAGGCCTGCTGGTGGCCTACGGGCCTTTTAACGAAAACGGCGAATACACCGCCCCCAGCAACAAAAGCTTTGATGAATTTATCCGGCACCGCGATCCGCGCAGCGGTCTGCGCGACCGCCTGGCGCTCAACGTCCTGGCCGAGAGCCATGGCCTGAAGCCGCTGGAGCGGCACGAGCTGCCCGCCAATAATCAGCTACTGGTCTGGCAAAAACAGGCGCCGGGACTGCTGCAGCGCCTGCGCAACACGCTGGGCAGACAGGCCTGATGGCCGACAACATTTTTTTGCTGGCCTGGGGCAAGCCCCTGCTGATTCTGCATGCCTTGCTGGGCATGCTGCTGCTGGGCACCAGTACCCACCACGCCCTGATTGCCGTGCCCTGGCTCTGGGGCAGTCGCAAAAAGCTGCATCTTAACCAGATTTACGTCAATGTGGGCCTGGTGGCCTATCTGTTGACCTTTGGTCTGGGGGCTGTGATCTATCCCAATTACCGTTATACGGTCCGAGCCCTTTATTTTGACAAGGATCTGCCCTGGGCCAGTCAGCTTTTTGACGTCAAAGAACACTGGGCCGGCATTGGCCTGGGACTCTTTGTGAGCTTTTTTGTACTGAGCCGCCTGATTGATCCTCGAAGTGATCGCGCCGGGCTCTTTGTTTACGTCTTTTTGTCGGTCAGTCTGGCGCTGATCGTCTGGTTCAGCCTGATCAGCGGCCTGCTGCTGACGGCTTACCGGAGCATCTGAGATGCCCAGACAGCAACAGATATCCCTGGCCCTCTGTTTTGGTGGCAGCTATACCCTGACCTATCTGCTGTGCCAGCTTCTGCCGTTGCCCCTGCTGTGGTATCTGCCGCTGGAACGGCGTTGGGTCTTTGGCTGGCCCCCCACCGAGGGCCTGATCATGGGCTGGTACGGCATGCTGGCCTGGAGTCTGGGGCTTGGTCTGTGCTGCACGGCCCTGCTTTTTGCCTGGCAGCGGCTGCGCCCGAGACAGAATGCTGAGCCCGAGGCCCGCAGCCATATGTCCGATCTCTGCCTGATGGCTGTGGTGGTGTTTACGCTCTTTTTTATTGCGCGCAGCCTGATGGTGCACGAACTGCAAAACATCGAGCTGGAGCGCTTTTATCAGCAGGATCAGCTGGACGGACACCAGCATTGAACCATTACCTGGCCTTTTGCCATGCCCTCAGTCTGCTGGAGCAGCCCATCAGCGCGAAGGCCTTTGCGGCCGCTGTGGCCAAAGCCGGTAACCCCCTGTTTGACAGCGCCTGCAGCCGGCCCCAGCACTTTTTGCGGGTCCTGCAGCACGAAGGAGTGCTGCAGCTGCAACAAGGCCGCTTTCAGCTGCAGGGCGCCGGTTTGCTGCTCTACAGCCAGGTGCTGAACTGGAGCGCGCGCGACAAAGCAGCGATTCAGGCGCGCCGAGCCCGGCAGCCAGCGCCGCCCCCTTTGGTGATTTGCTGTGCGCAATGTGGCTCGCGCTTTTGTGGGCTGCATCTGACGCTGGGCCTGCTGCAGCGGGTGTACAGCGGTCTCGCCAGCTGGCAGGCCTGGTCTGCCAGCGAAGTGGCGCTGCTGCACGCCGTGCTGAGGCAGCAAGCCGCTGCCGCGATAGTCGATCACAGCCAGCTGCTGACGCCAGCCGACGCTTTGCCCGGCTGCCCGGCGGGCTGGTCTGCCGCTGCGCTGGCGGCCTGTCTGCAAAAGAGCGCCACCCGGCGCTGCCTGCCGGTAGTGCTGGACAGGCCCCAGGTTTCGCGCCTGCATCTGGATTATGGCCTGATGCCAGAATACCCGAAGCCTTTGCTTCGGGTATCACAGATTGGTTTTTCGGACGATGGGCAGCAGGCCGTGCTCTGGTATACAGATACCGATGCACCGGCCAGCCTGGCCAGTTGGAACCTGTGGCGCTTCAGCGCCCAGGGCTGGCAGTGGACCGCCAGCACCTGAATGGGCTTACTGGGCCTGCTGTTGCAGCTCTTCAACGCTGACCGCTTCAAAGAAGTCGGGGCTGACGGCATCCACCAGCTGCACAAAGCTGTTGAGGCTGTCGTCATTGCTGGCTGTGGGCCGCACCTGCTGGGCCATGGCTTTGATGGCTTCCTGCAGGGCAGGCGCATCCATGCCGCGAATGTCGTCGGCGTTGAGCCGGATGCCGAGGCGGCTGTCCATTTGCTGGATCAGGCTGTTGCGCAGCTGATTGACGCGGATGGTGTCCTGGTCCATATCCGCAAAGCTGACCTGTACGGCGGCTTTGAGGCCACCAGAAGCTTCTCTGGCACGGGCAATATCCGAGAGCTGCTGGGTGTCACGCTGGCCTTGGCCGCTGAAGTTGCCTGAATTCTGACCGCCAGAACCACTGGCCCCCTGGGCCTGTACAATGGCGGCATGGGCCCCGCCGGCGCCGGCAGTGGAGGCATCGTGGACGGTGCCGTCCTGAATCAGTTCATTGGAATTGCTGCGATCATTCAGGGCTGTGTTGGTGGAATTGTTTTTGGTGCGGGCTTCGGCATGCCGCATCTGCATCTGGCGCCAGGCGTCCAGGGCGTTCTCCCGGCTGGGACCTTTGACTTCATCGATTTCTCCGACACGATGACTCATGATCGTTTTCTCCTGTTGATACATTCAAGCTCAGGCTGAGCTTCTCTGAAATAGCTATACCCCAAAAGGGCGGGCTTAAAACATTTGTAGACAAAAAATCACCCGTTCTTGCTTCCGCCGCCACGGGCCTGCCACAAAAGCCCCGCCCCCAGAAAAATCCGGTAGAGGCTCAGCACTTCTGTGGCCTGACTTTGCAGGCGCTGCAGGCTTTGCCCCAGCACCAGATAGCCGCTCAGGGCGGCGCTGGCGCTGCCTATCGCCAGGGTCTGCCAGAGGGCCGGCGTGCGCAGCTCCTGTCGCAGGGTGCGCAGCTTCAGCAGGCCGCTGCCGGCCACCACCGGCAGGCTCATCAAAAACGAAAAGCGCAGGCTGTCACGGTGGCTCAGCCCTGCCAGCAGACCTGCTGCCAGGGTCATACCCGAACGCGACAGGCCCGGCATCAGGGCCAGCATCTGGGCCAGGCCCAGCCCCAGGGCGGCCCGGTAAGACAGGGCACTCAGAGGGCGTGCGCTGGCCTCTTGCTGCTGGCGGCGTGTGGCCAGCCCCAAAAATCCACCGCCGAGCATCAGCATCAGCGCACTCAGGCGCGGGCCGCGCAGGTGGCGCTCAATCCAGTCATGCAGCAACAGGCCCGCCAGACCCGCTGGCAGGGTGGCCAGGGCCACTTTGGCCAGCACGGGCAGCTGCAGCAGGCTGGGGTCGCTGGCCAGCTCGCCGGCCAGCCAGGCCAGGGTGGCCAGCAAGGTGCCCAGATGCAGCGAGGTGTCGAGCACCATGCCGGGGCTTTGCAGGCCCAGCAGGCGCGCACTCAGGTGAATATGGGCCGTGGAGCTGACGGGCAGAAACTCCGTCAGGCCCTGCACCAGACCCAGGATGGCGGGTTTCCAGAGGGCTTTGAACACGCTTGAAGACTCTCTTTCGCTGATGGGGAGTGCAGGGCATTATATCAGCTGGGCTTACTGACAGCGCGGCCAGGTGTCAATCCGCTCGGCAACACCCGGAATCTGCCGGAGATCAAAGCGTTCACTCAAAGAAAAAAAGCCCTGCTTTGGATCTGTTCTGACATAAACCTGGCTGTACAAAGGGCCTGCGGGTACATTGGTTTCAAGACAGGCAGAGTCCAGCTGAAACTTCAGGCTGCCTTTGCCTTTGCCGTCTGCGGCCTTGTAAGCGCGTACCTGTGTCTGAATCTGGCGCAGCTGCGCCACATCTTCTGCTTTCAGGCGGTAAACCACCACGCGTTGCAGCTGATCGTTCTTCATTTTTTGCTGTAAATCGCCGTCCCACTGGGGCCAGGGATCCTGCTCAAAATACAGGTTTGCGGAGACATTTTCCTGCATGACGGTATTGGGCGTTTCGACTTCATAGTGCAATTGCAGCACGGCACCCTTTTTCTGCAGGCGCAGATACTGAGGACCGGCCAGCGCCAGCCGGAACACGCCCGGATCCACTTCCATCGGATTGATAAACAAAAGCGGCGCCATCGGCAGGCTGTTGCAGCCCCACAAAGCGGTGATCAAAAACAAGAGCAAAAAGCGACATTTTTTTAGCATGTCACACAGTATACAGCCAACAGTGACTTGATGCCCGGTTTTAAATAAAGTTCAGCAGCGAGAGGCCGTTGATGCGCTGGGCGATGGCGTAGCTGGCCTGCAGGGCGGTTTCTTCCTGGGTCAGGCGGGAGATCAGCTCGGTCAGATCGGCCTCGCGGTTGTTGGCCAGCTGGCCGCGCATGACCTCAGCCGTCAACTGGCTGCGCTGGGCCACAAGCTCGGCGCGCTGGGTGCGTACGCCCAGCTCCACCCGGTTGCCCACCAGCACGTCCAGCGCGTCAGACACCTCTTTGATATTCTGAATCGAAATGCTGGGCACGCTTTCGCGCAGGAACTTGCTGTTGCGCACCTCGTCGCGCAGGCGAATCACGCTTTCAAAGACGTCGATCTGCTGGCTGACCCGGTCGCCGGCCCGCAGGCCCGTGACGCTGAGCAGATTGGCTTCCTGCCCCGGCGTGCTGCTGACCGCGATGTCCTGGCCGTTGCTGCTCAGCAGCAGGCGCACAGCGCCGGTGTTGTCGGTTTCGAGATTGGCCCGCACGCCGCTGATCGCCGCCTGGGCGTTGATGGCGCTGACCAGGGCGTTGCCCAGATCCTGGGCGTTTTGCAGCGGATCCGTGGGGTCGCCATACAGCGGGTTGACCGCGCCAATATTGACGCCATTGAGGATCAGATCGCCGGCGGCCAGGCTGGCCATGCCGCTGGCGTCGAGATCGTTGACGCCCACCAGCGTGCTTTCGCGGCGGTGGCCGGCAAAGGCCTGATCCCCGCTCATATACAGGGGCACAACGCTGTCGCGCCCAATCTGGCTGAGGTTGTCGCCGGCATCACCGCGGTAGGCCACGCGGGTGATGCGCTGGTCGATGTTGCTGAGGCGCAGCTGGCCGTTGTCGGCAAAGGCCATAATGCCGGTGTCGATGGTTTTGCCGTTGATGGCACTGGCCACGGTGCGCGCCCGGTCGACAGCGCTCACGCTGGCATCAAAGGTGAGAGGCTCATCAAAAATTTCAATGCCGTTGATGCGCAAAGCGCCCGTGTCCAGGCTTAAAGCGCCAGCGGCGTTGACCGTGCCGGTGCTGGCGGGGTTGTCGTGGTTCTGGCTGTAGACCTGGTTGAGCCAGGCCAGGGCTGCCGGCGCGCCGGTGATTTCAAAGGCGTTCTGGGAGGCCAGCTGCAAAAAGCCATAGCCGTCGCTGCTGGCGCGCACGCTGCCGCCGGGCAGGCTGTTGATGGCCGTGGCAATGGCCTGGGCGTTCTGTTCCGGGCTGTTGCCCGGATCAAAGGTGATGGCCTGGTTGATGAGCACACCGTTGACGCTGATCGTGCCCGCTGGCACCGTGCCCAGATCGCCGGGGGCCAGGCGCTCCGAGCGGTCGCGCACGCCGTCGAGGCTCAGGTTTTCATTGCGAAACAGGGGCAGGTTTTCGCCGGGCGCATTCAGGCCCGGCAGGCCCTTGCCCTGCACGCGGATGCCGTTGGGCTGGGTCTGGCCGCTGCTGTTCTGGTTGCTCAGGGCAATGCCCCAGAGCTGGCCGGTGGCGTTGGGGTCCGGGTTGGCAATGCTGCCGTCGGGCACGGCCACGGCCACGGCCCGCACGCCGGTCTGATCTGACAGGCGGTTGATGCGCTCAATCAGGGTCTGCACGTTGTCGTCTTCGCTGCGGCTGGCATCGTTGACATAAAAGGCCCCGATATCCACGCCATTGATGATCAGGTCTCCGTCATTGAGGGCAAAGGCCCCCGGCAGCACGGTGGTCAGGCTGCGGGTTTCGAGTTGGGTGCGCAGGGTCTCGTCGCTGTTGTTGAGGCCCAGCAGGTCCAGGGCACTGCCGTCGAGCAGCAGGTGCTTTTCGGCCACAAAGGGCGGGCGGTCGCTCTGAAAGCCGCCAAAAATAAAGCGGCCCTCGTGGTCGCCGTTGGCCAGATCGACCAGGCTTTCGAGCAGACCGTCGAGTTCACCCGACATGCCCGTGAGCTGTTGCTCGTTCAGGGCCTCGTTGGCCGCGCGGATCGACAGCTCGCGCACGCGCTGCATGATTTCTTCGGCGGAGCCCAGCTCGTTTTCGGCGGCGATATTAAAATCCTGGGCAATCTGGGCGTTGGCCTGCAGGCGGTTCTGAAAGCTGAGGGCCTGGTTCAGATCCAGGGCCACCGAAGCGGCCAGGGGGTCCTGAGAGGCGCGCTCATAGCGCAGGCCGCCGGCCTGCTGGCGCTGCAGGTTGTAGAGATTCAGCTGCTGGCTCTGCAGCTGACTGAGGTTGTTGCGGTACAGAATCTGCTGGGTAATGCGTGTGTTCATCTCATTACCTTCCGACCAGGCCCATGCCGTTGATGACCTGATTGAGCATTTCGTCAAAGGTGGTCATCACCCGTGCGGCGGCGTTATAAGAGCGCTGAAACTGCAGCATGCGCGAGAGTTCTTCGTCGAGGTTGACACCGGCCACCGACTGGCGCTGGTTTTCGATTTGTTCCAGCACCCGCTGGCCCTGGGCAGCTTTGCCCTCCAGGCCGCTGATGCGGTTGCCCAGCTCGGTGATCATGGCCTGCTGACGGGTGTCAAAGCCCATCACCTGACGCAGATTGGCAATCGCCAGCCCCTGGGAGCCGTCCCCCGGAGGAAAAGCCGGGTTGGCGGCCAGGGCCACCTGGCCGGGATCGCTGAAGAGACTCTGGGCCACCTGCAGATCCGCCGGGCTACTGCCCATAAAAAAGGGCCGGCCAGTCTGGCCGTCGAGGTCATAGGCGTTGCTGTGCAGCTGATTGACACGGCTGGAAAGCTCATTGACCAGCTGATTGAGCTGCTGCATGGTCTGGGGGATTTCTGTATTGCGGGCCTGCTGCAGGCCGCCGAGCTTGCCGCCGGGGCTGTCGATGACGCTGCTGTTGCCCACCACCAGCCGGCTGTGGGTGGTCAGGGTCTGGCTGCCGCCGCGCAGGCCGGTCAGGGCCAGACCGTTGCCGTTGACCTGCAGATTGAGATAGGTGCTGCCGTCGCGCAGGCCCGTCAGCACCAGCTGATTGGCCGGGTCCAGTTCGGCCCGGATGTGGGTCTGGGCGCTGTGCAGGTTGATCTGCTCCACCAGGCGGCCATAGTCTGCCGGGCCGCCAATCACCAGATCCGGGCTGCTGCCGATAATATCCACGCCGTTGATCACCAGATCGCCGTGGCTGAGGGTGCCGTTGCCCGGCGGGGCCATGGCCCGCACAATGTCCGGGTCGGGACGCAGGCGCAGGGCCTGTGCGCCGCCTTCGTCGACGATGGCTTTGCCATCGATCTGCACCTGCACGGCCCCCAGATCGTTTTCGCGCACCTGAATGCGGGCGTACTGCGAGAGTTCATCCAGCAAGCGGTCGCGCTGGTCGAGCAAATCGGCGGGGGTTTCGCCCGCGCCGCTGCGCTTGCTGACCTCCAGATTCAAAGCGGCCAGCTCTTCGGCCATGGCGTTGATGCGGGTGACGGTCTGCTGCAGATCGCGCTGGGCCTGCTGCTGCAGCTGCAGGGCGTCGGCGTCCATCTGCTGCACCTGTTCGGCCAGATCCTGGCCGCGCTGCAGCAGCACCTGGCGCAAAGACAGGTCTTCGGGGCGCTGGGCGGCTTCCTGCCAGGCGTCAAAGAAGCGATCGGCGCTGGCCTGCAGGCCGGTGTCGCCCAGATCACCGTAGATGTTTTCGAGCCGGGTGAGGTAGTCCAGCCGGTTCTGGTTGTGCTGCAGCTCAGACTGCTGGCGGCGAAAGTCGCGGTCCAGCAGGGTGTCGCGCACCCGCTCCAGTTGCTCCACGCGCACGCCCGTGCCCACGGATCCGGGGTAGCCCATGCCGTAGAGATCCAGTCCGGCATTCAGGTTCAGGCGCTGGCGGCTGTAGCCTTCGACGTTGGCGTTGGCAATATTGTGGCCGGTCACATCCAGATACTGCTGGTGGGCAAACAAAGACGACCGGGCGATATCAAGTCCTAAAAAACTGGGGCGCATGCTTCTCCTCCTGGTTTACAAGCGGCTGGCCGACATCCGTGTCGGCGGCAATCGGTTCTCAGACATGAATTCAGACATTAAAATCGTACAGGGCTGCGGCGGCCTGGGCCGCTGCCGGGTTGTTCTGCAGGCCTTGACCGCTGTAGGTCGCGGGCTGGGCCTGCTCCTGCTGCAGGTGCACCAGGGTTTCGAGGGTGTTTTCGGTCAGGGCCTGGCCCTGCTGAATCAGGGCCAGGGTGGTGTACTGGGCCTGATTCAGCTGGGGAATCAGGGCCAGCAGGGCCTCGGCGACAGCCCGCAGCTGGGGGGATTCAGGATGGGCCTGGGTTTCAGCCGCTGTCAGCGCTTCCTGCAGTGAGGCCCAGCCGGCTTGTGCCATCAGCGCGGCCCGGCTTTGTGAACTGCGCTCCAGGGTTTGCAGGGCCTGCTCACAATGCTGGCTGCAGGCACGGATCTGCTCAGGCTGCTGGGCAATCAGGCTGGTCTGCTGCTGCTGCAGGCTGTCTAAAACCGCCTGCAGCGCTGCTGCCTCCTGCTGCAGGGCCTGATATAGACCCTGATGCAGATCCGCAAATTCAGCCATGCTGGTCCAGCTCAGCAAGGCGGAACATGGCTTCGGCCAGATCCTCCATGGCAACCGGCGGGGCCTGGCCGTTGAGGCGGGCCTGGGCGGCGGCCACCCGTTCCGGGCGGATATCGGGCAGGGCCTTTAAGGCTTCAGCATAGCGCTGGATCTCTTGTGAGGCTGCAGAAACGGTGGCCTGATCCGGGCCACGGGGCGGACTGATGCCCGCACTCTGATACAGGCTGAAAACAGGCCCACTGCGCTGCACGGGCTGCAGGCCCGCCGCACGGCTCAGTTCAAAGCCCTGATCTTCGATCTTCATAACTGAACTCCCGCTGTGTGAAGATTATTCTATTCTAAACCTATCGGCCGCTCTTTTTCAAAACTTAAACGCAAATTTTGGCGCGGCCTGTTTTTTTAAAGCGCGATTAAATCACCAAACAGTGCTTCAGAATGAAAAGTCCTGAGACAGCCTATCATCTGAGCCAGCCAGCCTGACGAGAGGCTTTTGCAGTGTTTTTGCGGGTGGCGAGCCGTTGGATTCCATGCCCAAGTGACCGGCTCTGGCCGGTGGTGCTTTGATTGTGTGAGGGCATCGCCCTCAGAGTCCGCTTATCATCTCCTTTCCGCTCCCCTTTGTCTCAGGTTTCAATACTCCGGACAGAACTCATGAGGCAATGGCCCCGTAAACACGTAACTCTGGGTAGGCAGGGTGGGATTTAATCGAAGTTCGGTCAAGACCGAACCTTGAAATAAAGCGATCCAGCAGATGTTCATTGAACGCGAGGCGGTTCTGGGT
>JACYMC010000132.1 GCA_015272195.1 Candidatus Sericytochromatia bacterium
CTCATTACCGGGCGCTTTTGAGCAGGTTATCGGCATGAAAGGTGGATACATTGAGTATTTCAGTTTTATTGGCTACGAAGCAGGCTATTAAACCCACTTTCTATTGCTTTTAGCGTCTACTTAAATCTACAGACTCAAGCCCTTCTAAAAACCTGATTTACAAGGGCTTGCCGCTTTTTATAAGCTTAAGCCAGGCTTATGCTCAGGGACTGGATTCTTATTGACAATCTGTCATATAATGAGAGCATCAAGGGCTATCCGCTCAAAAAAATGCGATTTGCAAAGCACGAAGGTTTGCAAACACGCATTTGAAAACGCTGAATGTGCAAACTGACAGTGAATGAATCAAGCGAGGGTGTGGTAGAGACATGTTGTCAGCACTTATTTTGGATCCGCAGGAAACATCCCGGCAGACGATCCATCGCTATCTTGAAAAGCTGAATTTTGAGGTGCATCTGGCTGAGCGTCTGGTCTTTGCCAGAGATACCTTGCAGCATCGTCCGCCGGATTTGATTATTGCCGATATTCTGCTGGCTGAAAGTTCGGGTTTTGATCTGTTTTTGTGGTTAAAAGAGAAGGCACCCCAGTCGGTGTTTATTTTGCTCTGTGATCACCCCACTGATACCATTGAAGCCACTTTGCAGTGGAACGGGGGCTTTTATCTGAGTCGCCAGCAGCTCAAAAATCTGCCCACCCTGCTGACACGGGTGCGTTCCTATAACCGCGAGCTGCGCTATCAGTTCGAAAGCCTCACACTGTTTGATGTGACCCAGCTGCTGACGATGTCGCGCCAGCAGTCGCATCTCTATGTGACTGATTATGCCTCGGGCAATGAAGGCCTGATTTGCTTTGAATCCGGTCGTATTCAGCATGCGGTGTATGACCATTTTTCGGGTGAAGAGGCTTTTTTTGAAATCATGCAGCTGCAGAATGGGGCCTTTTGTACGGCACCGGATGCCAGACCTGAACACTACACCATTGATGCCGAAACCAACTTTTTGATGGCCCGCTCGGCCCTGCGTCAGGATCAGAACATCACGTCCCTGAAGAGCGTACTCTGTATCAGCGAAGACACCGCCCTGGAACAGCATTTGCTCAACAGCTTTTCAGACCAGCGCCTGGAGGTTTTAAGCATTCCTTTTGCCCATGCTGAATCCTGTCTGGCGATGCAAAGCTACGACCTGCTGATTATTGAGCACAGCTGCCTTCCCGGTAACAGCACCGAGATCTTGCAGCAACTCAGAGCCTATAATCCAGGGCATCTGGTTCTGACCTTGCCTGCTGCTGATGAAAACCAGCTGCCTGAATTGCTCAGCCAGCATGTGATGGCCAGTGCGTTTGTGTTTCCTGAACAGGCCCCCGCCCTGAGTGCCTATGTGCAGCACCATCTCTTTGATCAGCGCTTTGCCGGTGAGTTGCTCAACTTGCAGTTTTTTGACGCCCTGCAGGTGCTGGGCATGTCCTCCTGGCCGCGCAAACTGGAGTGCTTTGACGCGTTTTCAGGCACCACAGGCGAACTCTGGCTGGCCAATGGTCTGATATTATCGGCCCGTTTTGGGGAGGCCCAGGGGATGGATGCTCTGAAATACTGGGTGCGCCTGAAGGTCGGGCACGTGATTCTGAGCGAAAGCGAAAACCCGCCCCAGACGCAGAATGTGAACGCCCCCCTGTCACGGGTGCTGATTCAGCTGGCCGCGCATTATGATCATGCCAGCATCATTCCCGATACCCTCACTACCGCTGACGGCCATACCATCCAGCCCAATCCGGCCCGGATTGCCCAGTTGCTGCAGCGCAGCGCCTGAAGTGCGGCGCTTCTGCGCTGTGCTCAGGTCCTTTCTGTGGGCTCCGCTTCGCTGTTCTGACCGGCGTACAGTGGCAGTTCCACGCTGAAGGTGCTGCCCAGGTCTTTACCCGGGCTCTCGACCGCAATGCTGCCTTTGAGGCTTCTGACGGTCTCGCGCACAATAAAGAGGCCCAGACCGCTGCCCTGAATCTGGCCGGCCCAGCTGCCCCGGTAAAAACGGTTAAAAATGCGGCGCTGATCAGCTGCCGGAATGCCGCTGCCCTGATCATTGATCTGCAGACGCAGGCGTTCAGCCGTGTTGCCGTTGCGGCCTGTCAGCGTGCTGACGCTGACGCTGATTTCAGGCGGCTGCGGGGAGTATTTGACCGCATTATCGAGCAAATTGACCAGAATCAGCTGCAGGCTATGGGGGTCTGTTTCGAGGCTGATGCCTGAGGGTTCAAAGCGGATGACCCCGGTATCCAGCTGATAGCGCCGCAAAATCAGCTGAATACTGCTCTGAATCACCTGATCCAGCGCCACTTTTTTGCGGTCTATGCTGTTGTGATACTCTGCCCGCGCGCCTTCCAGCATATGGCTGACAAGGGTGTCGAGGTATTCCAGATCCTGCAGCATGGTGCCCAGAAATTCAGCCTGTTTTTCGGGGGGCAGGCGGTGGCGCTGCAGGGTTTCCACATACAGCCGCAGGGAGGTGATGGGGGTTTTGAGTTCGTGGGTGACCGAATCAATAAAGTTTTTTTGCATCTGGTTGGTGATAATCTGGCGCGACATAAAGACCATAAACAGGGTAATGCCCACAATGATCACCACAAAAAAGAAGCTGCCAATGCCCAGAATCACCCACTGGCCCCAGACTTCCCGGCCAATGGTCTGGCGCAGCTGCAGGGTATTGTAAATCAGTACAATATTCCAGAGGGTGGTCAAAGCCAGACAAAACAGCAGCAGGACGGAACCCAGGGTAATGGTCAGGGGCAGGGCCCGGCTCTGGGGGCTTTTGTGGCGCATCTCAGGGCTGCTGCGCGGCCCAGAAAGCCAGCATATCGGCTTCATAGCGCTCAGGCTGGCCGTTCCAGACGGCGGCATGGGCGCCATGCGGATAGCGTATAAAGCGGTGCTGGCCCGTATCGGGCAAAGCCGCATAGACTTTTTTGACCATGTCAGGCGGGGTCAGGGTGTCGTGTTCAGCGACGGTCACCAGGGCGGGGACCTGCAGCTTCGGGGCCAAAGCCACAGGGGCACAGCTTTCAAAATCCACGCCGGCGCGCCAGCTGGTCAAAGCCAGAGTCCAGTCGTAGAGCAGGCCCGGATAGCCCGGACTGCGTTCTTCCATTACTTCGCGCAGGGAGCTGGGTGGGTTTTCAAGCACCACCGCCCGCCATCGGGGGAAGCGCTGCTGCAGTTCAGGAGCGGCGTTTAAAATGCTCATGCTGCCCATCGACGTGCCCCAGAGGTAGATTGACCGTTCAGGCTGGTCTTTGAGTAAATCAGCCACAACGGCCAGCACGTCTTCTTTTTCGCGGCAGCCGTAGGTTGCTCCGGCACCGTTATTGCCCGAAACACCGTGATTGCGAAGCTCCATCACGGCCAGCTCAAAACCGAGCCGTCTGGCCAGGGGCACAAAGCGGCTGCCGTCGAGCCAGGTGCTGGTAATACCGGGTACATAGAGCAGCAGTGGCTGACCGGGAGCAGTGGCCGGGTAGCGCTTGTAGTGAATGCTGAGACCGTCACGGGTCTGGGCATAGTGGGTGCTGTAAGGCAGGGCGGTGGCGTTTTCGCAGCTCAGCTCCAGCGGCTGGCTTTTGTCGGCACCCGGACGCATATCGGCATAGACCAGGGCTTTGCGACTGTCGGAGCAATAGCCAGGGCGCTGCTCAGCCCAGCCTGCCGGGCCGTATTTGAAATACAGAATGCCGTCGGTTTGTTTGTAGAGAAACAAAAACAAGGCCAGGGGCAGCGCCAGGATCAGCAGGCCCAGAATTTCGAGGTAGCGCCGCTGGATGCGTTGCAGCAGGGTGGGGTGGTCCATATCTCTTCTCCGCGGGGATCTTGCCGTTATTATCTCACAGGCTTGCGGTCTTTGTGAGGGCCCGCTTTAGTTTGCGCAAAGTACTGCCCCAGCTCCTGCTTCATGGCCGGGGCCAGCAGGTAAAGCCCCAGCAGATTGGGGATGCAAATCACAAAGACCAGGGCATCCGAAAAATCCAGCACGGCCTTCAGCTGAATCATACAGCCCAGGGCCACAAAACCGCAGAAGACCAGTTTAAAGCTGTTTTCGGCCCGGCTGCTGCTGCCGAACAGATAGGTCCAGCCTTTGAGGCCGTAATAAGCCCAGGAGATCATGGTCGAAAAAGCAAACAGCAGGGCCGCCAGGGCCAGCGGGTAAGGAAACCAGCTTATCTGGCGGGCAAAGGCACTGGAGGTGGTGGCAATGCCCGGCGGCAGCTCGCTCAGGAGTCCCGGCTGGTAATAGCTGGTGGTGATGACCACCAGGGCGGTGACCGTGCAGATGATTACCGTATCAATCAGAGGCTCCAGCATGGCGACCAGACCTTCGGTGACGGGCTGATCGGTTTTGACCGCCGCATGGGCAATGGCGGCGGAGCCAATGCCGGCTTCATTTGAAAACACCGCCCGCTGGAAGCCGATCATCATCACCCCCAGCATGCCGCCGGTCACGCCTTCGGGCTGAAAAGCCCTGTTAACAATGGCTTTCAAGGCAAAGGGCAGGGCTTCTGCGTTCATGCCAATCACGATCAGGCCAAACACAAGATAGAGCAAGGCCATAAAGGGCACCAGCCGGGAGGTTACCGCGGCAATCCGCCGGATGCCGCCCAGAATGACCAGGCCTACCAGAGCGGCCATGCCGAGGCCAAAGAGCCAGCCTTTGTTGGCAAACCAGGAGGCCTCTGCCCCGGTGATGGTCACAAACTGCACAAAGGCCTGGTTGGACTGAAACATATTGCCAATGCCCATGCAGCCGATCACAATGCCCAGGGCATAAAACCCTCCCAGAAAGCCTCCCAGACGTGGCAGGCCCCGCACCTCGGCCAGACCCCGCGAGAGGGTATACATTGGCCCACCTGAGACCCGGCCATCGGGGTGTTGTATGCGGTATTTTACGCCCAGGGTGCATTCCACGCACTTGGTGGTCATGCCCAGCAGGCCGGCCAGAATCATCCAGAACACGGCACCGGGGCCGCCCATGGCAATGGCCACAGGCACACCGGCAATATTGCCAATCCCCACCGTGCCCGAAAGCGCGGTCATCAGGGCCTGAAAGTGAGAAACCTGCCCCGGCATGCTGCTGCTGGCGTCGCTGTCGGGATCACCGCGCACGATGCGCAAAGCGGCTGGCAGGCCCCAGACGTTGACAAAGCCCAGGTAGAGGGTAAAAAAGACCGCCGCCAGAATCAGCCACAGCACCACCAGCTTGACGGGGGCCCCGGCCAGCTGAAGCTCAAAGAAAATCAGGCGGGAGAGGGCGTCGGTCAGGGGCTGTATAGCCCGGTTAATCACAGCATCAATAGACATGATGCTTCAGTTTAGCAGAATTTCAGCTGCTTTGTGATCCGCTGGCCTTTAATCGCCTCAGATCAGCGCCAATGACGCTGAATCTGAAGCGTTCAGAATCTCAGTCGGTCTGAATGATAAAATCCTGCAGGGGCGGGCGCCGGCCGCTTTTGCGCAGCTGGGGGTAGCCCAGCTGAATCAGACCCACCAGATTGGCGCTGGCCGGGTCAAGACCCAGCAGGGCGTAGGCCTCCGGTGAATCAAAGGTTTTCCAGCCGCTGGCGACGCCTTCGGACCACAGGGCCAGCATCAGGTTCTGGGTGGCACAGCAAGCCGAGGCAAAATCTTCTTTGTCGCGCAGGGGATCGCCGCACTGGGTGGCGTACACAATGATCTGGGCCGGAATGCGCTCCTGGCGCTGGCGGCCATTGGCCAGCATCTCGGGCAGATCGGCTTCGGGCGTGCCCCGGTTGCGCAGCTTCTTTTCGAGGCGGGCGGCAAAATAGTCGACCAACCGGGCTTTGAGCCCAGGGCCGGGCAGCACAAAGCGCCAGGGCCAGCTGTGTTTGTGGTTGGGGGCCCAGTGGGCCGACGCCAGGGCACGCATAATAATCTCAGCATCGACGGGCCGATCCTGAAACTGAAACACGGTGCGGCGGTCGTGCAGGGCATGCTGCACATCGTTGAGGGCCTGAATCTGTTCGGACATGGTGAAGCTCCTGAAAAGGTAATGCTTCTATGCTACTCCAGCACACAGGCCGGGCCAAGGTTTTCGGGTGATTTTGCGCCCGTATCAGCCGGACGCAGCAGGCTCAGGGCAGCACGGCGCGTCAGCGGATCTGCCAGACGAAAAACCCCCCGATCGTAGATATAGTGCAGCCAGGAGCTGAAAAGTCCCAGGCAGCCCAGGGCATAGACCGCTGGCTCCCAGCTGAGCTGTGCCAGCAGGCCGCTGACAGCCAGTACCTCCAGGTTAAAGCCGTGCAGAATGTAGTAGTCCGCCTCCAGTACCGGGGTCAGCAGGCAGGAGAGCAGCACCAGCCCGGCCAGCGCAGGCCAGGGAGAGCGCTGGTGCCCGGCTGTCTGGCTGTGGCTGAGCATATGCCCGCTGATGCCCAGGGCCACCAGCCAGTGCTGAATTTGAATCAACACCAGATACAGCAGGGGCGAAATCAGCAGCGACAGCAGGCCCAGCCCGCAGAGCGAAGACAGGTAGAGCAGGCGGGGCAGGCCCTGCTGCTGGCAACGGTATTGCCAGCTTTGCCAGCCCCAGAAGCTCACAATGGCCACACCCAGCAGCAGGCGCAGGCCGCCAACAATGGGCGCTGCCACAGGCGGGGTGGGCAGGCCAAAAAAGACGTTCAGATCGCCGTGCAGCAGATCCAGCAGCAGGGCCAGGGCACCTGACACCAGCAGGCAGAGCCACCAGTCCATGCGCTGCAGGTGACGGTTCTGCTGGCCGTGGGGCAGGCGACTGCGGTAGAGGGCCAGCACGCCATAATGCTGCATAGCAAAGTGATAAAGCGAAAACAGATAGTCCAGCAGCATCAGCGCAGCAAAACGCTGCAGGCGCGAGCCGGGCCAGAGGCTGTCAGGGCCAAAGACCACGAGCAGCAGGCTGGCGCCCAGCAGCAGCGGCAGACCCCAAAAGTAGCCTGGCCGGGCCTGCAGCACTGGGCGGTACGCTGCAGCACTCAGGGCCAGCCAGACGCTGGCAAAGCGGTGCGCCAGCCAGCCGCAGAGGGTCAGGCCCAGAATCAGCAGCTGGGCCGGCCCGTCGGGCAGCAGCAATAGCAGTACAGGCAACCAGAGGCCCGAAAGCAGCCAGAAGCCGTCCCAGGCCGGGGAGCGCAGCCAGGGTGAGGGGGCGCTGGCCAGCCGTTGAACGCTTGTTGCAGGCGCGCTGTGGCTGGCAGTGCTTGGCATGGGGCAGGCCCTTCAGGCGGCCTGGGTCTGCAGGGCCTGCCAGGCGCCGATCAGAATGTCTGCGGCCCGCTCCAGCTCTTCGGGCTGATTGAACTTGCCCAGCCCCAGGCGTACAGCGCCCTGAATGCGTTCAGGCGGCAAGCCCAGTGCCTGCAGCACGTGCGAGGCTTTGCCTGCAGAGCAGGCCGAGCCCGTTGAGATGGCCAATTGTTCGCGCACCAGGCGCATCAGGGCCTGGTTGCAGATGCCCGGCAGCGAGAGGTGCAGGTTGCCCGCCAGGCGTTGCTCGGGATCACCGTTAAGCACCAGCCCCGGAATGCCGCTGTGCAGGCGCTGCAGGAGCTGATCGCGCAGGCTGGCCAGCCGGGCCTCGTCGCTTGTCATTTCGGCCTGGCGCAGAGCGCAGGCCGTGCCCAGGCCCATAATTCCGGCCACGTTATAGGTGCCCGGCCGCAGGCCGCGCTGCTGGCCGCCCCCATAAATCAAAGGCTGCAGGCTCAGATCGCTGCGTACAAATAAAGCGCCACAGCCCTGCGGGCCGTACATTTTATGGCCGGTCAGGGCCACAAAGCCCAGCCCCCAGCCTTTAAAGTCGAGCGGCTGCTTGCCGGCATACTGGGAGGCGTCGCAGAAATAGGGTACGCCATAACGTCCGGCCAGTTCGGCCAGGGCCTGCACGGGGTATACGGTACCAATTTCGTTGTTGGCCCCCATCACCACCAGCAGATCCAGCCCGGCTTCGAGTTCGGCCTCGACTGCGGCCAAATCCAGCCGGCCACAGTCATCTACCGCAAAATAATGGGTCTGCACCAGGCCCTGCTCGCCCAGGGCCCGGCAGGTGTCCAGCACGGCTTTGTGCTCCAGGGGCAGGACGCCGTAGCGCAGGGGCTGGCCTTTAAACTGCTGGCGGGCGTAGCCCTGCAGCACCAGATTGATGCTTTCGGTGGTGCCTGAAGTAAAGTACACGCTGGCCTGGGGGGCGTTGATCAGCTGGGCCACCTGCTTGCGGCCCTGGCGCACCAGCCGGTCGGCCCGGTCGCCAAAGCAGTGATCGCTGCTGGGGTTGCCAAAGCTGTCCAGGGCGTTCAGCATGGCTTCACGGACGCGGGGGTCCAGCGGGGTGGTGGCGTGGTAATCCAGATAAATCAGAGCGTTTTCACAGGACATCGGCATCTTCCTCAAAAGCTGTCGGGAATTTCTTCAAAGGTGACGCCCTCAGGATCAACCACCAGGGAGCGATGGCGCTCAAACAGCGGTTTAGAGTTGTACAGGGCGTCGGCCTGGCGGCGTTTTTCGATTTCCTGATCCAGTGTGCCGGTCTGAATGGCCTGCAGCACCTCGGGGTCTTCAACGGCCTTCTGCGAAAAATGCTCCAGGGTGCTGTCGCGCAGGGCCACGGCAGCTTCCAGCAGATTGTTTTGCTGTAGCGGTTCGTACATTAAGGGGATATTGGTCAGCACCACCAGGCATTGCAGCACCATTTCACGGTGGGCCCAGAGGTCCATGATCTCATCTTCGTCGCGGGCACTTTTGAGCAACTCCTCAACCGATTGCAGCACCTCGCGGGCCAGTTTATATACTTCTGAAGGGGTCATCACAAAATCATAGCGCAGCTCAGGAATCTGCTCGGGCGTAAGCTTTTCAAAATATTTGTAGACAAAGCCATAAAGGGGCTGAGACTGGCGGTGCAGGGCGGCAAGACGTGACATGTTCAGGACTCCCATTCTTTTAAAAGTTGCAGGCGGCGTTCGCGAATCTGGCGCAGGCGCTGATGACGGGGCAAAGGTTCAGGTGCCGCAGGCTCTGTTGCCGCTTCTCTGACAGGCTGCACATCGGGCGCTGAAGTCGCTTGCTGTAAGGTCTGAGGGCTTTCAGCTTGCTGTTGGGCTGGGGCGGAAGCATCATCTGAAGTGCGGTCTGAACGGCTCAGCGCCAGAGGCATTTTAGCATGGGCTGCCGGCCCTTTGTCTGTTAGCCTTGTAGCAGATAAAGGGGGGTGGGCAAACAGGGTTTGCTCCTGATCGTAGAGATTGTGCGGTTGAAAATACAACGCGGGCTCGAACAGCAGGCGGCCTGAAACCAGACTGAATGAAATCCCAGGTGGCAAGAGCTGATTCAGGTGCTCCAGCTCGGTGCCCTCAGCCGGGTGCTGTAACAGATAGAGCTGTACAATCTGCTCGCAGAGCTGCAGTAAACGGCTGGCTGCCTCTGCTGTCTGGCAGGCAGCCAGCTGGCTCATTTCGCGCTTTAAAAAGTCGCGCATGGCGGCGGCTTTGTGCAGATCTTCAGGCATTTTTTCATAGCGCAACTCCAGCAGGGCGTAGCGCATTTCAGGCGCAAGGCTGTCGGGCAAGAGATAATTGACCAGCCAGGAACGCAGAGCGGGTGTAAAAAATTGTGCCAGACCCAGTTCGGGCGGGGCTTCAGAAGTGTTCAACGCGTTTGCCATCTCGTCCTCTGGAAGTATTATAACCTGTTTGGCGGCCGGAGCACTCAGGCTCTGCTTTTGAGCAGCCACAGCCCACTGAGCCATAAAAAGGCAGCCCAGCCCAGGCCAAAGGCCAGGGCCAGCAGGCCGCACAGCTGTGTGAAGCCGCTCAGCCCGCTGAGCAGACTGCCCAGAGCCAGGCTGCCCAGCAGGCCGCTGTAGAGCAAGGCCGGGTAGTGTTGTGGACTGCTCCTGGACTGCTCCAGTGCCAGATTGAGCGGAATCAGCAGGGCCAGGCAAAAAATCGCCCCCAGCCAGAAGGCGTTCTGCCAGAAGCCCAGCAGGGCAAAGCCCAGGGAGAGCATCAGCAGCCCGGCTGTCAGACTGCTGCGCTGGCGCTCAGCGGCACTGAGCAGCCGCTGCTCCTGGGGGTGTAGGCGTAGTGCCAGCAGGCAGAGCGGATCTGCCAGCCAGGTCAGTAAAACAAAGCCCAGATAGAGCAAAACCAGACCCAGCATCAACTGTTCGGCACCGGCCTGCCCTGCCAGGCGGGTGCTGAGCTGGAGCAATAGAACAATCAGCAGCACCCGGCCCCATTGCCCGGCGGGCCGAAAGCGTCCCAGCCAGCGCTGGTAGCGGCGCACCAGCCGGTAGAGCAGCCAGCGGGATTTCAGGCTTTCGATCAGGCCCTCGCGGGCCCAGTTCAGCTCAGGGTCCAGCCGCAGGGCTTCTTCAAAAGGCTGACGGGCAGCTTGCCACTGGCCCTGGTCCAGCAAGATCCAGCCCCGGCTGCTGTGCAGGCGGGCATTGTCAGGCTCCCGCTGCAGCAGGGGCTGTAAGCCCGCGCTGGCTTTGTCAGTCTGCCCCTGCTGCAGCAAAATCATATTGCGCAGATTGGCGGCGTCCGTATGCTCTGGCTCTAGCTGCAGGGCGGCTTCAGCGCAGCGCAGGGCTTCGGGCAGGCGCTGGCGCAGAAACTGAACCAGTCCCAGGCGGGCATGGTAGTCTGCAGCCTGCGGATCCTGGGCCAGGGCAACTTGCAGGGCTTCTGCCGCTGCGCCGTACTGCTGCTGACTCTGTCTGACCAGGGCCAGCGTATAATGGCAAAAAGGGGCTTCCGGTGCGCTGCGCAGGGCCTGATGCGCATGGCGCTCCGCCGCGGCAAGGGCTGACGGACTGTTGTTTTCCAGCAGGGCATGCACCAGCAGGGCGTGCAGCAGCGGATCTTCAGGCCGTTCCAGCAGCAGGGCTTCCAGCTCGCTGCGGGCCTGGGCGTGGCGACGCTGTTCCAGCAGCAGCTGAATGCGGTCAAACTGGGGGCGTTTCACTGCTGTTTGAGGTATTGCAGCAGCTCGTCATAGAGACCGCTCTGGTTGGCATACTGGGCATAGTTGCGGGCCGTACTGAACCAGTCCAGCACGCTGGGGCGCTGATTTTTCAACGTTTTGAGCAGATCTTTCTGGGTCAGGGGGGCCAGCTGCTGGCTGCGCAGGGCTTCCTGCAGCTTGTGCTCCAGGGTGCGATCGACCCAGGCTCGCAGATCAGCTCCCGAAAAGCCGGCACTCTTTTTGGCCAGGGTTTTGATATCCAGCTTTTCAGTGGGTTTGCTCAGCAGCAGGTGCTGCAGAATGGCTTCGCGGGCGGGTTGATCCGGTGGCGGCACAAAGAGCAGACGATCAAAGCGTCCCGGACGGCGAAAGGCTACGTCCAGATGCCAGGGAGCGTTGGTGGCCGCCAGAATCAGAATGCCCTCGTTGCTTTCGAGACCGTCGAGCTCGGTTAAAAACTGGTTGATCAGCTGCCGCCCGGCGCTCTGGCGCAGATCGCTGCGGCTCGCACCCAGGGCGTCAACTTCGTCAAAGAAAAGCACCGCCGGCCGGTTGGCGCGGGCTTGTTCAAACAGCGCGTGCAGATTGCGTTCACTCTGGCCCAGCCACATGTCCAGAATCTCGTTGAGTCCCACGCTGTAAAAGCTGGCAGCGACTTCGCCGGCCACAGCGCGGGCCAGATAGGTTTTGCCGCAGCCCGGCGGGCCGTACATCAGCAGGCCGCCGCCGACACTTTTGCCATAGGCCTGAAACAGCTCGGGCTGCTGCAGTGGGCGGATCAGCTTCATGGCAAGGGCTTCTTTGACTTCGTCGAGTCCGCCTACGTCAGCAAAGGTCAGACTTGGCCGGCGGGCGATCACACCCTGGCGGCCCTCGGCCTGCAGCAGTTGAGAAATGGTCTGCGACTGGGGCACGGCGGGCGGCAGATCCTTGATGATGGCAGGATCTGCGGCGGGTGGTGCTTCGGTCTGAGGCGCGCTTTCGAGACTCAGCGAGACCTGCAGCAGCAGACCCTGGGCCAGCTGCGTGTCAGCCCGGGAAGGATCTGCTTCAAGGGCTGCGCGGTAAGCCTTCTGGCCTGCCGGCAAATCACCGCTGGCCAGACAGACCCGTGCCAGGAGTAGCTGGACGGCGGCGTGTACTTCTGGCGCGCTGAGCTGCTCCAGAATCACGCGGGCGGCGGAATGCTTGCCTTGCTGAAAATAAGCCTGGGCCAGCAACAGCTGGCTGTCGGGGTGTGGGTTTGCCTTGACCTGAGACGCCAGCAGGCCGGCGGCTTCCCGCGCGCTTTCTGTGTCGGGCAGCTGCAGCAGCAGGGTGGCCAGATGCAGCTGCAGCGCAGCGGCTTCCGGCAGCAGCTTTACGGCCTGGCGCAAGTGATTGAGCAGCTCAGGGCTGGGGATTTGCATTGTGCTTACTCTGCCGCCTGCAGGCGCTGGGCCTGCAAGGTATAATCGCAGTTCAGCTGTTCTGCCGGGGTGGCTGACCAGGCCAGCACCAGCTGACGGCCATCGGTACCTGGTATGCTGATCTGCAGAGGATCGTAGCCCACCAGGGGCCAGGCGGCGTTCTGATCCGCTTCAAAGCCGCTGGCACGCACTTCAGCCAGCGCTTCGCCCTGGCTGAGGGCTTCCCAGCTTTTGCGGCGCAGATCCAGATCCGGGCGGCACAGGGAGTACATGCGCCAGCGCCGGCTCAGGCTCATCTGCTCGGGCATACGCACCGAAACCAGCATGGGCACATCCACCTGTTCTGCATTGCGCACGTCCACGCGCCAGCGCCATTCCAGCGGCTCCTGGACGTGGCGTTCGTCATGCCAGGCCACAATGGTCAGGTTGGGGCTCTGCAGGCCCAGCTCCTGAAAACGTTTGGGCAGGGTATCACGGTTAAAGTGCCGGCGCACCTCAGGGTGCAGTTCCTGGCCGGTTTTTTCGATGGGGGCCTGGGCAATGGCTTCAATAAAGTACAGGGCGGTGTTGCGGGCTTTCTGGCCCTCGGTAAACACCGGTGAAGACAGTTTGAGCCAGGTGATCAGCATCAGCGAGCCGACGATGGCCAGCATGATCACCAGCTGAAGGGGAGGGCCTTTGCGACGTGGCGCAGGGGCATCGGGGGCGGACGGCATGTTTTCCTCCGGCAGAAGCGGCTGTATAAAACGTTAGGGTCATCATAACACAGGCAAAATTTCAGCTGGGGGACTTGAATTCTGATTTTGGGTCAGTATAATGAATATATAACGTAAACGTTAAATTCAAAAGCCCACCCGCATTTAAATCAAGGTAAAAGCACGTGCAAGCCAATCAAAACGTGAATAAAAAACCATTATCGTATATATCCGACGCTTCGGATACGCCTTTGAATGAACTGCTGGAGACTGCCGAGCAAGAATCCCAGAGTCTGAATGAGAGTGATGCCGAGCAGGACGACGGCTTTCTGGATAATGGCCTCGATGACGCAATGGATGATGACTATTACGATGATCAGGATGAATTTGAAGACGATGCAGCATTTTACAGCGAGTCTGACGGCGACGGCGATACCGGTTTTTAGAGAGATGCAGCCATGAGCAAAGTCACCTGTAACCTCTCCACCCTGCGCAAGCAGCGCAATCTGCGCCAGACCGATCTCTCCAAAATGACCGGGATTTCTCAGAAGGCCCTCAGTGAACTTGAAACCGGCAAGTCCAAAGGGGTTTCTTTCTCAACCCTGACCAAGCTTTGTGATGCGCTCAATGTCACTGTGGACCAGCTGTTTGAACTGAACCCGGATGCCGATCAGGTTCAGGCCACCATTATGCTGATCGAAAAACCCTCCTGCTCTTTTTGCGGCAAAAACGAAGCCGACGTGGACCTGCTGGTGGTGGGCAAGGTCAACTCCAAATCCCCGGTCTACATTTGCTCTGAGTGCATCGAGCGCTCTAACGCTCTGCTGATCTCCGATCGCGCCAGCCGCGCGGAAGCCAGCACCAGACGCTGAGTTTTGGGGCGTTTTTACGCCATCATCAGGGGCTTGATTAACGCATTGACAGGCTCCTGCCAGTCCCCTGGCGTGTGCTGCCACCAGTGGCGCAGGCTGCCATACCATTGGGGGGCGCTGTCCGACAGGCCCCAGCGCCAGTCGGCGGCAAAGGGCAGCAGCAGTTCGGCGGGGCAGCCCAGCGCGCCCGCCAGATGGGCGCTGGCCGTGTCGACCGTGATCAGGCGATCCAGCTGCTGCAGCACGGCTGCTGTGGCGGCAAAATCGCTTAAGGCAAAAGGCAGTGGGCGGGGCCGGATGGCTGCCGGCAGCGCCAGCGCTTCGACGGCTGCATCACCTGTCTGCAGGCTGTAAAACTGCCCCGGAAAAGCCTGCAGTAAAGGCTGTAGCTGCTGCAGTTCACAGCTGCGGCGGGTCGCGCTGGCCGCCTGTGGATGGCAGGCCCAGACCAGGCCAAAACGGGGACCACCCGCTGGCAGGGCATAGGCGGGTGGGATGGCCAGGCGGGGCAGATAGGGTTCCAGCCAGGGCAGCTGATCAGTGGCATGGCAGAAATGGGGCAGGCTGTAGACCTCGCTCCAGACGTTCCCGGTTGGGGCAGGCAGGCTGTGCGGGCTGAAAACGCTGTGCAGGCCCAGCTGCGCATGCATGGGCTGCAGCAGCGGCAGCAAAGCCGGTGCGCAG
Organism: Candidatus Sericytochromatia bacterium; assembly: GCA_015272195.1. Taxonomy (GTDB): domain Bacteria; phylum Cyanobacteriota; class Sericytochromatia; order UBA7694; family UBA7694; genus JACYMC01. The sequence continues at coordinate 14,660 of JACYMC010000132.1, forward strand.
CACAGGCTGACCTGCACACCCTGCCTGGCCAGACCAGGAATAAAGCGCAGCATCTGCAGGGTGTCGCCATAGCCTTCGGTGGCCTGCAGCAGCAGGCGGTGGCCGCTAAGGTTCTCGCCCTGCCAGCGGGGGGCCGTCACAGGCGCCGGCGGCTCGTTGGCCGTCTGACGCTTCCATAAAAAGGCCGCAAAGCCTTCAGCGTGGCGGCCCAGCATCAGCAGGGCCAGGGCCCGGTTAAACTGAATTTCGGCATGGCCGGGCTGGCCGGCGGGCAGAAGTTTCAGCGCCTGGGCATAAGCCGCCAGGGCAGCCTCCGGCTGGCGGGCCTCGCGCAGGGCATTGCCCAGATTGGCCAGGTAGCCTGGATGCGCCGGGCTGAGCCGCACAGCCAGCTCAGCATACTGCAGGGCTTCAGCGTAGCGCTGCGCGCGGCGGCAGGCCAGCGCCAGCGCATTGGCCTCAGCCGCCTGCATGTTTAAGGCTGTTGTGAGGCGTTGCCGCCCAGCTGCTGCAGCAGGTAGTTCTGCCAGTTGCTCAGTTCGCGGGGGTTTTCGCTCTGGCTCAGCAGGGTGGCAAAATCGACCGCCGGGCGTGGGTTTTTGAGGCGTTTGGCGGTTTCGACCAGGCGCCGCAGCTCCTGCACGTCGGCCCGCTGGCGGGTATTGGGGCTGAGGCTGTCAATCAGCTCCAGAATATCGTCAAAGCTGCGCCCGGCAATAAACAGGGAGTCGCGCAGCAGTTCGGCAAAGCCAGCCACGGCGGTGGCCAGCTTAAAGGCTTCGCTGCTGGCCGTAAAATTGCGCAGCTGATCGGCCTGCACGCTTTCGCTGAACTCTTTGATCTGCTGATCGGCGGCATCCTGGTAACGCACCGATACTGTAGCGATCTCGCCGTTCTGGCGCAGATCGGGCTTAAAGCGCAGCTCGTAGAGCGCGGTCACACTGTGGTTGGAGCCCACCTCGCCAGCGTCAATATTGTCGTTGCGAAAATCCTCATCGGCGATATCGCGGTTTTCATAGCCCAGCAGGCGGTACTGATCGACCAGCTCCGGGTCAAAGGCCACCTGAATTTTGACATCCCGCGCAATCACCTGCAGCATGCTGGTCAGCTGGCGCACCAGCACGCGCTGGGCCTCGGCCAGGGTGTCGATATAGGCATAATAGCCGTCACCCTGGTTGGCCAGCTGCTCCATCAGGTAGTCGTTAAAGCCCTGCAGGCCAAAACCGAGGGTGGTCAGGCTGATGCCCTGCTGGCTTTCGCTGCGGGCCAGGGCCAGCAGGCTCTCAGGGCCGCGCTCGCCGATGTTGACGACTCCGTCAGAACAGAGAATAATGCGGTTTTCGGCCCCCTGCACAAAGGCGCCTTTGGCGGCCTGATAGGCCAGCTTGAGCCCGGCTTCGGTATTGGTGGAGCCTTCCGGGCGCAAATTGTCGATCACCTGCTGAATCAGGGCCCGCTGGCCGGCAGGGGTGTAGTCCAGCTGCATCCGGGCGTCGGTACCCAGGGTAATAATGGCCACCCGATCATCCGGGCGTAATTCATTCAGCAGCAGGTTCAGGCTTTGCTTGACCAGTCCGAGGCGGTTTTCACGGTTCATGGAGCCTGAGACATCGATCAGAAGGGTCAGCACGGCCTGTTTGCGCTGGTTGCTCAGAATCTCGCGGCCCTGCAGGCCCACTTTGAGCAGGCGGGTCTGTTCGGTGCCAAAGTAAGAAGGGCCCAGGGCGGTTTGCAGGGCAAAAGCCCCGCTCAGGGGCTGGGCATAGTCATAGCGAAAGGCGTTGATAAACTCCTCCGGCCGGATGGCTGCTGGCGGGGGCAGCAGGCCCTGGTTGAGATAGCTGCGGGCCAGGGTATACGAGCCTGTATCGACATCCACCGAAAAGGTTGAAAGGGGGTCAGTGGCCGCCTCCACAAAGGGATTGATCTTGTAGTTCTGAAAAAAGTTTTCGCGGTAATCGTAAATGGAAGGGGTGCTGCCCGGGCTGCTGGTGGGCGCGGGTGTGGGGCTGGGTTCCGCCGAAGGCGCGGCAGTGGGCGCGGCGGTCGGTTCAGGCCCAGCGCTGGGTTCAGCTGTGGGTTCAGCAGTAGGTTCGGCACTTGGCATCGCCGTGCCTGAAGGTGAGGGTTGATTGGGACTTGTGGGCGTTGCATCCGGACTGGAGCAGGCCAATAAAAGGCCAAAGCTCAGGCTCAGCATCAGCAGGGCTTTGCGGGCAGAAGACGTGTGGAGAGATTTATTCACAGTGTTTTCCTCTTTTGGGGCATCATCACAAAGTGTTGTCTTGGCAGACGGCTTTAAATACAGTACCATGAAATCAGATAGCGTTTACAAAATAGTAAAACAAAATCACGCAGAAAGCAACAGGTGTTTATCATGTCCAGCCCTCCTGAGTTTGCTGAGGCCGGTCAGTTTCTACGCAGCAAGCGCAAAGAGAACGGTCTGAAAACCCAGAAAAACCTGATTCAGGCGCTTAAAGCCCTTGATCCGGAGGTCAGCTGCTCTGAAACCTATATCTCGCTGATCGAAAAAGGTGTCAAGAGCCCCGGCGTGCACCTGCTGGACATGATGGCCCAGGTACTCAAACTCAGCGCTGCTGAAAAAACCGAACTGCTGCTGACGTATAAACGCGTGCCCAGTGATCTGGAGTTTGCCGTGCGCGATAACCTCAAAATCGCTGCCCAGCAAAGCCGTCTGGATCAGCTCCGTCAGCGTTATCAGGAGGCCACCAGTCGCAGCCATTTTGATGATCTGCTGCGGGCCCTGGTGATGGAGGGCGAAACCGAAGAGGCCCTTGGCCTGCTCAAACAGGCTCCCACCTTCGAAAACGAAGTGCTGGAGCTGCAGGAGCGCACGGCCAAAATTGCCCTGATTTCCGGGCAGGAAGACTTTGCCCGTCACGCCTTTCATCTGGCACTCGAAAACTGCAAAAATGACGCTGAACGGGCCCATAACCTCATGCATCTGGGCATTCTGGCCTTTCAGGCGGGTCTGCGCGTACAGTACAAAGATCTGCCCGCCGCCCTGGAGGCCTATCTGGAGGCTTTTGACTGGTTTGAGCAGAGCCTGGCTTTGGCCCCTCGAAACATCTTCTGCATTGATGAGCACACCCGCTGCGCCTACCATCTGGGGGATGCGCTGCTGAATCTGCTGCGTCTGCAGCCCAGGTTTAAGCCCTCTCCCCGTCAGGAACGCCTGAAAAAGATCTGGACCCTGTGGTTAAAAAAATCCACTGGCACAGATATGATGCAGGCCAAAATACGCGGTTTTTTTGAAGTGGCTCTTCACGGTTATGAACAGGTGCTTTCACAGGCCCATCGTCATCCCCTGCCCGATAAGCCGATGCAGGAGGCCGTCTTTTTTTATGCCTATGTGCATGGCAAACTGAAACTTTTTTCACAGGCCCGCGTCCTGATCCACAGCAATCTGCTTTTGCAGCCCAACTGGCTGACCTGGTTTATGAAGGCCGGCCTGTGCCTGATGGAGTATGATGCGTCTCCAGAACAGCAGTTGATTCAGGATGCCGCAGCCGCCCTGGTCAAGGCCATGGATTTTGATGCCGATGCCGTGAAAGAGCTGATCAAACTGGAGCGTTACCGGGAGCTGCGCACGCTCTGGCTGCTTCAACCTGAAAACATGGAGGCCCTGTTAAACCGTGAAACCTAAACAATATTCTTTTGTTACTGCTTGCCTGACCCTGGGCCTTCTGCTCAGCGCCTGCCCGATCACCACACCCATCAGCCCATCTCCGACGCCACCGTCCAGTGTGACGCCCACACCGTATGCTAGCCCACGTCCATTTGTCAGCCCGAGCCCTTTTGTAACCCCCACCCCGCAGCCCGTCAATTTGCCACCGCTGGAGGTCATCGAATTGCCTGACGGCAATCTGGTGTCTGACAGCTTTCAGCTGACCTTTGGGCCGGGCTCCAAGGGCGTTAATCTTGATTTTGGCCCGGGCACCAAAGGGCCTGAACTGGAGTTTGGTCCCGGCAGCAAAGGTCCCCAGAACCTGATTTTTCAGGTGGCTTTTGCGCCTGCTCTGACCGATCCCAACCTCAGCCCTTTTCAGGTGCAGCAGCTGATGGGTGCTGGTGCCATGCTGAGTCGCCTGGAGCTTGAAATCATTCGCAGCAATCTGGTCTATGCCAAAGCCGAGGTGCTGCCGCGGCGCAGCGAAATCACTGTGCCGGCCCGCTTTCATCCGGGCAGCTATTCGATTGCCGTGGTGGCTCAGACTCCGGTGGGCCCGCGTCAGCTTTCGTGGAGCCAGCTGGAGATTCTACCTGAGTTTAACGCTGAGCTGCGGGTGGCCATGTATGGTGACGAGGGGGTCAAACCCGAAGACCTGGATGTGGAAGTGGTCAGCCGCAACCGCATTCAGCGGGTGACCTTACCGCAGAATTGAGGCCACAGCGAGGAAACTCTTGAGATGGCAGCTGGCTTATGTGCCTCTTGAAACTTTAAAACTACAGAGAGTCTTAATATCGCAAGAAAATCTACCAGGCTGGGGATTTAACGGCGGCCTTGACACATTACGACTCTCGTCAAGGTGCTTCTGCTTTTGAACCGACCCAGATGAGATCTTCGACTTTGAGATTTTGATCAAAAAAACAGGTGCCTGTTGTGAATGTGCAAACTTGAAAGTTGATATCGCTTGCGCGATGTTCAAAGTCCAGAATCAGGTTTGGATAGTTCGGGTGCGTAATATTTTTTCGGGCATTCAAATTAGCGTCTGCTAACACAAACTCGTTGAGGAGTTTGCCATCGAGATCGAGAACTTCAGATTTACGATGAGAGAGGCTCGCAGGCGGTCTGACATCATAGCGAAGCAGCAGGATGCGCATATCATCTGCACTCCAAAGCAGACTACCAAAACCAAACTGGCCACCTTCAAACTGAATGGTACGTGGCTGTGAATGTATCCATTCACGCCTCCCTCCTTCACAAGTTGTCCCCTAACCCGCATTTCTCACAAAGGTGCGTTCACATAAGGTGTAGGGTATATTTCGGGGGTTTTTACTGAACTCGGTAGCCTCTGAACAAGCCGTCTCACGCTTGAGTCATCGTCTGTGTTCCTTCGCTG